>JASMLP010000187.1 GCA_030748635.1 Planctomycetota bacterium
GCGTTACTCTGGCCGAAGCGCTATCGGAACGATCCGATGTCTTTGGAACCTGGGAGATCGATCAGGTACGCGCGGGTGAAGCTTCCGGCCGACTGGGGGAGCATCTCGATGTCGTAGCCCGGGAGCTTCGAGAATGCAAGAGCCGGTGGGATCAGGGTTTGCGCGTGGCTGCCACCGTGTTTCTGGTGACTCACCTGGTATTCCTCGCGCTTTTCCTCCCAGGATGGTTTCAGCGGGGTGAGCTCGCGAACTGGATGTTCTTGATGGTTGGGCTGGACGGAGCGGTCGTTACGGTTCTTTGTGGGTATTGGTGGAGAAGATATTCCCCGAACTTTGCTCGGCTTAGCGATCGTGCCCTGGGGAGGACGCCGCTTGTGGGGGACTGGCTACGTACGGGGATCAAACTGCGTTACTGGCGTTTTCTGGTCACCTTGCTTGAGTCGGGTGTGGCCGGATCGGTCGCTTTTGTCACGGCGCGTGGGGTGATCGAGGCGCCGGAACCGAGAAAGCAAATGGATGCGGAAGTCCGTCGGTGGATCGTGGGTGAAGAGCCTGATTCGCGAGATGCGATGCTCGAGGAACCTGAAACGGTGGAGGAACGTTTCGATCGGGGAGCTCTCAGCGCTCGGTTACATTCTGAAATCGAGGAGCTGGAAAAACGGAGATCTCGAGTTTTTGGATGGTGTATATTTTGGATTCCGGGATCGATCTACGCGAGCAGCTTCATCCTTCTGGTCGCGCGAATTGTTCCATTCTTTTTTGGAGGCGTGGAAATCAGCTAACCTCCATCTCGGGAGAGGGGTTTCAGGGCTTGAGGCCGAGAACAAACTTTTTCCAGTCGGTTTCCAACTCATCCAGAACATCCTGAAAGAAGTCCAGGAATGGAGGGGGCCCCCGGCGCATGCGTTCGTACGAAAATGAGCCGCTATCAATCGCTTTGCGGTAGCGAAGGAATCGTTCCTTGTAGGATTCGACCTCGCAATTCTTGAGATAGTAGAAAATGGACCAGCATTGCGAATAAAAAGTGCTGGCCTCGACGGGGCCTTTGTTGATCTGAACCAGAGCGTTACCGCCGACAAGCTCTTTCATGGCAAATTGTTCTTTTTTGCGGATTTGCATCTGGATGAAGGGAAGGCGGCGGCGTGAAATATGATCGAAGGTCAGTTCCTGTTTCTTTTTGTTCCACTGGTGCCCTTCGAACTGAGTGGCAATTCCTTCCGCGTACCAGGAGGAGGGGAAAACACCCGGGAAAGCGCTGAAGTAGAAGAGGTGGCTCCCTTCGTGAATCATGGTGGAAAAAAAGGTTTTGGTGTTGTTGGTGCGATCCCACCCGACACCGGTGAGGTTGGCGCTGCTGGCAAATCCTCCCGCGCGCAGATTGCTTTCGTGACCGTTCTTGATGCAGTAGTTCCGATAATCTTCGTAGGTCCGAAAGGCGAAGATTTTCATCCGCCGCTGAGCTTCACGGCCGAAGTATTCTGTGTAGTGGGAATAGGATTTCTCCATCACCACGGCCAGTTCGTCGATGAATTCAGGGGAGATGTTGCAGCGGATGTCGTAATGTGTGGTCGTCCGAGTCCAGGCGTGCTCCCATTGCGACCGGATTTTCTGGATCTCGGCTTTGGTGTACCATTTTCCCTGATACTTGGAGAGGCCCTTGGCGTACAGTTCGGCATCTTCCTTGAGAACCCAGTCCCCTTTGAATTTGGTGTATCCCGCCAGATATTTTTCTCGCTCTTCGGGTGTCACCCATTTGCCATCGTGCCGAACGAGTCCCTCTCCTCGTTTGCCGCGCTCTTCTGCGGTCACGAGAACTCCTTTGTAGGGGACAAATCCTCCTTCAGGAATCCGGTCAAGCCCAAGTCGAGCCTGGAGGTACTGGTTGATGCGAGGACGGAAGTCGAGGGCGTTGTTGTAGAGATCGACAAAATGCTTGTTGGCGACATCGAGCAGTTGGTGTTCGTATCCGAAAACGCCAAGCAAGAACTTGTCTTCGGGTGACAGGGGCATGCGGACCAAAAAGTCAGCCATCTGTTTGGGGTAAAGGTGGCTCCATTTCAGGGTTGCTTCACCCCCTTGTGTAAAACGAACTTTATATCCAGCCAGGTCAGCATGGACG
Source organism: Planctomycetota bacterium (assembly GCA_030748635.1). Classification (GTDB taxonomy): domain Bacteria; phylum Planctomycetota; class JACQVV01; order JACQVV01; family JASMLP01; genus JASMLP01. The sequence goes on from JASMLP010000187.1 coordinate 2,120, forward strand.
ATCTTTCCGCGAGTCGATCCTCCGAATACGGCATCGGCGTTGCGAAGTTCTCCGTTGGAAACCGCTTGAATCAGGCGACCCATCATGCTGGCCATTTGCTGCAACCGGACGAGTCTCTGGTCGATTTTCTGAACCAGTAGGGGTTGGGTTGCGACCAGCTTTTTCAATTTCTGATATTCGGTGACCGCTCGACTAAAGAGGTAGGTCCGGACCAAGTCCTCGACTTCGGCCGAGAAGTTCTCATAGAGCGACTCGATTCGACGCTGTTCCGCCTTTCGTTTTTCTCGCGCCTCGATCATGGCTCGCATGCGTTGCTGGGCTTCCTTGTCGGCTTGAAGCTTGGCCCGCGCAGCTTCCTGGAGCTTGCGAACATCCTGGGGCCCCATCAGTTTTCCCTCGTGGACGACAAGTCCACCGTCCGGGCGTGGGCGTCCGGTTTCAGTCCAGATGGATTCTGCGAGAGCAATTTTTTCTGGGTGTTTGCTCAGATAGCTGGCCAGGAAAGGGTCTCCTTCCGAGAGAAGTCGGTTTTCGTAGGCCCATAGGGCCACGCCCAGAGGATGGGATCGTTGAATACCTTGCCGGAGTAACTCTGCGAGGGCCGCACGTCCCCGGGAATCGTCAGCCGGAATGGGGCGGGGACGGTCGAGGGCGGAAAAGGCCTCCTGCATGGCTTCCACTCTCTGGTAGCGGTCGGCGCAGCGGAGCCGGTTTTCTGAGTTTTTGAATCCGCTTCGGAGTTGGGTGAGGGAGGAAAGAGCGGCCTCCCAGTCTCGCGATTGCACGAGGTTGGCGACTCGCTGTAAACCCAGTTCGAGTTGCTGGGATTCGGGCATCGAGATTTTCTTTTCTTGGGTATCGGCTTGGGATGCTCGAACATCTCGCTGATTGCGAAGATCGGTGTCGTCTTCGCTCCCCATGGTCTGGAACAGGGTTAAGAGCAGCGCCAGAGTCACTGCGGCCGCGACCCCCATAGCCATGAAGGTGGCCTGAGCGATGCCTGGGTCCTCTTCGAGAGGTAAGAGGGAGTTTTTGAAGCGAAAGCGCTGCTTTCCGAATCGGAGGACTTCGCCGTGAGAAAGCACGGTTTGGTACCCATCGGTTCGAACCAGGAGATGGCGTCCATCTTCGGGGGTAATTCGTCCCCAGTGAGCCCCTTGGCCCAGTTCAATCGGTTCCTTGCCGATCGGAATGGGTTCTCCGCCGCCCATCGGCACGAGCATGAACTGAGCAAGGACCAACTGTTCGGGGCGAGGGAGAGCGCTGGAGCGAAACAGGATTTCGTAATCGCCGATTCCGATCCGGTTTCCGTGAGTGAGTGCGTGGTCGTCGACTTTACGACCATCGATTTGAATGCCGTTGGTGCTGCCTAGATCCCGGACCCGGAAGGCGCCTCCTTCGAAAAGAATATGCGCGTGCCGTTTCGAAATCTTGGGGCTGTTGAGCACGAGATCGCAGGATTTATCACGACCGAGTGTGGTCCCCTTGGTGGCAAGGACATAATCCTCTCCACCTCGTTCTCCACCGGTGAAGGTCAGGTGGAAGGATTCTTCTGGCTGTTCCGTGTTGCGGAAAACGAAGAGGTTGTGGGCGGCGATGCGGATCTCTTCGCCATGTTGGAGAACTCTGGAGTCGGTGCGGACTCCGCCGACGTGAGTTCCGTTGGTGCTTTCTAAGTCTTTGAGCGAGATCGCGCCGGAAGAATGCTTGAACTGGGCGTGACGGTTGCTGACTTCTCCGTCTTCAAAGACCAGATCGCATCCGGAATGGGTTCCCAGGGTGAGTCCGCTTTCGGGGATTTCGATGGTTCGCCCTTCCATCTCCCCGGCGAGTCCAATCAGGGCGAAGGATATTTTGGGAGCCTCAGGTAGAGGTCGATTCCCGAATCGACAAACATACGACAGGTCACCTAAAAGAATTTTTTCACCGTGTTGGAGGCGGTGAGGACCACGGATTCGTTGATGCTGTACTTCCGTGCCGTGGGTGGACGCCAGGTCGTGAATTTCAAGATGTCCCTCGGAGGTTCTGACGATTTTGGCGTGATCTCCGGAGGTTTTTCCGCTTTGGGTGAGAATGATATTCCAGTCTTCGCGACCGATGGTGATGACCGGTAAGGAGAGCTCCCACTCTCTTTCACCGGAATCGGAAACAAGGTGTATCGGTTCTTTCGGGAGGGGAGGGAGGCACTCGAGGAAAGCGACCACGGTATCGCCTAGACGCAACACGGAGCCGTGTGCAAGCGGAGTCGACTCGATCACCCGGCCATCTACGGTGGTTTTGTTCCGGCTTTCTCGGTCGGTGAGAATGACCGAACCTTCCGGGTCGAGTTCCAAGGAGGCGTGGCAACCGGAAAGTCGGCGGCCTTCCAGCGGTATGTCGCAATCCGAATCGCGACCCAGAGTACGAGGAAACTCCTCGATGGGAATGGTTTCTCCTCTACGGCTTCCGGTGAGGAGCAGAAGAAAACGAGAACTCAACGGGAAATCCTTCCTGTCATGTCAATGTTGCAAAGGATCAGTGGCTTCAACTGGTCGGGTTGACTTCAAGGGGAGAGGGCGCCGATTCCAGGCTGGCCTGGACGGCGGTGATAGAACTGATGTTGACGATCTCTCCGACCGAGGAATAGTGATTGATTGCGTTTACCGGCTTGGCCATGCCCAAAATAATTGGGCCGACAATTTCTGCCCCGGCCAGGTGCTGGACCAATTTATAGGCGATATTTCCGCTTTGTAGGTCCGGGAAGATGAGGATGTTGGCATCTCCCGCGATTTGAGAATGAGGGAAGGCATTTTCGGCCAGAGCTGGGACCAGCGCGGTGTCCCCTTGCATTTCTCCATCGATGATCAGGTCTGGAGCCAGGTCTCGCGCGATCTGAACCGCACGGGATACTTTTTCGGTCAAGGGGTGACGGACATTGCCAAAATTGCTGAAAGACAGGAGAGCCACCCGGGGCTCGATATGGAAAAAATTCTGGGCCGTGCGCGCGCTTAGAACCGAGATTTCTGCGAGTTCTTTGGCGGTCGGGTCGATGTTGATCGTGGCATCGGCGAAGAAGAGCACCTTGTTTGAAAGTACGACCATGTACATACCGGCGGCGCGCTGTACCCCATTTTGGAGTCCGATGATCTGGAGGCCAGGTGAAACCGTTTCCGGGTAGGAGCGGTTGATGCCGCAGACAAGGCCGTCACCCTCATCCATGTGTAGCATCATGAGTCCGAAGTAGAGCGGATCGTTCATCAGTAGTTGAGAACGGTGAGGCGAAATGCCCCGGCGAGACCGTAGTCGATAATACTCTTCGCTCCACTGCTCGCGGGAGGCGGAGGTGGCCGGGTCGACGATCTGGATCCCCTCGAGAGAGACTCCTGTTCGCTCCGCGGTCTGAGAGATTTCCTGGGAGGAGCCGACCAGGATAGGACATGCGATCTTGCTCCCGACCAGAACTTGAGCGGCCTGGATTACTTTTTCCTCACAGCCTTCAGGAAAGATAATCCGTTTTTGTTCTTTTCGGGCTCGATTTTCCACGGCTCTCATTACGGTACGGGTGCGACCGAGGAATCGTTCGAGTTGTTCGACATATTTATCCAGATCGATCTGTGTACGGGCTACGCCACTTTCCATGGCGGCGCGGGCGACGGCGGGAGCTTCCCACAGAAGGACGCGGGGGTCGAACGGTTTGGGAATCAGGTATTCGCGTCCGAATCGGATTTTCTGGTTGCCGTAGGCTTTTTGGACACTTTCGGGAACCGGTTCCTTGGCCAACTTGGCCAGGGCCAGGGCTGCGGCACGTTTCATCTCCTCGTTGATGGCGGTTGCGCCGACATCTAAGGCGCCCCGGAAGAGGAATGGAAACCCCAGGACGTTGTTGACCTGATTGGGAAAATCGCTCCGGCCTGTGGCCATGATGACGTCTTCGCGGACTCGAAGAGCGACATCGTAGGGGATTTCAGGGTCTGGGTTGGCCATCGCGAAGACGATCGGGTCTTTCGCCATCGAGAGAAGCATCTCTTCGGTAACCATGCCCGCCACGCTGACACCACAAAACACATCGGCTCCTTGCATGGCGTCGGCAAGGGATCGACACGAGGTTTCCTGGGCATAACGGGCCTTGTATGGATTCATGCCTTCGGTTCGTCCGGGGTGGATGACGCCTTTGGAGTCGGTCATCAGAATCTTTTTACTGTCAGCCCCGAGGGAGACGAAGAAGTCGGCGCAAGCGATTCCGGCTGCGCCGGCGCCGCACACGACAATCCGGATTTCCTCTATCGATTTGTCAACGATCTCGAGCGCATTGATCAGGCCGGCTCCGGCAATAATGGCTGTTCCGTGCTGGTCATCGTGGAATACGGGAATATCCATCGTTTTCTTGAGCGTTTCCTCGATGTGAAAGCATTCGGGAGCTTTGATGTCTTCGAGATTGATACCTCCGAAGGTCGGCTCGAGAATCTGACAGGTTCGGATCAGCTCGTCGGCGTCTTTGGTGTTGAGTTCTATGTCGAATACATCGATTCCGGCAAACCGCTTGAACAAAACTCCTTTGCCTTCCATGACCGGCTTCCCGGCGAGGGCTCCGATGTCTCCTAGGCCCAGAACCGCGGTTCCGTTACTAACCACGGCGACGAGGTTCCCCTTACCGGTGTATTTGTAGGCAAGAGTGGGGTCTTCTTCGATTTTCCGGCAGGGAAGAGCGACTCCGGGACTGTAGGCGATCGATAGATCGAGTTGAGTCAGGCAAGGTTTGGACGCTTGCACCTCCAGTTTGCCTGGGCGCGGTTCGGAGTGGTACTCAAGGATATCCTCGTCACGTAAATTGAGGTTCATGGGGATACTCGAAATTTATAGAAGGATGAGAAAATGGCAGTATACGGAAGGGTGGATATTTCGTCGGGAAAAGAGGCGAGAGGAGGAGGGAAGAACTTATCCTCCGATACTGCGGATGATCGGTTCTGGGAAATCGTGTTCGATGCCGGGAAACCCGTCGTCGCTGCCGTGAGCCCTGGGTTTGGCGGCAACGGTTCGGAGAGCGGTGGCTCGGATTTCCGAGTCCGAGGCTCCCTCGCGCAGGAGTGGGCGTAGGTTCTCTCCTGATTGACTGAAAAGACAGGAACGTAATTGGCCGGTTGCCGAAAGACGCAATCGGTTGCAGGTGGAACAGAACGAGCGTGAAAGGCTGGTGATGAAGCCGACTCGGGATCGAGTTCCCCGGATAGCATATTCGCGAGCTACATCCGAGGCTTCCGGAACGTGCTCTAGTTGGAAGTGCTGGTGGAGAGCGGTTTCCAGGTGGGTCAAGGGAACGTATTGCTCCCGATCCCAACTAGTCCCGCAAAGAGGCATCCATTCGATAAATCGTATCGTGATATCCCGATCGATCCCGTACTGAATCAGGGAGATTGCTTCTTCTTTGGTGAGGTCCGCGAGGGCGACCGCATTGAGCTTGACTCGTAGGCCGACTTGCAGGGCGGCGTCGATACCCTGCAGGACCGGAGTGAGTTGGGCCCCTTGGGTCACCTGGGCAAAACGTACCGGATCGATGCTGTCCAGTGAGATATTGACCGAGTCGAGTCCAGCGTCGGCGAGAGCGGTTGCGATCGGGGCCAGTTTTGTCGCGTTGGTGGTCATCGAGATTCCTTCGAGGCTTTCGATTCCAGCCAAACGTTCGATCAGATCGGGTAGCTGCTTGCGCAGAAGAGGCTCACCTCCGGTGATTCTTAATTTTCGGATTCCCAGCGCAACCAGGATACGGACCGTTCGTTCGATCTCTCCGAAGGTCAGAAGGTCCGGTTTGGGAAATAGTTTGATGTCCTCGGAAGGCACGCAGTACGTGCAATAGAGATTGCATCGGTCGGTGACCGAAACACGTAAATACGTTGCGATTCGGCCGAAACGATCTTCGAGTTTGTGGGGGTGAGATTCCCGAATATCTTCTTTCGAAGTCAAGAGTTTGGAAGGCATGGAGACATTATCAATATCTGGAGCGTTTTGAAGAAGCGGAAATCGGGGGATTCTCATCAATTATTGTTTTTGGGAGTTGTAGGTGAACCGGGAAAGTTCACTTGGATCGGTTGTCGAAGATTTCTTGGGTTCTCGAAGAGTCGGGGGTGGAGACGTTCCAGGCTCGCGTCATCAGGCGGTTATGTCTAAGAAACAGAGGGTACAGGCAACTGCGGGTGGATGTCCTCTTGCTGTCGCATCGTGGGTATACAGTGAGTCCTTCTGCTCCAGAGGAGATTTTGATAGTGAAAGGGAGGTTTGATGAAGTTACAGCGGATTCGATCGGTGGGTGTCGAAGGGATGAAGGCGACTCGCATCACGATCGAAGTGGCCCTGGACCGAGGATTGCCGAAGATCTCGATCGTTGGGCTTCCGGATCGACAGATCCGGGAGAGTTTAGATCGGGTGCGGGCGGCGCTGACGCGCATCGGGATCGCCTTTCCCCGGGATTGCCGAATGACCATCAATCTGGCTCCAGCTTCCCGGCCCAAAGAAGGAGCGGGGTTCGATCTTCCGATCGCTCTGGGAGTGGCGGCGGCGGTTCTGGATGTCCAGTGGCCGACTTTGAAGAGTACCTGGCTGGTTGGCGAACTGGCTCTGGACGGATCGATTCGGCCGGTGGCCGGTATCCTTCCCATATTCCAGGAACTACAGGGTCGCGACGTAATGGCGACGGTGATCGTATCGCCGGAAAATGCCCGGGAAGGGGCTGCGTTGGAGGGGATTCGCGTCCTCTCGGCGCGGAATCTGGGTGAAGCGATCGAATATCTGGCTGGCACTGGGGATCTGCTCGGTCCCGGATTACCCGAAGAGGTCATTCCTGAGTTTTCCGGGCCCGATTTTTCCGAGGTCCGGGGACAGGAGAGAGCGAAAAGAGGTCTTCTGGTCGCGGCGGCCGGGGGGCACAACGTTCTGATGGTGGGGCCACCGGGGACCGGGAAAACACTTCTTGCTCGCTGTTTCCCGATGCTGTTGCCCCCTCTGACCCTGGAAGAGGCGGTTTCGGTGACCACGATTCATTCCCTGGCCGGCCTTCATGTTCCCGGGGCTCCGCTGATTCGGGAACGTCCGTGGAGGGCTCCGCACCACACGATCAGTGAACCTGGATTGATCGGTGGAGGTCATGTTCCCAGGCCGGGAGAAGTCAGTTTGGCTCATCATGGGGTTCTTTTCCTCGATGAGGTCGTCGAGTTTCAACGACGATGCCTGGAGAGTCTTCGCGAGCCGTTGGAGGCGGGAGAAATTCGGCTCAATCGAGGATTGCAATCGGTACGGTTTCCCTCCGAATTTGTACTGGTGGCGGCGATGAACCCCTGTCCTTGTGGAATGGGAATCGGGGAGGGGATAGGGTGCCGTTGCGGGGTTCGGCAGAGAGAACGATACGCGGGAAGGATTTCAGGCCCGATTCTGGATCGAATCGATTTGCGAGTGACCTTGCAGTCCGTTCCCTTCGAAATTCTTCACGGAGGAGGAAGTGAGGGAGCGGATACCGAGTTCATGCAAGCCGAGGTGCTGAAAGCTCGGGCTTGGGCGGAAAGGCGTCCGGAAAACCGTGGCAAATCCAATGCGTTACTTCCGTCGAATGTTCTTCTCGAGGTTTGCAACCTGGATCGTGGTGGGAGACGGATTTTAAGAGAATCCATGCGCGACCTGGAGCTTTCTGCCCGCTCCCACGATCGCATTCTTCGTTTGGGACGGACGTTGGCGGACCTGGAAGAATCTCCGAGTGTTCAGGTTCACCATCTGGTGGAGGCGGTCGAGTTCCGGGGAATTCGTTTGCTGGACCGAGTTTGATCCTGCGGGGTTACTGTTTTTCAGGAACTTTGATTCGTAGGTACTCAAAGGCTCGTAAAACCGCTTGCTTCCGTTTCCCGGAAAGTGAACGGAGAACGTGTTGGGCCTGCTCCTGAGGGCGAGGTTGGGCCAGTTCTCGAAATGCTCGCCAGCAACGGATTTTCGCTTCTTCATCCTGGACCGTTCCGATGGCGACAAGGATCCAGCCTCGAGCTCGACGGCAATCAAGGTGAGCGAGCCATTCCGCGGTGGAGGGGGCTTGAGTGGCCCCGCGAAAAAGAGGAGGACCGAAAACGGCCCGGAGGGCGTCGGTCGAAAGTTGTTTGAGGAACGGACCGAGCCGATCGGGGTATTTCCCCATTTTTCGGCTCAAGGTCAATCGAGTCAGGAGATCGAAATTTTCTACTTGCAGGTGGCGTTCGATCAGGAGAAGTCCAGGTAAAGGGTCGGCTTGATCGAGGATCTGCTCGAGTTGCCGGACGTATTCGATGGCTTCCCAGGCCCGGGCAGCTGGCAATGCGTAGTTCGGGCCGGGAGGATTCTGTTGGAGATGAGTCGTGGCGGCATCCGGCCCCTTTTCGATCAGCGCGCGCCAGGAGAGTAGGAGAGCGGAGTGAACCGGACGCGGACTCGATGGACGACCATAAGATTTGAGTCGAACTTCCAGATCGGAGACGACCGGGGCGAGCGATTCGATTCCACCCAGATCGTCCGGGCGGTCCTGGATGGCTCGCCTGAATTCCTCTTGGTACAGGAAAAGAAGGACCCCGCCAATCAGTGCCAGTGTGCACATGCCGAGGATGAGATTACGGAAGGTGTGGTTTTTCGGGGCGGGATCGAAAGGGCGCAGTATGCGGACCGAACTGGGTAGGAGAGGGCGAATTTCACGAAGTTTCTGGGCCATCTCCTCGAGGTCCTTGGGGGCTTGATTTTCATCTAGACCCAGAGCGCCGAATGTCAGTGCATCCAGTCGTCTGGGCAGATTGGCTCGTAGTGCGCAGGGACGAGGTGGAGGATCTTTGCTCGACATGCCGAGCATGCCAGGAAGTCCTCGCGTTCCGGCAAGGCGGCGACTGGTGAGGCCGAGATAGAGACATTTTCCTGAGAGGAAGAGGTCAACCGCGCGTAATAGATCGGAATCCGTCGATTTGGTAGAAGAGCTTATAGACGCCTGACGAAAGTGAGCGGCGACCAGGGCGAGTTCTGGAATGCGCAGGGAGTTGCGGGCATCTAGCCAGAGTTCTGCGAGAACGAGGCGGGAGGGAAAGAGTCCGGACTCGTGAATCTGAGAGAGCGCTCGACAGAGGTCGAGAGTGGTCTGGATCGCAACTTGTGGAGCAGGAGTCGATCCTTCCCACTGTTCGATCAGTGGGGTCAACGGAAAACGGCTCATTCGGACAAAGGGGTGACCTTCATCGATACCACCGAACTCCACGATCGGTTCGATTCGATCGATATCGAGTCGATGATCGGCTCGGAAACGACGCAAATACTCCAGAAATGCGAGGGGATCTTCGGCCAGATCGGGGGCCAGCCAGGTGAGACATCCGAGTCGACTGGTCTGATCGTTTCGCACACTGCATGTGATACCGTGCGGGCCCCGACCCATTTCGGGTCCGATATGATGGGGACCGATTCGCTCGGGTCTCTCGAAATCTTGCACGGGAAGGATTTTACCGACCGTCGGAACAGGACTGCAAGCGTGAGATCCAATCTGAATTCGCGGGAAGTCGAGCGGCCAGAACCCTGGAGATCAGGCGGGCGGCAAGACTTTCGGTTACTTGTTGTCCCGGAATGGGAGCGACTTCGACGAGATCCATGCCTCTCAGTCTGCCGCTGGATCCGAGGCGGTCCAGGAGCGAACAGAGTGTCGGGTAGTCCAGTCCTCCCGGTTCGGGAGTTCCGGTCCCTGGAGCTTGAGAGGGGTCGAGTCCATCGATATCAAGTGTCAAGTAGATCGGTCGGTCACCGGTCGACTCCAGGACTTGATCGATCCATTGGTCGTTTCGCGAGTCGATTTGATGAGACCAAAAAGGAGCGATCTGGTTATCGACTATAAACTCGGATTCCTGCAGACTGACGCTTCGGGTACCTACGGGTATAAGAAGCGGTTTTTCCGGGAGTTCGAAGATTCTGCGCATGACCGTGGCATGACTCAATGAACGCTCGAGATATCGGTTGCGAAGATCCAAGTGCGCGTCGATTTGTACGATTGCAAGTTTTGGGGATGAATGCAGATGGGCCTGAACAGCCCCTAGTGTCAGCGTGTGTTCTCCTCCGAGTGTGAGAGTAAATCGACTTTTCTGGACGTGTGGAGTCAGGGTCTGGTAAACCGACTTCACCATCTCTTCGGGAGGGGCTGAGGGGCGATCGATGGAGGGAAGAGTAAAAATTCGAGTTCGGGCAATTTCGACTCCACGCTCGGGATCGAAGGTCTCTTGTTCGGCGCTGGCCCGAAGGATCGCATCCGGTCCTTTGGCGGTACCTTGACCGTAAGTGACTGTTTTCTCGTAGGGAACAGGGAGGACGACCACTTCAGCTTCCTCGACGACCGAAGCCGTGTTTTCGGAGTAAAGGGGAAGGGGAGGTGGGGTGTTGTGGGCCAAGGGATTCAGAGGACAAAAGCGGCGCAGGCGACAACTGTAGTCCAGGATCCGTTTTTTCGACCGATCGCTTCTGCTGTGATCGCTTGGGTTTGGATGCTACGGTTTTCGATCCGGAAGGTTCCACCTTCTTGCCGAGCTTGGGGGCGGGAATCGAGCGTTCGTCCCATGCTGGTCGCGAGCATATCTGCGGCGAGAAAGGCTGCGTGCCGATTGGATTGGTTCGGGGTTTCGGTTTGTGAATTGTGTTCGCTGATGTAGCCGTGCTGAGTGGGATCTTCGGGGATGGCCATTCCAACGGAGGCGGTGATCCTCTTGTGAGGCTGATCGGTATTTTCGCGAGCGAGCACACAAAACACGATCTGGCCCGGGAGGAGTTCGGTCAGTCCATCTTCACGTTGAACGACATCACATCCGGGTGGAAGGATGCTGGAAACCGTGACCAGATTGAAGGGGGCGAGTCCAGCTTCACGGAGTGCCAATTCGAAAGAATGCAGGCGATCTTCGTGGTACCCGACTCCTCGGGTAAGAAAAATTTGGCGAGGGACCCAGGCGTTCGGGGAGATCCGACGAGACCTCTCCACGGTGCTGGTTTCGGCGGGGTCAAGAGAATCGGAATTCATTGCGTATCTCGAACACAGGGGGGAAGCGAACTTCTGGGGCGAAAAGATAGTGAATCGGATCCGTCGTGTCAAAAGCGGTTCCGAATGTCTTCCAAAGGCTCTGGTGTCCTGATTATACTGAGCTAGGATGACTTCACTGGTTTCGGAGTTGCTCGAGAACCTCGATCCTTTTCGTAGAAACGTCACATCCGATCTTTTCTGTCGGAGGTATGAGCGTGGCTGTCAGTCGGGTAGAAGCCGTAGATAACAGTTTCGTTCAGGGAGTCGAAGCGGCTGAAGAGGCGGATCTTTCGGCTGGTCGATTGAGAGCGGAAGATCCGATCGGTCCGAGGACTCGGTTGACCGCTTCGCGGGCCGTAGCCCTTTTCGAGGCTCAGGTGGCTTCCCGTCATCTCGATTTCGAAGCTCGTAGACTCAAAGGAAAAGGTCGGAGTTTTTACACCATCGGTAGTTCAGGGCACGAGGGCAATGTGGTGGTGGGGGATCTGTTGCGCTTGGACGATCCGGTTTTTTTGCATTATCGAAGCGGGGCCTTGTTTCTGCGTCGTGCTTGGCGAGGAGCTGCGCATGGGATCCCAAGTACTCCGCTTTGGGATGTTCTTCTCGGCCTCGTGGCCAGTTCAGAGGATCCGATTTCGGGAGGACGCCACAAGGTTTTCGGGAGTCGACCTCTCTGGATTCCACCTCAGACCTCGACAATCGCCAGCCACCTTCCCAAATCGATGGGAGCGGCCTTTGCGATCGAAAGGGGACGACATCTCGGTCTGGAATTGAAGGTTCCTGAGGATGCGATTGTCGGCTGCTCTTTTGGCGATGCCAGTCTGGGGCATGGCGTGGCGCAGGGGGCTCTGGGCGCTTGTGAATGGGCGTCTCGTCAAAATCTTCCGCTGCCCATCCTTTTCGTATGCGAGGACAATGGATTGGGGATTTCGGTTCGCACTCCACGAGGTTGGATCGAGGGCAATGTCCGACGAAGACATGGATTTACTTACCTTCAGGCGGATGGTACCTCTCTGGTGGAGTCTTACGATGTGGTTTCGAGAGCGATAGAGATCTGTCGAGAGAATCGTCGTCCGGTGTTTTGTCATCTCAAAACGGTAAGACTGCTGGCGCATGCCGGGAGTGATGTCGAATTAGAGTATCGGGACCGAGAAGAGATCGAGGCCGATGAGGCGCGCGATCCGGTTCTGGCCACCGCTGTTCTTCTTTTGCAACGAGGTGTTCTCTCCAAGTCAGAGATTCTGGATCTTTATGAATCGATGCGGACTCGAATTCGGGCTCTCTCCGATGAAGTGGTGACTCGACCGCGCTTACAGACGGCCAAGGAGGTCATGGACCCTATCGCTCCTCAACGGACGGAGAAGGTAGAAAGAGAGTTGCATCGAACAAGGGCTCTTCTGGAATCTGGAGGCGGGGAGGAAAAACCTCGTCATATGGCTGTGGCGATCAATCGGGTGCTGGCCGAGCACATGGAACTCTATCCAGAAATGTTGCTTTTTGGTGAGGATGTGGCCCGCAAAGGGGGGGTGTATCATCTGACAACCGGTCTCCAGAAGCGCTTTGGCAGCGGACGTGTTTTCAATACCCTGCTAGATGAAACCTCCATCTTGGGGCTGGCGATCGGTTGCGCACACCTGGGATTCTTGCCAGTGCCAGAAATTCAGTACCTGGCCTACTATCACAATGCTCAGGATCAGATCCGTGGTGAGGCGGCGTCGCTTTCTTTTTTCAGTCGTCATCAATTCACCAATCCGATGGTGGTCCGGGTGGCGTCTTTCGCCTATCAAAAAGGGTTTGGGGGGCATTTTCATAACGATAATTCGATTGCCGCACTCACCGATGTTCCCGGGTTGATTCTCGCGGTACCGGCTCGTGGAGAGGATGCGGTGGGCATGATGAGGACACTTTTGGCCACGGCTCGTTCGCAGGGGAGGGTCGGGATGTTTCTCGAGCCGATCGCTCTTTACATGAAAAAAGACCTGCACGAAGAACGAGATGGGGGGTGGTTGGATCGGTACCCAGACCCTGAGGTGGCTGTGCCTCTCGGGGAACCCCGACTCTACCGTGAAGGTCGCGGAGAGGACCTCTCGATCGTGACCTACGGGAACGGGGTCTGGATGGGGTTGCGGGTTGCTCGGAAGTTGGCCGAGGAGGGGGTGGGAGTCCGGTTGCTCGATCTGCGTTGGTTGGCTCCTTTGCCGGTCCGGGCGATCATTCAGGAGGCGGAGAGGACCGGTCGGGTTCTGGTCGTGGATGAATGTCGCCGTACCGGGGGCCCTGGAGAACGGATCGCATGTTTACTTCTGGAGGGGCTTTCCTCTCAAGCTTTTCGGTTTGCGCGGGTGACCGGTGAGGATTCCTATATCCCGCTGGGTCCCGCAGCTCATGCGGTGCTGCCATCGGAAGCGGAAATCGATCAGGCGGCTCGCGTTCTTCTGGAGGAAGGGGTCTGATGCGTCGGGTAGTGATTGTTTGCCCGGGTCGTGGCAGTTATGGTCGAGAGGAGCTTGGTTCTTTGAGGCGGCTTGAAGCCGAGGCGCCTGCTCGAACGACAGAGTGGCTGGATCGAGCGGACCGAATTCGCAAAGAACGTGGAGACTCGGGGGTTCGAGAACTCGATGCCCTGGAGTCGTTTCGTCCATCCTGTCACCTTCGGGGCGCTCAAGGATCGGGATTGATCTATTGTGGCTCATGGATCGATTGGCAACGGATCGATCCGGAAAAAATCGAGCCGGTTGCAGTCGTCGGTAACAGTTTGGGGTGGTATACGGCGCTGGCTGTTTCGGGAAGTCTGGATTTCGATTCCGGATTCACCCTGGTCGACTCGATGGGTCGAATTCAGGACGATCTCGCTCTGGGTCAGCAACTGATCTACCCGCTGGTCGGAGAGAATTGGCAGAGCGACCCGGAACGGGAAGAACGTTTTCAGGAGGCTCTGCAGCTTGTCGCTGGGCAAGTATGGGAATCGATCCGATTCGGAGGTTTTTCTGTCCTCGGAGGAGAGTCTCCGGGGCTGGACGCCCTGGAGGCCCATCTGGCTCCGGTTGAACTGGGAGGACGGAGTTATCCGTTTCGTCTGGCCGGTTCCAGGGGGTTTCATACTCCCCTCGCTGCCGAGGTTTCTCAAGAGGCTGTGAAAACCTTGACCCAGAAGATCGGCTGGAGCGCGCCTCGAATCCCGCTCATTGATGGGCAAGGTCGGGTCTGGAGTCCTTGGTCGACCGATCCAGCGGAACTGGCTCGATATACGCTTGAAAGGCAGGTCGTCGGTCTTTTCGACTTTCAAGCCGCGGTTCGAGGGGCTCTGACGGAATTCGGTCCGGAGGCGATTGTTCTTCTGGGTCCCGGCGACTCGCTAGGCGCGGCTGTAGGGCAGACCTTGATTCGTTCCGGATGGTGGGGGATCCAGGATCGAGCCGATTTTCAGTCCCGTCAGAACTCGAATGTTCCCGTTGTCGTCTCGATGGGGCGTTCCGATCAGGCTCAAACGGTCTTGCGATAGGATTTTCATCTGGGGACGATCGGAGAGTAAAACCCGAGGATCTTGGGTGGAAGGTCGAAACCGAGACAGGCTTCGCCTACAATGTGACCTTTTCAGCCCCGAAGGAGAGGAAGAATTCATGTCGGATGTCGCTTCGTTCCAGTTAGGAGATCAGCAACTCGAGATGCCGGTTGTGACCGGCTCGGAGGGTGAACGCGGGGTCGATATCAGTCGACTTCGAGCAGAAACCGGTGTGATTACTCTAGACCCTGGGTATGCGAATACCGGTTCATGTCAGAGCGACATCACTTTCATCGATGGAGAAAAGGGGATTCTTCGTTATCGGGGCTATCCGATCGAGGAACTGGCGCAGAAGAGCACCTTCCTGGAGGTCGCTTACCTTTTGCTCTACGGAGAGCTGCCCACGCAAGACGTTTTTGACGAATTCAAGGATGAGATCTGTCATCACACCATGATTCACGAGTCCATCAAGTGGGTGTATCGGGGGCTTCCCAAAGCCGCGCATCCGATGGCCGTGTGTGCGGCAGTTGTCGGGGCTCTGGCGACTTATTATCCCGAAGATCTGGAACCGGGGGATTCGGGTCAGGTTCGGATGTCGGTTCATCGATTGCTCGCGAAATTTCCGACGATTGCTGCCTACAGCTACAAATACTCGATCGGTCAACCGTTCATGTATCCGGTGAATCGTCTGGATTACGCTTCCAATTTCTTGCACATGATGTTTGCCACGCCGTGTGAAGAGTACGAGATCCCCCAGGAAGTCTCTCAGGCCCTGGATCTGTTGCTCATCCTGCACGCGGATCATGAACAAAACTGCTCCACCTCGACGGTGCGCATGGTGGGAAGTTCGTTGTCCAATCTGTTCGCGAGTATATCCGCAGGAATCGGAGCTCTCTGGGGTTCGCTCCATGGTGGAGCGAATCAGGCGGTGATCGAGATGCTCGAACAGATCGCACTGGAAGATGGTAGTGCGGAAGCTTTTGTTTCCAAGACCAAGGACAAGAAGAGCGGTATTCGGTTGATGGGTTTCGGGCACCGGGTCTATCGTAATTACGATCCGCGGGCCAAAATCCTCAAGTCAGCGTGTTCTTCGGTTCTGGACGCTTTGGGGGTTCAGGAGCGTTTGCTCGAGATCGCGATGAACCTGGAGGAGATCGCACTCAAAGATGAATATTTTGTCAGCCGAAAACTCTATCCCAACGTGGACTTTTACTCGGGACTGATCTATCGGGCGATCGGTATCCCGGTGAATATGTTCACGGTTCTCTTCGCGCTGGGACGCCTACCCGGTTGGATGGCTCACTGGAAAGAGATGCACCAGGATCCAGCTTTCAAAATCGGTCGTCCCCGTCAGATATATGTCGGCCCGGAAGAACGCTCCTACGTACCGATGGAAAATCGCTAGTCGACGTTTTTCTCTGGGGTAGAGGTCGAGTCGATTTCGGATGAAGAGTCGGTTTTTGAAAGATCGGGGCGTTTCATCCGTAGCGTTCCCTGAACCATGGGATTGGAATCGGAAGTGCGGGGATCGAGTGGTTGGCCACATTTTGAGCAGGGGGTCGAAGATGTGAAAGATTCGGTGCGAAGGTTGAATCTCGTGCCACAGTGCTGGCATACGACGATTCGTTTGTTCTGGATGCGTAGAGCCATGAGCAGTTCCGCTGGGCTCAGGTGACCGTTCCCCACGAGGATCTCGCCGAGTCGAAAGAGGATTCCTCGTTCTTCCGCAGCTGCTTGTTCGCGGATGGCAGCATGCAGGCTTTTTTCGTCCAGAAAACCGAGGTTCAGAAGGATCTGGCCGAAGAGCCCAGATCCTCTGGCGTGATCGGTCAGATCGTGTTTCTGGTCGAGGCTGTATTGCTGGAATTCGACCAGGAATGTACGTCGCTCTTCGTCGAGATAACCTTCATCCACGAAAATCTGACCAATCTTTCGTTTCGAAGATTCAGCTTTTTGCAGATGGAGACATTTTTTCAGTTTTTGTCTGGAGAGGAGTTTGGTCCGGACGGCGATTTCACCGAAGAGGACATCTTTTAGGCGGGGCATCGGGAATGATTGATGGGGGATTTAGAGGGTTTCGATAGTCGATAAATTTTCATCTTATCTTGGGTCTTCAGGGGCGACAAGCTGTTCATCGCATGGCGGTGGATCTTCGGACTCCTTGGCCTTTTGTCCTTCTATAAGGAGCTCGTTTTCCATCCCTCGGTAGCGAGGAGAGTGGTGGAAACCGAAGAGTTCTGTCACTCCACATTCTCTGGCGAGTTGGCCGGCTTGAGACGCGGTGAGGTGACCGAAGTGGGATGCGCGGTCGACTTCACTGTTCGCGAAGTAGTGTTCACAGAAGAAGAGGTCCGCCTGATGGGCCAGGGCTCGGATTTTTTGGATGTTCTCCGAAGTCCAGCCGCAATCAGTGATGTAGACCAAGGAGCGGCCCGGAGTGATTTGTACAAACTGATCGCAGAGCTTTCCGAGAGAGTGTTGTTCCTGACCGTTATCGATCGGATGGGATGAGCCATGGCCGTTCCGGATGGCTTGAACGACCTGTTTGAGCCAGGGGCCTGTCCGGAATCCGTGGGCCTGGAGTCGGTCCGGGTCGATGTTGATGAAGGGGGTTTCATCGATTCGATAGGCAATCGAGGAGAGCCCGGAATGGTCGAGAGAAGTCCACTGGATCTTATAGGGAAGAGATGGATTGATCGGAAGAGTGCTGGGATGGGGTGATTCGATGACTTGTGGAGCTGCTTCCGGTTGAAAGCGGTTGGAGAGTCGAAAACGTTGTTGATGACAGAAATCCTTTTCCATGTCGTGGACTTCAAAGACCAGCTTGAGCTGGGTACTCAGGTTCCAGGTGTAGCCGAGCAATCGATTCCCGATCGTTTCGATTGTTCCCGGCGGACCGTAGATCTGTACCGTCTGGTCTGCATGCAAAACATTGCGGAGGTAGGTGTCGAAGCCGATGGTGTGGTCGATGTGATGATGACTGAGCAGAATGATTGAAATTCTGCGAAGAGTCGTTGTGGAGGCGTTTTTCAGGTCTCCGCAGTCGATAAGAATGGAGGAAGGTTCGCCCTCGATATCGACGAGTAGCGCGGGGTCGCCGGTAGGGTCGCCGAGAAAGCGTGGGGAGAGTCGGGTTCGATCGGTCATGAGGTGTTGTTCGAACCGCAACCATCGTTGATTTCTTGATGAGGTTCAAGCACGGAGAAGACCGGCCCCTCACACTCACAGTGGGGTGAGTGTGAGGTCGATCTCTGGAGGAGAGGGAGAGAGAGTCCTCGTCTTCCAGTGTGGGAATCGGATAGATGTGGTTCGTTCCGTATGGCTAATCCATAGAATTAGGTTCCGTACCCGAGCAGGATGCCCACCTGATCTGCCTGCAGAGCGCCCACTTGGGCCAGGACGCTGCTCCCGGCTGTAGCCAGGATCTGAGCCTGGGTCAGGTTCTGGGTTTCCTCCGCGAAGTCGGTGTCTTCGATGAGGCTTTGAGCCGCGGCGAGTTCACTGATGGTTCCGGTCATGGCATCGACCTGGGGTTGGATCTGGCGGGAATCGATCGAGCCGAGAAAGGAGCGAAGCTCCGACACCTGATCTTGAGCATCCTGAACGATGCGTAAGGCGTTTCCGGGGTTGTTGGTGAGACTGTTTGTACTTCCGCCCTGGAGACTCGAAAGAAAACCGAAGAAACTTTCTCCGGAGATCGTGCTTTCCGGACGGCCAAGTTGCGAAGGAGTGACCCCTTCAACCCCAAAAGAAAGAAGGTTCGCGGCGGAGACGCCCGGACCGATCCGGGTTTCGAATCCTGACTTTTCTACGACGAAGCTCGCCGCACCTGCGGTTGTGCCAGGATCGAAATCGATGGATAGTCGTAGTGACGCGGTGGATACGCCCAGGGAGAGGCCGTTGCCGGTTGCCGCGGCGTTATTGATGGAGCCGCTGATGTCCTGACCCTGGTCGGTGCCGGATTCACCCAAGTAGGTTCCCTGGACCACCGAGACAGAGATGGTTGCCGATGACCCGAAATCTTCGGTATAGAGATTGGCCGCCCCTCCGACCCCCGACCCGAAGACACCCGTGAAGTCGCGGACTGTATTGACAGCGCTGACGACATTATCAGCAGAGGCGTTGGAACCTAAACTTACCGTGGTGGTTCCCAGGGGCCCGGTGACTTGAATGACGGTGTTGGTTCCAACTGAATTGGCAGCGCCATTAGCGCCTGCGTTACCGGCGCTGAGAAGGCCTTGGCTGGCGGCCTGGGTGACGGACGCGTTGACGGCAATGCCGTTACTGGATCCGAAATACACCTGACGAATCGATGTGCGACTGATCGATCCGACGACGTTGGCCACCGTATAGTCCCGGGATCCGTCAAGGAGCTTTTGGCTGTTGAATGTGGCGGTGTTGGCCAGGCTGCTGATCGAGTCGATGGTGGTGTCCAACTGGAGTTGAAGCGTGGAGATGTTACTCGGAGAGTTCAGCGCAGCTAGAACATCGGTCTCGGCCGAATTCAATTGAGTGGTGATCTGGGCGAGGATGCCGTCGGTGGTGGTGATCATGTTCTGGGTGAACTGTGCATTGTCTATGGCGGTTTGAAGCGAGCTGCTCTCGCTGCGCAAGGTCCCTGCGATGACCATGCCGGCCGGATCATCCGAGGCCCGATTGATTCGGTACCCGCTCGATAACCGTTCGCTGGCCAGAGCCACCTTGTCGTTGGCAAGGGACAGATTCCGGATGGTGATGAGTGCGGTTGGATTGTTATTGATTCGAATTCCCATTGGTAAAACCCCTCTCTCGGGTGCGGCTCCCTGGGGAGCCTTCGTCCATGATGTATCTCGGCGCCGTCGTCCATGACGGGCCGTTCCCACGAAGTCGAAGCGGGAGGACGTTGGAGTTCATGGGACCGATCGAAGAATTCTTGAACTTCTGCTCAAGTTCCTCAAAAGGTCTGCCGATAAGAGGGGACAAAGAGGTCAGGCTCGACAAACTCGATTGCTCGGAAGAGACCCCTCTCCGAAGAGCAATGCCCGGCGGAGCCGGACGAGTTTTTCAAAAAAGACCTACTTGGATAGCCCACTTTTCCCCTCTCGTGGGCTATGCACTCCACAAAGGTTGTCTGGACGGAGTCCAGGCAACCTTTCTTTTTATTGTCCTCCGGACATTTTGTTTTTGCGGAACCTCCTCTCTCTACTGGATTTGCGGGACTTTCCCGCAGAGAGGGCTCAGCGCACGATGTCCATACGGACAGTGGTCAGGTCCCCTCCTTGGTACCGATACGTCGGTCCGCTCAATCGAACGGAGCAGACGTTTATCCCAGATGTGAATGTCGCTACATCAATAAGGTGCGTACAGAATCACATCGCACACGGCGAGCGCAGCTCGTCATGGTTTCCAGCGAGAGATGACCTCGATGCTTTGAAGCTTTGGTTGCAAGTTTTCCCCTCTCGCAACCGCTTCTTTCGTTTTCTGAGGTGTGGCTCGAACTTAAAAAAACTACTTGGATAGCCCGTATTTCACCCTCTCGCGGGCGATGCACTCCAGGAGAAAATTTCGAATCCTTCCGAAACCGTCTCCATCATCGCGACCTCTTTTATATTCCTATAGAAACCTCCTTGTATCGACGAAGTAGCGTCTCGGAGGGTTCCGGTGAGGTGCAATCGGGTTGTGTTGGTCGACGTGGCTGAGCATCCTTGCAGCCCTTTTCACGTTGGCTTGAAGACCCGGTTCCGTCCTTGGAACCCTCCTAATGCCTACAAACCTTATATAGCACTATAAATAATAGTGCTGCATTCTCCTCGGGTCAATTTAAAAAGAAACGGTTTCTTCGTTCATTTTCGGTCGAGGATCGTGGTCTGGAAGTCCTGGATGGTCTGCGGTGTAACCCCATCGAGAGATTGTAACGCTTGAAACGCTTTTTGTGGATCTTTGGCGATTCTTTCGCTGACCTCCGCGGCGGCCAAGACGAAAAGTTGACATTTTTTCCCGATCACCTGTTTCACAATTTTGCGAGCCATTTTGGATAGGTGGTTGAGTATCTTGTTGTCGATTCGGAAAAGAACCCAGGCACGTGTTTTCAATCGGTTGGGACCATCGGGTTCATATTCGAGGAGAATCAGACCTTTGCCGTCTATCCGGGGGCCAGGAATCATGGGGATTTTGAAATAACCTCGGGCGAGATAGATGCGTGACCAGCCTTTTTCGGTTCGAAGGGTTTGAATCTCCCTGAGTTGGGCTACCGCTCCGCGGCGATCATCCACCTGGAATGTGTTTCCTCCTTCTCGTGTTATCCGGTATCGACCTAGGCGCCATTTTTTTACCAGTTGACCGGCGATGTCGAGTCGATCGAGTAGGTAGCGGTAGGTCTGAGGGTGAGCTTGGACCCGTCGCTCTGGAAGTGCGTGGACGATGGAGGCTTCACGGAGGATCTGTTCCGAGTCGGTGCGATCTGTTCCCCGAATTCCCTCGAGGTGGATACGGGGAAGTTGTCCCTTGTCTCGCTGTTTTTTATCGGGGCGCTTGGACGGTTTGGGAATATCTTGACCGCTGCTGGGAGCGACGCCTCCTGTCAAGGTGAGTCCCATCAATAGAAGGACCGATTGACTGAACAGCCTCATGAGAGGAGTTCCGTGGAATTTTCGAAGGGTCGGGCCAGAAAGCTCATGGATTCGGTTTCCGCTCATGGACGCTGGAGAGGGCGGTTTGGGTGAAGAGAGTGAGGGAAGGCTTGGCATGGAAAAGGTCGGAACAGAATCCTATTCCAGCACTTTCCTGTCAAGGACTGGAAAAGGAGGCGAGAACCAGAGTGAGCGCGTTATGAAGCAGGTGAATGAAGATCGGTACGAAAAGGGAGTTGGTTTTCAAGGAGATCCAAGCTAACAAGATCCCAAATCCGAGGATAGGAAGGATCGCTGTCGACTCGAGATGAATGATGGAAAAAAGGACCGCACTGCCGAGGATGCCGCCCGATGGTCCCAGGTGTCGGACTAACACGGGAAGGAGTAAGCCTCGAAAGAAAATTTCTTCAAGGAGAGGGGCCACGACGACGATGGTTGTTGCGATGAGGAGTAGGCGGAACAGGTGACCCACTTGGAAAGCGTCCTGGTATTGGACGAGAATGTCCTGATTGGCCGGAATTCGTCCCGATAGTTGATGGAGCGACCAGGTCATCACGATCAGGAGTAGAAAGATGGGTAGAAATGTCAGATAGGAGAGAGTGGCCAAGCCCAGGTCGCGCATTGTGGGAGGGCGGAACTTGAAGTCATCTCTCGAGGTCCTCCGGAGATGAAGAATCGCCCAGCACACGAGAAGTGTAACCAGGGCCGAGAGAATCTGGACAAGAAAGCGAATCGTAATTTCATCGATTCCTGGCTTGCCTTCGTCTCGAATCGACTGTGCTTCCGTTGGCGACAATTTGGCCACCTCGGCGATCGCTTCGGCCAGATCGCCCGAATGCTTGGCCGACTGCCACTCCTCCCGCAAAGTAACTGCCCGGGGAAGTGCGCTCTTGGTGATCAAGTTGAGCTGAATCGCAGCATCTGCCTGCGCTTGATCGAGTGCCGATTGATGGAGTTTTAGCAGCAGAAGGTTCGCCAAGCTGGCCGAGAAAATAAGGACAAAAACAAAGGCGGCCACGTCTTCGAATCCCCAGGAGGGACGGAAGGTCGAGGGAGTCGATTTCATGGACCAGCGGCAACCGGAAATTTTTTTCAGCCCCATCATGCCCAGTAGGGTCAAGAGGACCATCACGCTTCCTGTCACGGCCCATCCGGAGGCGGTTTGGGGATAGAAGAAATTTTCAGGAGGAAGACTTTGCCCATTTGCCAGGGGGATTTTTCCGATAGCGACATAGAGATAAGCCCCGAGAACTCCGAGCATCATCAGAGCGATGGGAAATCCATACTTCCCGCTGGGAGCGTGGGGAGAGGTGGGGGGATTCATCACTCGGATGAAGTCGGCTGAATTCGACCAAAAAGGATTCGTCCGGTCGGCTTCTGAATCGTCCTGGTGATCACGATATCCACGGTTTCGCCCAGGTGAGATTGACTTTCTTCCACCACGACCAGGGTCCCATCTTCTAGGTACGCGACTGTTTGGCCGGGGTTATCGCCTTCCTTGATCAGTTTCAAGGAGAGGATTTCTCCGGGAAGAGCGACCGCTTTCATCGCTACGGCGACTTCGTTCAGGTTGAGAACCTGGATTCCTTGAACGTCCGCAACCTTTTTGAGATTGACGTCGTTGGTGAGGATGCGACCGCTGCGCTTCTTGGCCAACTGGAGGAGTTTCTCGTCGATCGTGGATCCCGGGGCGGGCTCCTCATCAAGAATGACCTGGAACCCGGGTAGGTGACGTAAAGCGTTGGCAATGTCGAGGCCGCGACGACCGCGATTTCGGCGGAGCCGATCGTTGCTGTCTGCCACTTGTTGCAATTCGTTGAGGATGAATGCTGGCAAGACCAGGGGGCCTTCGACAAATCCGGATTCGCACAGTTCGATGATCCGGCCATCGATCAGGACAGAACTGTCGAGAATCCGGGGAGAACGTGGGATCTCTTGCTTGCTGAATTCAACGAAGGGGATGAGGAGCATGAAGTTGTCTCGTGTTTTGAGTAAAACCGCGACACAGAGGTAACAAAGAAGGAGTGTGACCACTAGCTGGAGAGCTTGCTGATATTCGGACTGAAGGGCGGCCAATTGAGGAAGGAGTAAGAGTCCTTGGTTGAGAAGGTAGGATCCGATAAATCCCAGGAACAATCCGGAGATGACAGCGAAGATGGAACTGAAGAAGTTTTGTGCAAAACGAGCTTCGGCAGTCACGACCACGATAGAAATGGCCAGTCCAGCAAAGAGCCCCATGAGTGAGTTGAATTCGAACCAATCCTGCTTGGTGGTCATGTGGGCCACTTGCCATCCGACGGAAGTGGAGGTGATGACAAAGAGTGCTCGAACAATATTGAGGGAAGTGTCTTGCTCGGTGGTTGGAGGCTTCATCGGCTCAACTCACGGCCGAAAGCGTGAAAAAGGCGTCCGTGCTCTTCTTGAGCAAAGCGGTCGGTCATCCCGGCGAGGTAGTCACAAACAGCGCGCTCCAGGCCCTGTTCTTGCGCCCACTGTTGAAACTTCGGGGGAAGAATGCGGGGATCACGGACGAATTCCTCAAAAAGTTGCCGAAGAAACCGCTTGGCTCGACGCTCCATTCGGACAACTCGGTAGTGTTTGTAGACTCGTTCCATGAGAAAGCCTTCGAGTTCGGTTTTTCTCGATTTCAGTTCCGGAGAAAAGTCGACGAGATCGTGCCCTTTGGAACGAAAGTCCTCGAAGGTCTGGATGCCGAGTTCTTCTAACTTACCAAGAGTATTCTGGATCAGGTCGGTTACCTGGAGGTTGATGAGATGTCGTACAGCGCATTTGACAAGCATGCGTCCGGAGATGCCGGGGCGCCTCTGGTGAACAGACTGAACGGCGTCATTCCAGATGGGGATTTCACGGAGGTCGATTTCCTGAATGAGGCCGGCATCAATGCCGTCGTCGATGTCGTGATTGTCGTAGGCGATCGAATCCGCGATCGAGCAGATCTGGGCTTCGAATAGGGGAGCGACATCCGGATCGAAGTCGCCGCAGTCGGGGTGGTCGTGGGGAGAGGTGTGTTTGACGAGAGATTCTCGGACTTCGTGAGTCAGATTGAGACCGGGGCGTTCTGGGTGAGGACATTCGAGAAGGTCCACAACCCGCAGAGCTTGTTCATTGTGCTCGAATCCTCCGTGGTCACTCATCAGGTCAGTGAGAGCCTCTTCGCCCGAGTGGCCGAAAGGGGTATGACCCAGATCGTGGGCCAGGGCGAGCACTTCCGCCAGGTCTTCGTTGGCCCGCAGGGCGCGCGATATCGATCTGGTGATTTGTGTGACTTCGATGGTATGAGTCAAGCGAGTGCGATAGTGATCGCCTTCGTGATTGACGAATACTTGCGTTTTGTACTCCAGACGACGAAAAGCCGTGGAGTGAATGATGCGGTCACGGTCTCGCTGGAAAACGCTCCGATAGGGGTGTTCTTGCTCCGGGTAGACTCTGCCCCGGCTGTCTGCGCTGGCGGTGGCATAGGCAGCGAGATCGCGGCGTTCACGCTCTTCGAGCGCTTCCCGGTCGAAGATTGTGCCTGAGGAAACGGACATTGGGAGGGGAGAATAGCACGGTGGGCTGGATGGGAACAAGTGAGGGTTTTGTCCCGTTTTTGACTCCCATGAAGTGCTGAGCTATTCTGAACACCTTTTCTGGAGCTTGTGCGTGCGTTCTCTTCTCGTTGTCGCCGGATTGAATCTGACCCTGGCAATTCTTGCTGTGGGGAGTTTTCTGTGGATAGGTCCTACTGTGGGGATTGCGGTCGCGGTTTTCGGACTTGCACTCGATACGCTTTCGGTTTTCACCGTTCGTCTTCTGGGAGGAGAGAGTCGAAGAGCGGCACCCCAGGAGACCTCAGAACTTCTGGACAAGTTCTGGGTTTCCATATCTGACTGTGGCTTAAAGTCTTCGGAGTATGATCCCGGCCCCGAAGGCTCTTCGAAAGCCTTTGACTGGTCCGCCATTTCCACCGAAAGACGACCCGAGGTCGAAGTCGCTCTGAAAGAGGCGCAGGAAACGACTCTCGCGGGGGAATGGGAGTTGGCGCTCCAACAGTATCGGAGATTGGCTCAGGATTGCCCTGGGCAGCCAGGTCTTCATCACAATCTAGGTTTGCTCGAGTTGGCGGTGGGAGAAGAGATGAAAGCTCGACTCTCTTTTTTGAGAGCGCTTTCGTTGGGGCCAGAGGATCGAGAGAGCAAAGAATTTGTGGCCGAGGACTCTTCCGATGCCGTCTGGGCTCAAAAAGCGTATGAACGGGCTTGCGTCAAGGTCCCCGGCTCGCCGGGACCTGCTCGACATTATGTTCGTTACCTTCGGTGTCGCGGTGAAGTTTCGCAAGCGTTGGAAGTTCTCGAGGCTTTCGTCAGGGAACATCCTGCGATGGAGGGCGCGCTGGCCAGAGATCTGGGAGTGTTGCATGTTTTGAATGATCGGCCCGAAGAAGTTGAGCGCCTTCTCCAACCCCGACTGGAGAGTGTCCCTTCCGATCGCGAATCCTGGCTGGTTCGAGGATTTGCGGGGATCATGGGGCAAGATCTGATTACCGCGCGAGAATCGTTTCGTAACGGGCTTCTCCGTTCAGTGGGTGATCCGGCTTTGACCTTGCTGGCCGCCCATCGTTTGGGACTGGGATTGGTCGCCTACGCGGAGGGAAGCCTTGAATTGGCATCGGAACACGCCACCGCGATTTATCGACTCGACCCCGAGCACGAGGGGGCGCTATTGCTACTTGCCCTGACTGGAGGAGGGGAGATACTTCCAGGGCTGGAGAAAGCTTTTGAACGGTTGGCTCAGCGAGATGAAGGGGGACTCGCGACGTACATCGCTGCGCGTCGCGCATTGCTGAAAGGAGATGCTGAATACTCGATATTTACACTTCGCTCGATTTCCGGTCCTCAGTCTTTGATGGGGGCCGTATTGCGTGCTCAAGCTCTTTCTTGTTTGTCGGTCGGTCGGCCTGAGGAGGCTCGAGGTGCTCTGAAGCGAACGGGTAAGACCGGGAGGGCGTTCGAGTCCGATGTGTTGGGCGCGGTCTGCGAAGTCCAGGAAAATGGACAGGAGGCGGGGATTCGGGCACTCGAGGCGATACGAGAAAAACACGGAGACCGTGCGTTGGTGTATCATTTGTTAGCGGACCTTCATTCAAGAAATGGTCAAGACTCGACCGTATTTTGTCCGCCGTTTCTGTTTGAGCAATCTTCCGGTTTGTTGTGGACTCCGGATGCCCAATCCCTGGCACGCTTTTTAGTGGAACATCATGGATCGATCTGAATCCAACTCCTCTTATCTTCGTCCCCATATTCAAGATCTGGTGGGGTATGTTCCCGGTACCCAGCCCGAGGGGTATGGAGCGCTTCGACTCAATACCAATGAAAATCCCTATCCTCCTTCGGTCAAGGTTCGGGTCGCTTTGAGTCAAATACTGGCAGAGGATTTGCGTTTCTATCCCGACTCGAAAGCGACTCGTCTTCGGATGAAAATTGCTCAAAATCTTGGAGTAGATCTGCAGGGGGTTGTTGTCGGGAACGGTTCGGATGAAATTCTGAGGCTACTGATCCAGGCGGTAGTGGAACCGGGGCAGTCGGTGGTTTATCCCGGGCCGACCTATACACTGTATGAGGTGATGACTCGTCTGCATGGAGCGATACCCGAGCAGGTGGCATTTCACAGCGATTGGTCGATTCCCGAAAGTTTGTACGGGCATTCGGCGCCTCTGGTGATTTTATGTAATCCCAATTCGCCGTCGGGAACCTGGGTCGAACTGGAGTCTATCGAACGGTTGGCATCCAGCCTCCAAGGCGTACTAGTCATCGATGAAGCCTACGCCGATTTCGCTGGAGAGACCGCTTCGAGTCTGGTTTCCACTTTGCCCAATCTCGTGGTGGTGCGAACTTTTTCCAAATCGTACTCTCTCGCTGGCATGCGAGTCGGGTATGCGGTGGCTTCGCCCGAAGTGAGTCAGGGGCTAAAAAAAATATGCGACAGCTATAATTGCGGAACGATCTCTCTTCTATTGGCAGAGGCTGCTCTGGATCATCAAGAAGCGATGCTTGCCAACGTAGATCGGATCGTTCAGTCCCGTGAGCATTTGACAAAATATCTGGAACTCATGGGTTTTCAGGTACCTCCTAGCCGGGCGAATTTCGTGCTGGCTCGCTCCACAACCGAAAGGGCTCGACTTCTGTTCGAAGGGTTGGTGCGGGCGGGGGTTTTTGTCCGGTATTTCGATCAGCCGGGTTTGGATGATTCGCTACGGATTACAGTGGGAACTTCAGAGCAGAATTCTCGATTACTAGGTGTGATGAAGCCGCTGATGGAGAAGTTGATCTGATGGCCAACCGAAGAGCGCAATTGCAGCGAGAAACGACTGAAACTCGGATTGAGGTTCGATTGGATCTCGACGGGAAAGGGGATACCGATATCGACACGGGAATCGGTTTCTTCGATCACATGCTCACAGCGCTGGGAAAGCATGCGCTTCTGGATCTACATGTTCGTGCGATTGGGGATCGGCATGTCGATTTTCATCACACGGTAGAGGATGTGGGCATTGTTTTGGGGCAGGCGTTGGATCAGGCTCTGGCAGATCGAGCGGGTATTTCCCGGTACGCGTCGATGCATCTTCCCATGGACGAAGCGTTGGTTCGAGCGGCGCTGGATGTATCTGGCCGTCCGTATTTGGTTTTTGGTTACCAACCTCATCCGGGGGAGTGTGTGGGTGAATTCCCGATGGAGTTACTCGAAGAATTCTTTCGGGCATTGGTTCATCAGGCGCGGATCACTCTTCATCTGGATCTGATCCACGGGAGAAACGTCCATCACATCGCGGAATGTTTTTTCAAATCTTTCGCTCGGGTGCTGGATGCCGCGACACAGAAAGATCCACGCGTGCGAGGGATCCCTTCAACCAAGGATGTACTTTGATCCGTCTTGTGGGGTGGGAATCGTTCGGAAGATCGATTTCGAGTCTCAGGGGCAATGTTTTGCCCCTGAAGGCTACAGCGTGATAGACTCCCGCCATGCATGAGATTGTGATCCATTGTCAATGCGGACGAGAGTTACGGATCGAGTCGGAGAAACTCGGCGAACGTGAACGTTGTCCTGGTTGTGGGGAGTGGGTCGCAATTCCCTCGCAGGCGGAACTGGATCGCGCATCGGATGGTTCCCAAAAGGGGGGGACGTCTCGGATTCATCTGGGTGTGGATACAGCCATGGGGACCCGTCGCTTTCCGGTTGTTACGGCGATCGATGACGAATTGGTCGCCTGGATGGGCGAATGCGCTCAACAAATTCGAGAGGGTGTTGGGCGTCGGATTGTCGGGATGCCGGGAGTGGTCGAAGAACTTCTCATTACCCTGTTTTCGGGTGGGCACGCTCTTTTGGTGGGAGTGCCAGGACTTGCGAAGACCTTGATGGTGGCGACTCTCTCGGAGTTGTTGGGTCTCGATTTTCGCCGAATTCAATTCACGCCGGACCTCATGCCTAGCGATATCACGGGTACAGAGGTGATTGTCGAGGATCGTTCCAATGATGGAAGTCGTAGCTTCCGTTTCATGAAGGGGCCTATTTTTGCCAACATGATTCTCGCCGATGAGATCAATCGAACGCCTCCCAAAACTCAGGCGGCGATGCTCGAGGCGATGGAAGAGGGGCAGGTGACTTCGTTGGGGCGTCGGTATCAACTGGCCCCGCCTTTTTTTGTGATGGCCACTCAAAATCCGATCGAGCAGGAAGGGACCTATCCTTTGCCGGTGACTCAGCTCGATCGATTCATGTTCGAAATCCGGTACGACTACCCCAGTCGGGATGAAGAATATCAGATTGTTCGACAAACTCTTTCGCGTGATCCGGAACCGCTCGAACCGATTTTGACCGCGGATGATATTCTGAAGGCGATAGCCGCAGTGCGTGCTGTTACCATGAGCGAAGAGTTACTGAGGTATTCTTCGCGCCTTGTTCGCGCGTCACGGCCAGGAAGCGAGGAATCTCCCGAATTCATCGAGGAGTGGGTCGCCTGGGGCGCAGGGCCCCGCGCGGTTCAGTACACCATTCTGGGTGCCAAGACTCGAGCCTTACTCGATGGGAGGCGAGAAGCCAAAGTGGAGGATATCCGAGCCGTGCTGATTCCGGTCTTGAGGCATCGGATACAGGTGAGCTATCACGCGGAGGTGGATGGGGTGACATCCGATACCATTACGTCGCGATTGCTGGAGGAAGTCCGCTCACCGGATCGACGACGTTTGCGGGTTTCCTGATCGCTTGATGCAGTGATCAATCGTTTGGCTGGGGCGCCGACTGATCGATTTTCTGGATAACTTCTCGGATCTGGATATTGAGTTCTGGAGAACTCAATTTGTTTTTCTGTATGAACACTCCCATTTCGCTGCGTGCTCGTTTGAGGTCCTGTTCGGCCTCATCACGCAAAGATTGGGCTTTGTCTGGGTTTCCGCCGGATTCCGCTTCTTGAGCCTCTTTCTCGACTAACTGACGTCTTTTGAGGTGGAGGAGAGCGATGTTGAGGTGATCGGAGGCGCGATGAGGGTCGACTTGCATGGCCAACTGGATTTGCTGGTGGGCAAGTGGAAGGAACTGTTTTTGGGTTTCTGCATTTTGGGCGAGTAAGGAGAAGGCCCAGGCAGAGAGCAGTCGAGCACTTCTCTCGTCTTCCTGGAGTTGCCGAACTGTTTTCCGAACGGTGGCTTGTTGGGGATCGGTTTTCTCCCCGATTTCTTCGAGTCGTTTGAGGTTCTCTTGGTAGGCATCTCGCTGAATCGATTTGAGTTTGGCGATAGAGATCAGGATGTGTGCCGCCTGTTCGTACTGATAGAGCTTGATCTGACTGTACGCTTCATTCTGAAGAGCCAGAATGTTCTCCTCTTGATTGGGCATGGTTTGTACCCGATGGAAGAATTGTTGCGCTTTTGCGTAGTGGGCCAGGGATTGCTTCCGCTTTTGATCTTCGATGCGAGAGAGACGTCGGACGCCGTCGGTATCGCCTCGAATCTGAAGTTGTTCCGTTCGTACCTCCAACTTCTGCGCCTCTTTTTCCGTCATCATGCCGTAGAGGAAGTGGGTGTATCCGAAACCGAGGAAAACCCGAAAGTTCGTCGGATCGACTTTTTCCGCTTTGCGAAGCTGGGATTCTGCCGCCTTGAGATCTCCTCGCATGATCATGCAGTAGGCATGGACGAGGTTCGAAAGACGGTCTTTGGGTTTGTAGGAGAGCGCTCGATCGAACTGGTCTTGAGCTCGGTCATAGTATCCATGTTCGTAAAAATAGAGACCCTGTTCTCTATGGAGTTGGAACATGCGCTGATCTTTTTCGGACAGACTGCAACCGAAAGATGCCAGCAAGAGGAGTGGAAGTAGGTGTCTCACGTCAGGGTCTCAGCCAGAGCAAGATCTTCGGTGTCGTAGATCCAGGGTTGGATGGCTCGATGGATATCCAGCAATTCATTGGGTTCGAAAAAGAGTTGAATTTCGCGGGCGGCGGAAGGGAGGCTATCGGATGCGTGAATGAGATTGAAGGATCGACTCATTCCATAGTCGCCACGAATGGTGCCTGGCTCCGCGTCGGGCCCGAAAGTAGCGCCAACGAGTTTGCGACAGATGCTGATCGCGTTGACTCCCTCGAGGGTGAGGGCGACGATCGGGGAGGAGGTCATGAATTGAACCAGTGGGGCGAAGAAGGGCCGGTCTTGGTGGGGTTCGTAGTGCTTTTTGGCCAGGTCTTCGGACATGTGCATCAGTTTCATGCCGGCGATAGCCAATCCTTTATCTTCGAATCGGGAAAGAATCTGTCCAATGAGTCCACGCTGAACTCCGTCAGGCTTGATCAGAATGAGTGTCCGTTCCATCGGGTGAGGCCTCCGGTCCTTAAGGTGTTGGAAAGGGGGCGGATTATACGTTTCCAGGGGCCGGAGTGCAAAATGAGTCGAAGATCCGGGAAAGGTACAGTCTGAATGGATCGATCCGGCTACAATACTTTTTCGATTTTCTCGTTTCTTCTGCGGAATTGGATCATGGGTTGTTTTTCTCGTTGGGCGCTGATTCTCGTCTTCCCGCTTGTTTCGGGTTGCTCTATTCGTAGCCAGCACGATCTCATCCAGAGTGAGACGTTGATTCATAAGTTCCTGTACGATCAGTGGACTCTGGAGGAGATCGAGGATCGTTACGAGAGGACCCGCGCCGATACGAGAGATCTGATTCAGCGTCTGCGTGAATCACGGAAGCGCAACCAGCAGCTATACAGAGAGTTACAAGGAGAGATTCAATCTCTGGGCACACTTGAAGGGCGGCGCGAGGAGATGGCCCGATTGAAGGGGATTTCGGCGCAACTTCAGAAGCAGAAAGCCCAATTACTGGCCCAAATCGGCAAGTTACGCAAAGAGATCGATCAACTGAAGCTCAAGGCGTCCCAGGAACAGCGGAAAGTAGACGCCGCGAAGAGCGATTCGAAGAAAAAGAAGTGAGCGCGCGGAGCCGGGAAGAGCGGTCTCATCTGTCGCAGAATCGTTCCAATCCGATTCGGATCAATGAAGCCTTCGTGTGCCACCAATGCGGATTTTCTGTGGAACCGGTGGCTTCGGGAACTTGCCGGGATCACTGTCCTCGGTGTTTGTGGGGGCAGCATGTGGACCGGGAAACTCCTGGTGATCGCCTGTCCGCGTGTCGGGGTGAACTCGAACCGGTCGCTGTTGAATACGGTTCCGCGGATCGGTTGGTGATTCATTTCCGGTGTATTCGGTGCCGTGTGCGACGGAGAAATCGCGCGGCCCGAGATGACGATCCGGACCTTCTGGTGGAGTTGACTGGTTGTCCTTTACCTCGATCGGATTGACGAAGGTCGGCTCGGATTTAGATTCCTTTTCCGGAAAGGAGCATCTGGCGGACCATCTCGAGCAGGATGTAGAGGAGGACGATTCCCATCACTGCGAATGTGCTGCGTAGGGCGGTCAACTGGAAACTTTCCATCAAGGCGAGAATAAACAGGATGACTGACCAGAGAGTGGCGCAGTGTTTGGCGGCTCGGAAGGCCGCGAAGGTTTGGCTCGAGGTTTCTCGCACCAGTTTTTTCTCGATATTTTCCATCGCTCGTTCGAAGGCGGTGGGGTTGTTTTTGCGGAGTTCGTGGAAGTCGGTATCTTCGTAGACGGTGAAGTGGAGATCCGGGTTGTAGGAGATCGCGAAGACCAAAGTGGCGAGCCCGAAAAGTGCCAGGGGGAGGTGGCCGCATCCGGTGAGTTCCAGAAGTTTTCGATACTCACCCATGCCGTCTAACAAAATGGCTAGACAGACCAGAATGCC
>JASMLP010000188.1 GCA_030748635.1 Planctomycetota bacterium
CAAGCGACTCTGGGGTTGGGCTCCGAACGATCGGTTCGCTCAATTTAGGAACGAGTGGAGGGGGGGGGCGATGAAGACGAGTCGATATTTGGAAGAGACTCCAGGGTGGCGACCATCGGGAAGATCAGGTACCGCCTCACCTCTTGCATACTGGGAGGTCGGCCATCCACTTTATGAGTCAACGTTGTGGTGAGCCAACCGTAGAAACCCCGTGGCCCACAGATGGGAATCCGGTAGGTGAGGAGAACCATCATAGATTCATCCTCATCCATTTCCTGTTTGTCTGGTGGGTGGCAGGAAAAAACCCAAGACGCTTGGGGTTGAACTGTTGGGAGGAGACTTCTGGCCGTGGAATTATTGTATTCCTGCGGGGCGGAATCTGTCCGTAGGTAGGTTTTCCCCAGAGGGGAGAGTTCTATTGCGAGCAGCAACAGGTGTCCTTCCTGGGCTGCGACTCGAAGGCGGTTCTGGATCTGCTGGGCATCGGTGGATTCGCGAATGATCCGACCGGCACGCAGGAGAGCGAATGCATCTTCGTAGTGGGGACTTCGAGTGTGGAAAAGGATGCGGTGAATGCGGTCCCAGGCGACTTTCAATTCGAGATAGCCTAGCCAGGAGATAAAGCAGCCCATACAAATAATAATCACAAAAAGAGGAATCAATATCTGGGTCGATTCCCACTGGAATTTGGTGATTTGCCAGAAACCGATGATGGTGATCATGGAGAGAAAAAACTGAATAAAGCCGAGGATTCCGACCGCCTTGGGGGTGGAAAAGCCTTTTTGCAACAGGACGTGGTGAATGTGGCCGATGTCAGCGGAAAAATAAGGTTGGCCGCTGAGGTGACGACGGGCAATGGTGAGAAGAGTTTCCATGATGGGGACGGCACAGAGGAAAACCATGGGGATCATGCTGATCGCGCCATCAGCCGTCGGTTGGCGACAGACATGAAGAGCAAGAGCCGCCAGGGTGAATCCGACCAGTAGGCTTCCGGCGTCACCCAAAAAGATTCGAGCTCGGTGAAAATTCCAAGGCAAGAAGCCGACCAGGGATCCAGCGAGAGCCAAGCTGAGAACCATGCTCGCTTGACGGCCACCTAAATAAGCCACCCCCGCGCAACCGAGAGCGGTCGATAGGGCAACCGTACTCATGAGGCCATCGATGCCGTCGATCAGATTGAATGCGTTGGTGATGCCGATGAACCACAGTAGAGTGATGGGGTAGGCGAGAAGACCCAGGTAGATCGGCTCTCCTCCAAGTGGGTTCGCAATGTTTTCGATAATGTATCCACCCTGAGTCGCAGGTATCATCAGGAAACTCACGGCGACCGTTTCAGCAAGAATTCGAGCGGCGGGACTGAGGCCAAAAACGTCATCTATCAGACCGATTGTGAAAATAATTGCGCAGGGCACGATCAGGGCCAAGTGGTGCTGCTCCTGGAAAAACGAGAGAAATTCGTCGAAGCCGAAGGCAATCCCGTAGGTGAGAGAACCGCAGATCAGGCCCAAAAGTATGGCCACGCCTCCCAGCGCCGGTATGGGGGCCTTGTGGAGTTTTCGAGCGCTCGGCCAGTCCAGCAGTAACTGATGTCGGGCCATGCGGATGATGAGGGGCGTGATGCTGAATGTGATCACAGCAGCACTCGCTAAGGCTCCCATTGACAGTAATTGGTTTTTCATGAACGGGTCGGGGTGACTAGGTAATTATGTAACTCGGCTTCCATCATCCAAAACGATTGTAGATTTTCGGTATGGGGGGTCAATGTTCCCCGAACGGAATTGAGTGGAGGTGGAAGAGTGGGTCAGGAGATATCTTTCTTCCCTCGTAGGTGTGGTGTACTCTGGGCATTCAAGATATTCAGTTAGAAGATTGTGAGAATCGGAGGGTTCGGATGACCGTTTTATTGGTCGATGATTCGCTGACCATGCGTCGGATTCAGCGCAATGTGCTTGAGGAGATCGGGGTGGAATCGTTTGTGGAAGCCGCGGATGGGGTGGAAGCTTTGGCGGCGCTTCGAAAGAATCCGGGTAGTTTTAAGCTGGTTCTTCTCGATGTGAATATGCCTAACAAGAACGGAATCGAGACTCTGAAGGAAGTTCGTGGCGATTCGGTTCTTGAAGAGATACCCGTCATCATGGTGACCAGTGAAGCGGAGCGGTCGATGATCGTGGAAGCGATCAAGTCGGGTGCCAACGACTATGTTATTAAACCGTTTGAAGCCAAGACGATCCGGGAGAAGGTCGGGCGTTTTCTCGACCTGGAATGAGTGAACTGGCATCCCATCCCTCGGTTGACCGATGCGGGGAACTCGTGGGGGGCTCCACGGTTATGCAGGAGGTCTACCGCCTGATCCGGCAGTTTTCGTCCGATTCTTCTCCGGTGCTCATTCAGGGGGAGACGGGGACGGGCAAAGAACTCGTTGCCAGGATGTTGCATGAGCAAGGGGACCGCTCGGCTGAACCTTTTTTCGTTTTGAACTGTGCCAATCTGTCGGGTCAGCTTTTCGAAA
Organism: Planctomycetota bacterium; assembly: GCA_030748635.1. Taxonomy (GTDB): domain Bacteria; phylum Planctomycetota; class JACQVV01; order JACQVV01; family JASMLP01; genus JASMLP01. Next base: position 2,510 of record JASMLP010000188.1, read on the forward strand.
GCGAGCTTTTCGGGCACGAGCGGGGAGCGTTTACCGGAGCTCTCTCGACCAAGCACGGTTTTCTGGAGGCCGTAGGGAGCGGAACTTTATTTCTAGATGAAATTTCGGAAACCGAGCCGATGATCCAGGCGAAGTTGCTGCGTTTTCTCGATCACGGATCTTACTATCGAGTCGGTTCGAGTCGAGCCATGTCTTCCAAGGCAAGGATCGTCGCGGCGACCAATCGGGAGTTGGAGCAAGAGATCGCGGATGGAAGGTTTCGTCGAGATCTCTTCTATCGGTTTCACCCCTTTTTTATCTCCTTGCCCCCGCTGCGAGATCGGTTGGAAGATCTGGAAGGGCTTTGTCGCCATTTTTTGGGGGTAGACGACCTCGCGCCGGAACTGGTCGAGGTTCTGGGTACGCAGACCTGGCGAGGTAACGTTCGGGAATTGCGGGGAGTTTTGCGTAGGGCGTGCCTCAATGCGGGGAAAGGGGTTTTGCCAGGAGTAGAGCATCTGCCTTCTGACTATCAGCACCGTTCAGGCCCCGATTCGCTTGTCGCTGCGGAGTCCTCTCCCGAATCGATTCCCCTCTACCGTGAAGAGAAGGCCAAGATTATTCATCGATTCGAAACGGACTATTTTCGAGTTCTTCTGGAACGTAGTGAAGGAAATATTTCTCTGGCATCCCGGTTGGCTGGGCTCGACCGAAAATATCTGAGAAACAAGTTACGTGCCCTGGGGCTTGTTGACCCCGGGGGGGTGGGGACTTCCCCCCCCACCCCCCCCAGATGAAGGGCTCAATCGGCGCCGAGTAACCATATGTCCCTTTGGTTCACGGTTTGCATAGGAGCGTTCACGTCATGACTCACACTCCGAATACTTCCGAACATCGTTTGCTCATTGCCGATGATGATGTCTTCATCCGGGACTTTTTGTCCCGGTCTCTGGGCCGGGCGGGTTGGTGTGTGGAGTGTGTGGCGTCCGGCGAAGAAGCGATCGAACGTCTCCGCAAGGATCCGTATGCGGCCTTGATTTGTGATCTCCACATGGAGGGCATGAGTGGCCGTCAAACGATCCAGAAAGTACAGGAGATAGCACCCGACATGCCCATCATGGTGATGACGGGTGATGAGACGCTCGATACCGAGAGGACCATTCGACATTTACAGGTGTTTTATTACTTCGTGAAGCCACTCGAGATCGCAGAGGTTGAGCAGGTTCTCTCCTCCGCTCTCGGTTTGGTGTCGTGAAGCCAGAGCGCGCATAGAGGATTTAGACATGGCAGACTCCAACTCCAAAAGCTCTCATCAATGGACCGGAACGACTCAGCCCTCACTCGACGAACTTCGTCGTCGACGAGAAGAGGCGCGGCGTCAGTCCGAACTTCGCAAAGCGGAAGCGGCGGCGGAAAAAACCCGAAGTTCTACCGATAATCTGCGTTTGACGATTGAAGACCTTTCGGGGGGTGGAGAGGCGGTGGCGGCAGCGGCCGGCGAATTGCTTCAAGTGGTTCGGGGTTTTTCGGCCACTACCGATCGAATCGTTCACTTGACCGAGAATAGCTTGCGAGCCAGTCGAGAGATCAAGGCCGCGACCTCGGGAGCGGCACAGAGTGGGCGTTCTGTGGGTGATGTGGCTCACCGTTTGTGTGAAAAAGTTCGCGATGGACGAGACCGAATCCGGTCTTTGATCAACGGGATCGGTGAAGCCGCAGACTCTACTCGGGAGATTGTTCAGGTGGTTTCGGACCTGGAGGTGTTTTCCGAGGAGATCGGCGTGATTGTCGGGGCCGTGGCGGTGATCTCGGATCAGACCAATCTTCTGGCTCTCAATGCGGCTATCGAGGCGGCTCGAGCGGGTGAGTATGGACGTGGTTTTGCGGTGGTGGCTGATGAGGTGCGACGACTTTCGGAACAGTCCGAAGGGTGCGCCGCGGAAATCGTCGAACTTGTTGGAGATATTCAATCGGGTGTTCAGAGAGTGACGGCCAATGTGGAAAAATCCGGATCGTCGATCTCGTTGTTAGTCGATGGTGCGCACCAGATTACTGCGGATCTCGAAAAGATTCAGGATCAGATGGATCTGGTTCTCAATTCGGGAATGGTCGCCTATGAGGGGGCGGAAGTGCAGGCGGGGGCTGTTTCTGAAATGTTCGAAGGACTCGAGCAGATTTTCAAGTTGGCTCAAAATGTTTCAGGGCATGCGGAAAAATCCACGGTGTGTGTGGACGAACAGCAAAAATACCTTCAGGAAATCAGCTATGCGACCGAGGCCCTGGCGCATACAGCCGAGGAATTGCTCACCAGCGGTGATTTTCTTCGGGCTTCCCGGGAGCTTACCGCTTCGGCTGATGAGCTCTCCGGACACCTGGCTCAAACCGCCACCGCAAGCGATACGGTCGGTCGTGCGATCGAAGAGGTTTCGGGTGCGGCCATGGAGCAGGCGGCCGCTTGTCGGGAGTCGGAGGTGGGAGCGGCGAATATTGCGGAGCGGTCCCGGGAAATTGCTGGTGAGGCTGAAAATGCCCAAAAAAATCTCGAGAGTCTGATCGAGTTGCTCGAACGGAATCAGAAGATCATTCACAAGCTGGTCGTAGGAACCGATGAAGCGGTGGATGCCAATCGGGTTTGCGCTCAGGAGGCGCGTCAGCTGCTCTCTCATGCCGGCCGGATCGGGAAAATCGTAGATGCAATCACAAGTATTTCCATTCAGACCAATATGCTGGCCGTCAACGGGTCGATCGAGGCGGCTCGGGCGGGTGAGTATGGGAGAGGGTTCAGTCAGGTTGCGAGCGATATCCACAACCTGGCGGAGGAAAGCGCCACGAAAGTTGATCAGATTCGAGATCTTATTCACCGCTTCAAGGACCAGTTGGAATCGGTCAATCAATCGATTTCAGACGCGGGGCACCTGGTCACAACCCAGGTTCGTCGGGTGAATGAAACGCTGGAGCAGATGTCTCAGATCGAAAACTCTTCGGAGTTGACTCGAAAGCAAACTCAGGAGGTGGTGACCTATGCTAATAAGGTCAGCATGCTCGTAGACCAGGCCGGAAATTCGATCAAGGAGATTGCGCAGGCCGCTCAGGAGAATGCTCGGTTTTGCCAGAGCGCAACCGATAGCGCCCGCAAACAGCGCAAAGGAGTTGGCGTTCTTCTGGAGGGAGTAGAAAACCTCGGAACGGTCGCGATGGAGATTCTTTGAGAGATACGTGGGCCGGTTTCTCCTGACTGTAAATGGAGTTTTAGATGAAGTGTCTTTTGTTTCTCCTGGGCAAGGAACAGTTTGCGCTTCCTGTTGATCAGGTTGATCGGGTTTCGGAGTGTGGGCCGGTCACCCCTGTTCCCAGGGTTCCTTCTCACGTGGTCGGTGTGCGGAGTCACCTGGGGCGAGTGATTCCGGTTTTGCGCCTCGACCTTCGGTTTGGGTTTGAGGTTTCCCCTCTTTCCCAGCGCTTGGTGGTTGTTCGTGTTTTCGGCGAAATGCTCTCCTTTTTTGTCGATCGTGTTGTCGATTTCCTGTGGATTGACTCCTCCCAGTTGGTCGATCCTCCGGTCGGTTTACGGGGAATGGACCCGGGAGCGATCGAAGGGGTTTTTGTTCACGAATCTCAATCCAAGCCGATCTATCTCCTTCGGCCCGAAGTGCTTCTGGGGGACTGGAAGCCTCAGGTTCTTTCGGTGTGTCGTTTCGCTCGCGCTCCCGGAACGCGTCGTGAATTGCCGGAAGAACATTTGGATTTGGAATCTCTCTTTATCTTTCAGATGGGCCGTCGTCGCATGGGGCTTGCGGCGGATCGGGTCGATCGGGTTTTCTCCGCGCGTGATGTGAAACGTATGCCCGCGCCGATGCCGGGAGTCGATGGGTTGGTGCAGGTTGGGGGCGAGTCCTACCCCCTTATCGATCCGATCAAATGCCTGGGAGGGGCCGTTGAGGCAGAGGATTCATCGGGTACTGGTGGGGATGATGGACGTATTCTTCTCGTTCGGGCCGGCTCGAAACGCTTGGGGTTATCGATCGAGTCGGAGGGGGCGGCGGTCGCAATCGTCGATCGACTCCAGATCCGACCGGCTGAAGAACTGGTTGGGCATCAGAAGATGTCATCGGTCGACTACTTCGCGGAGATCGAGTCGATGGAGGAAGTCGTGCCGTTACTGAATATGGATCGATTTCTGGAAATGGCGGGGTTCGGTGAACAGTCTGGAGTTGGTTCCGATACCAAGAGGGAGAGGAACATGAATCGGGAAACACGTTTGTTACGCATCGACCCTTCCACTCGACAGTTTGTTATTTTTTGGTCTGATAGTAAGCGGTACGCGGTGAATATCGAAAGTGTCCGCGAAGTAGTGCGTTGGTCGGAACCTTTGACCATTCCGGGAGCTCCAGGCGATATTGAAGGACTTATCAATCTTCGTGGCCAACTGGTTACATTGCTGAATCTTCCTAGACGCTTAGGGCAGAAGAAGAATTCCTCCTCCGAAAGTCGTATTGTTGTGCTTTCTGAGGGAGGCATGACCGCCGGAGTTGCAGTGGAAAACCGAACCGTGATCAAGCATCTGGATCCAAAAATGATCGAACCGCCACCCGAGGGACTTCGGGGTAACGCCGAGGGGATGATTCAGGGGGTCGTAGCCCTGGGCGATCAGGAATTGATCTCTGTTCTCGATGCCAAGAAGGTTTTGCAGGGTTGATGAAGGGCGAAGCAATCCGAGTTCTGGTCGTGGACGATTCCGCGGTGACGCGTCGCTGGCTTTCCGACTTGATCGAAGGGGAAGACGATTTGACTGTCTGCGGTCAAGCGCATCACGGTGTGGACGCTATTGAAAAGGTGGAATTGCTGGCTCCGGATGTGGTTACCTTGGATCTGGATATGCCGGTGCTCGATGGACTTTCCGCCCTCGAGAAAATCATGGATCGACGACCGACTCCGGTGATTATTTTCAGTGTTTACTCCACCGAAAACGCCCCCCAGGCGCTCGAAGCTCTCGAGCGCGGTGCTGTGGATTGTGTCGCCAAGCCCTCCGTTCTGGGGGGACCGGGGTTGGAGTGTGAAACGAAGGCGATACTGGATGGAATTCGTACGGCTTCTGGAGCCCATCCGAGAACCTCGTCGACCCCTTCTCGTCGTCAAGATCTTCCGGTTTCTTTTTCGGGCAGTCGGGGGACCCGTAAGGTTGTGGCGATCGGCGCTTCGACCGGAGGGCCGCAAGCTGTGGGAAGTGTCCTTGGAGGGTTGCCGGGAAATCTTGATGCCGCGGTCCTGATTGTTCAGCACCTGCCCGATGTATTTGTCGATCCTTTTGCTCGTCGGTTGGATTCTCTGGTTTCTCTGCCCGTTTCGATTCCCTCGGATGGAGATCTTTTGGAGTCTGCTCGGGTCTATGTAGCTCCGATGGGTCATCACCTTTTTCTGAGATCCATTGAAGGAAGGGTTCGCTTGCGACTCGACTCCAATTTGAGGGGGCGTGTTCTTCAGCCTTCGGTAGGAGAGCTTTTCTCCTCTCTGCTCGAGGTGGATCTGGAGCAGGTCGTGTCCGTGTTGCTCACGGGCATGGGAGATGATGGGGCCGCTGAAATGCTTCAACTCAAGAGTCGAGGGGCATGCACCCTGGTTCAAGATGAATCTTCTTGCGTGGTTTATGGGATGCCCCGAGTCGCCGAGGAACTCGGAGCGGTGGACCATGTGATGAATTTGTCGGATCTGGCCAAGAAGATCGTCGAAAAAGTCGGAGTGAGTTAGATGGAAATCGGTGCGGCTGAATTTCAGGAATTGCAGGAAAAGATCGAGCGGGTTTCGGGGATTTTGTTGACTCCAAGTCGACGAGATCGAGTTCTCGATTGTCTGGAGGAGAGAATCGCCGCGACTTTCTCTTCCTCTTTACAGGATTATCTTCGAGGTCTGGATCGGCTGGGCGGAAATGTGGAGCTGGAGGTTCTCGCTTCCATGCTCGAGCCGAGTGAAACCTATTTTCATCGGGATCCGTTGCAATTGAATGTATTTACTCAGGATGTTCTGCGCGCTTGGGTAGAAGACCGGGCCGCTAGTGGACGGCATCGCGTATCGGCTTGGAGCGCAGGCTGTTCCAGCGGGGAAGAAGCGTACACGCTTGCGATTCTTCTGATGGAGTCGATTCCGGATTCGAAGAACTGGTCGACTTATGTGCTGGGGACCGATCTCAATCGAGGACTGGTGAAGTCGGCGCGGGAAGCGATCTATTCCCCTCGAGCGGTCGGCGAACTCACGCCTCAGTTGCTGGATCGTTACTTCATGCCCGAAGGAGATCGGTTTCGGGTTGTTCCGGAGCTTCGTTCTCTAGTTCATTTCGATTTCGGAAATCTTTCCGAATCGGCCCCTCCAACCCGAATGACATTCGACTTCATTTTTTGCCGAAATGTTCTTCTTTATTTCACCGAGGAAGCTCGTGGGCGAGCCATCGAGCACCTGGCATCACGACTGGCGGATGATGGGTTTCTTTTTTTGGGGTATTCCGAACCTTCTTCCTGGGTAGTCGGGCACGGTTTGGTCCCGGTGAGGCGAGGGGGAATGATTGTTTACCAACGGGAGTCTAACTGATGAGTTCAGCACCAGAGCCGGATCCACATCTGATCGAAGAGTTTGTTCAGGAAGCCGAGGAAGGGCTTCAGGAGGTCGAGCAGGCCCTTCTGGAAATGGAGCAAGATCCTGACCAGCCAGGCTTGGTTGATCAGGTTTTTCGCCCGGTCCACAGCATGAAGGGGGTCTGTGGATTTTTGGGTTTGACGTCTCTCGGCCGACTTTGTCATGTCGGAGAAACCTTGTTGGCTCGGGTGCGTGGAGGCGAGCTGGTTCTGGATGAGCCTCGTATTCAACTGCTTTTCCGGATGTTGGATGAACTGCGGGATCGGGTCGCCATCCTTCGTGAAGAAGGTCCCAACGGTTTGAGCGACGATGAGGGACCTGAAGAATTGTTGGTTCTGCTGGAGCAGGCCTCGTCGACGGAAGGGGCTGCGGCGGATTCTCCGGAGAAGGCGGATACCGGAATTTCTCCCGAGGAAAAGGAGGCCAGGCTGGCCGATTTTCGGTCGTCATGTCTGGGGCCCTGTGAGTTTCTCGAGGCGGACATCATGCTTCTGGAGGTCAATCCTGAAGATCGGACTCTGCTCGAACGTGTCGTGGCTGTTTTGCGGGATGTCCAGGGGCAGGCCGGGTCCGCTGGCATCGAGTTGATGGCTCTTTTGTCCAAAACGATGCAAGAGGGGCTCGAGCGAGACAGTCAATCTCGTGGCGCCGATTTCTGGGCGCATTTGCAGGATGCTCGAACCCACCTCTGCGCTTTTTTGGGCGCTAGCGCCGAGTTGGAACCTTCCTGGGACGAGCAGGCCAAGCGTTTGTCCGAGAGCCTCGGCGGTTCTCCTTCGGTTGTCTCTTCGGAAGAAGACCTGGATGATGAAGAGAGCGCGATGCTGGCCAGCTTTTTTCGTGCTAGCGAAGAACATGTCGAGTCGATTCGTGGCAATCTGGACCGAATCTCTCACCGAGAATATGACGCGATTCGTCCCGTTCTGAGGCGAATTCACTCTCTCAAGGGCGCGGCCAAGCAGGTCCGATTTGCCGAGATCGTCGAGGTTGCCAACAAGATGGAAGACGCTGCGGTAGAGATTCAGGATCGTCCGGAAGCCAATCGTTCCAAATTTGTTCGTATCCTTCGATCTCAAATGGAAGGCCTGGAGCGCTTTCTCCTCGACCGAATGCATGAACGGATGCCTCATCTCGTAAACAAGAAAATGTTGGGAGAGATCCTTCTTGATGAGGGCTCGATTCGGCCAGAAGATCTTCAGTCTGCGCTGGATCAGCAGGCCAATCAGCGCAAGCTCGGAGAGATCTTGGTGGACCAGGGAAAGGTCAGTCAAGGCGCTCTTCAAAAGGCGATGGCTCAACAAAAGCTCAATACGCGTCGTCGATCTCGGGCCAGGTCTCTCAAGGCCGCGGGTCAATCCACGATTCGTGTCGATGAAAGAAAACTCGATCGTTTCATGTCTCTGGTCGCCGAACTGACCACGACAAAAAATCGTTTGCTTCATCTTTCCGATCCGACCTCAGAGGAGGAGTCCTCTACCGAACTGGATGGGTGTTTGGATCGGACGGTGAGTGAGGTGGCGAGAATCGCGAATGAGATGCAAAATCTGGTTCTCGAGCTTCGGATGGTTCCAGTTCGTAAAGTCTTTGAGCGAATCCCTCGTATGGTTCGTGATCTGGGACGACAGCTTGGCAAGAAGGTCGATTTGAATCTGGAAGGAGAAAACACTGAAATCGATCGAATGATGGTCGAGAAGCTTTCCGATCCACTGGTCCACCTGGTACGCAACGCGGTCGATCATGGGCTCGAGAGTACTGAGGAGCGGTTGGCGGCAGGAAAGTCGGAGACCGGTTGGTTGTGTATCCGGGCCGGCCACGATGGAGATTCGATTTATATCGAAGTGTCCGACGATGGCGGTGGCATCGACGCCAGTCGGATCGCGGAGCGATCTCTCGCCAAGGGAATCGTGCGGGCCGAGGAGATGGCCGGCATGAGCGAGGAGGAAATTTTCGATCTAATCTTTCGTCCCGGGTTTTCTACCGCCGAATCCGTATCCGAGGTTTCTGGGCGTGGCGTGGGATTGGATGTCGTGCAGCGGAATATCGAGGAACTCAAGGGTGAAATACGGATCTCCAGCGATCTGGGGGAGGGGTCCACCTTTCGGATACAACTTCCTCTTACTCTTGCCGTGGATGTGGCTTTGCTGCTCGAGGCGGGAGGACAAACTTTTGCTCTCCCGATGGATTGTGTTCTCGAGACACTGAAAATTCCCGCGGACCGACTGGTCGATCTGGATCAGACAGGAGTCATGGTTCATCGAGGGCGTCCGCTGGCGATTGTGGAACTCGCGGGTCTGCTGGGAGTTTCTTGCACGGAGAGGTCGCCTGGCAAGGACTGCTCGGTCGTGGTGCTGGGGAGAGGTGAGGAGCAGATCGGCCTTATCGTGGATCGGTTTCTGGCCAAGCAAGATATTGTGATCAAGCCGCTCGAGGGGGGGATCGAGGAGGTTTCCGGGTTCGAGGGAGCAACGGTTCTGGGCGATGGACGGGTGGTTCTGATTCTGTCGGTCGGGGATTTGATTCGTATGAGCGCAGAGCAACCGGTTTTCCAGAATGTTTGAACTTTCGGGGCGTGATTCTTGACCCTGGGGGGGGGGGATGGGTAGCGTACGGAGAACACTTTCTGTGTGAGAAGGTGTATTCCTAAGCAATTTGTGGCAATTTTTGAGGAAAGATGGACATGAGTGATGTCGATCGAGCGGGTTTGACTACGGCGCAGGTTGTCTGCATGGCCCGTGGGCTTTACTGGTTGGCGAACCTGGATGGTGTCAAGAATTCCGAGGTTTCGGTTATCGAGGAATTCTTGCGGGAAACGGGAAGCCCCCTCACCGTGGCGGCTCTCCAGTCGGCTGAATTCGACCCTCGTGACTTGCCTTTTCACCTGGAAACCAGTCATCAGCGTCTCCTCTTTCTCAAGGCGGCGGTCGCCTTGGTGGCATCGGATGGAGAGCTTTCGGCTCGTGAGCGGGTCGGGGTGCGTCGTTGCGCCAGGCTTCTGGGATACTCGGAAATTGCGTTCGAGGAATTCTGGGAGGAGGCCCGTTACCTTTCTCTCGACACGGCTTCGGTTACCCCTTGAAACAGGTGACCGGTCAACTCGATTTCATATCGGAAATCAAGGAGCGATAACGTGGGACTTCTGAATTTCATCAAGAATCAGTTCATCGAGATCATCGAGTGGCTCGACGATACGAACTACACGCTGGTCTGGCGTTTTCCCGATCAAGACCACGAGATCAAGATGGGAGCCAAACTGGTGGTCCGGGAAGGGCAGGCGGCGGTTTTCGTCAATGAAGGTAAGATTGCCGATATCTTTGCGCCCGGGACCTATACCCTCAGCACGAAGAACATGCCGGTTCTCTCGGACCTCAACGGTTGGAAATACGGTTTCGAGAGTCCCTTCAAAGCGGAGGTCTATTTCCTCAACACCAAACAGTATCTCGATCAAAAGTGGGGAACCTCGAATCCGATCCTGGTTCGTGACGCGGATTTCGGGCCGGTGCGGATTCGCGCCTTTGGTATCTATGCCTTCCGGATCACCGATCCCGCAATGTTCATGCGCGAGGTGGTGGGTACCGATGGCAATTACACCGTTGAAGAGATCGAGGGACAACTGAAGAGAACCCTGGTTTCGTCCCTCTCCACCGCGATCGTCAAGGCCAAGGTGCCCGTGATGGAGATTGCGGCTCATTACGACGAGTTGGCGGGACGGATCAAGGAGGTCATGGATCCAGAATTCACCTCACTGGGGTTGGGGCTCAGCAAATTCTTCATCGAAAACGTTTCCCTTCCTCCCGAGGTCGAAGCGCTTTTGGATCAACGTTCCGGGGTCGGGATCATGGGGCCCAATGTGGGGTCTTACATGCAGATGCAGGCGGCTCAGGCGATGCGCGATGCGGCCGCCAACCCCTCCGATGGTGGAGCGGGCGCCGCCATGGGACTGGGAGCCGGTTTTGGGATGGCGAACATGATGGCCGGGGCGATGGCACCGCGTCCGGGAGTGGCTCCCGCGGCGCCTGGAATGGCGCCACCACCTCCACCCCCACCGGTGGGGGCAGGGCGTTTCCACTACAGTGGACCCAGTGGGCAGGGGGAATACACTTCCGCTGAGATCGCTCGTCTGGTTTCCGCTAACCCCTCCGTTCCCCATCACCTGTGGAGCCCGGGATGGCCAGCCTGGAGAGCCTGGAAAGATGTGGGTGAGATCTCCTCTCTCGTTGCCCCACCCCCACCGCCGCCGCCAGCCTGAAGCTTTTCGACGCATTGTGAATCGGATATTTAGGCGGGAGCCATCGAAAGGATCTTTCGGTGGCTCCTGAGCATTCGGAGAAGAACTTTTCTTCGGTGGGAGGGGTTCGGATGTCCGAGTCTCTTGCCGGCCAGGACATGGAGTTTCCATGTCCTGGGTGTGGCGCTCGGCTCTATTTTTCGGCGGATTCGAGCGCTCTGGAGTGTACGCATTGTGGGTTTCGGGAAGAGATTCCCCGATCTTCCGAGGAGGTAGTCGAGTATACGCTTGACGAGGTCGCGACCCGTCGGGAAATCGGTTGGGGCGTGGAAACTCGGACTTCTGGATGTGGGTCTTGTGGGGCACGAACGGCTGTGGAGTCCCATGTTCGGTCTACAACGTGCCCCTTTTGTGGGTCGCCTCAGGTGGATACTTCGGAGGGTGTGGAGGGGGCGCGTCCCGAGTCGGTCATCCCTTTTTCGGTGACGGAAACCGAGGCTGTCACCGCGTTTCAAAAGTGGATTCAGGGGCTCTGGCTGCGCCCCAACGCACTTCAGCGGTTGGCCCGTCTCGGAACGGTTCAGGGCGTCTACATTCCTCATTGGACATTCGATTCGCTGACCCAATCGTTCTGGAGTGCCGAATCGGGCACCTACTACACGGAAACGGAGTGGTACACCGATTCGAAGGGTGAACGGCAGAGCCGTCCGGTGCAAAAAACTCGTTGGGAACCGGCTTCTGGCAGTCATCGCGCGCTGTTTGATGATTGTCTGGTTCACGCCTCTCGAGGGGTGGATGTCGGGTTGATACGACAGATCGAACCGTTCCATACCGAGGCTCTGGTCGCTTATGATCCCCGTTTTCTGGCCGGGTGGTTGGCGGAGGATTCTCAGCGAACGATGCGAGAGTGTTGGCCGGATGCCAGGGCCCGAATGGATGAAGCGATTCGAAATGCTTGTATCCGCAAGATTCCAGGGGATACTCATCGAGGTCTGTCGATTCGCACACGCTATCTCCACCCGACTTGTAAGCTCTGTCTTTTACCCGTCTGGATTGCGGTGTATCGTTACCGAAGAGAATCGTATCCGTGTCTGGTCAACGGTCAGACAGGCGAAATTCATGGGAAAGCTCCATACAGTTGGATCAAGGTCACTTTTGTGGTTCTGATCGTTCTGGTCCTGGTTTTTGCCATTCTGAAATCGTTCGATGGGGCGGGGGTAGCGTTCTAGTTTCATGACCAGCGATTCCGACATGTCCAGGCCTTCTCCGGAAGAGGATCGTTTGCTAATTCCTCTGGCGGTGGAACGGGGCTGGATCGATCCCTCCCAGGTCGATCGCGGCCTTCCTATGACCGAGGTTCTCGATGGGAGCCAGATCAAGGAGTTGCGTCGTCAGCGTTCGTGGGCTTCGGGATTGCTTGGAGGAGGGCTTCTTTCCGCGGAAGATCTGGTCGAAGAGCCGCCGGAACAGTTCGGACGATACGAAAGAATCCGGTTGCTGGGACGTGGAGGGGCGGGAGCGGTTTACCTTGCTCACGATCCCGAAATCGGTCGTCAAGTCGCTCTCAAAGTACTCCATCGGGATCGAGCGAAATTGATCGATCGTTTCCGAAACGAAATGCACGTTCTTTCCCGCTTGCAGCATCCGAATATCGTTTCGATCTTCGATGCCGGTATCGAGGAGGGGCGCCCCTATTACACGATGGAATATGTCGGAGACCTGTCTCTGGCCAGTGGGGATCTCCCTTTGAAGGACCATCTCGAAGTGATCGAAACCGTGGCCCGGGCTTGTCATGTCGCGCACGAGGCCGGAGTCGTCCATCGGGATCTGAAACCCTCCAATATTCTTCTCGGGCAACGACCTGTGGTGGCCGATTTCGGACTGGCCAAAACCGAAGCGAGCGACATCACCGCAACCGGGGAAGTGATGGGAACGGTTCACTACATGTCGCCGGAACAGGCCGCCTCGGAGGAGGTGGACCGCCGGACCGACATCTGGTCGATGGGAGTGATGCTCTACCAGGTCCTCTGCGGTCGATTGCCTTTCCTGGGGACCGGGGGAATCGAGGTTCTCAGGCAGATTCTCGACGTCGAGCCCGCTTCGCCCCGGTCGATCGATGGAACGATTTCCCGAGATCTGGAGGTGATCACTCTCCGGGCGATGGCGAGGAATCGAGAGGATCGGTATTCCACGGCACTCGAACTGGCCGAAGATCTGGCCAACTGGCGGGAGGGAAGGCCGATCAAGGCGCGTCCTCTCTCGGGGTGGCGTCGCCTGAAGGGGTGGGTCGGTCGGCATCGGGTGGTGGGAGTCGGTCTGTTGGTTCTGGCATTGACCCTAGGGTTAGTCGGTCTCGCGGTTCGGGACCGCGAACGGGGCGAGCAAGGTCAGCGATTGCAAGAGGCGCAGGCCGTTTTGTTGCAAGAACGGTTGCGGGTAAGTGAATGGGAAAAAGGTCTCCATCGTCCCGTGCACGAACTGTCCTACGAGGTTCTCGAAACGTCCCAGTCTCGTCTGGGTTCGGTTCTCGAGTACCCGGAACTTCCTCCTTCGATTCGGGCTCAGCTTTTCGAGGCTCGGGCTCGGGTTCGTCGTCATCTGGGGCGACTCGATCCGGCTCTGGACGATCTGGAGCAGGCGATCGAGTTGCATGCGGTGAAGGATTTGGGACCCGCCTTGCTCGATCGGATTCAGATCCTCTGGGATCGACATGTTCTCATCAGTCTCTTTTTCGACAAGGATAAATCCGGCAAGGATGAATCGGGCCGGATGTTAGAACTTCTTTGCACCGATCTCGACCTGATTTCGAGGACATCCATCTCTTCCGCTTCGATCGGCGATTTCCTGATCCTTTTGCGGAGTTATCTCGAACCGCCGAAAGGAACAAAGCGGAGGGAGTGGTTCAAGCAAATCCAGGATCGGGTCGAAGAGCAGGGCGATTTTACCGAAGAGGTACAGAAAATGCTTGGCGATCTGGCTCTTCTGGAGCGCCGTATTCTGGACGCGAGAAGGAGTTACGCGAGAGCGATCAAGCAACGGCCGGGGTATGTCGAGGTGTTTCTGGGTCAAGCTCTGGCTTACGCTCTGGAGGGGCGTCAGGCCGATTTCGGTTCCCCGGACTGGATTGAACGGTTTTCGAGCGCTCTCGACCGAACTCGTGTCGCACTCAGAATCAATCCTCGTCATGAAGGTTCATATGGACTGATCGTCCGTCTGTCTTCGGTTCTTTTCCATCACCCTCCAACCGAATTCGCCGCGGCTTTACCCGCCTTTCCGAAATCGCTGCTCATCGAGTTTCTGGGAGATCTGAAAGCTTATGAGAAACTTGATCCCCAGCCCCCAAAACGTCTCGGAGTTCATGCTCGTATGAGCTTTCTCGCTGCGGCTCAGTACTGGAAGTCGGAGAGCGCGGGAAGGTATCTCGAGGAGGCCGAAGGGTTGCTCTTGCGTTGCGCCGAGGCCGCCCCTCAGGAGACTTGGCCGTGGGTTTGGTTGACGATTTCTCAGATTGTGCGCTCGAAGATTGATGGGATTTCGCTGGAAAAGGCCCGAAATTATCTAGGGCGGGCGCGGACGATCGACCCGGAGAGTTATGAGGTGCCGCGTTGGTTGGGATGGTGCGCGTATTTCGAAGGCTCCCGGGAGGAGGCGAGTCGCCACTGGAAAGAGGCTCTTGCGCTTTCTCCGCCGTCTGGCATCGCTCGGAACCTCGAGCGTATTTTGAAGAAGGGTCTGGAGCGAGTCCGATGAGCGCATTTCAAAGTACGTTGTGGACGGTGATCCGGGGTGCACGTGAAGGGGACGACTCGCACTTTGCGACTTTTGTTGATCGATACCGTCCTCCGGTGGTCCGGTTCATCACCCGCAAGGGATTGCGGTCAGTGGCTGAGGATCTGGCCCAGGAGGTCTTCGTCCGTATTTTCACCCAGGGAGTGCTGGCCAAGGCGGATCCCTCTCGGGGGCGCTTTCGCAGTCTGGTGCTGGCCGTGACCCGTCACGTCATCGGTCATCATCTCGAGCGGGAGGGAGCCCAGAAACGGGGTGGGGGCAAGGTCGGTTCCCTCGGGGAGATCGACGTCGCCGCTCCCGCCCAGGAGGAAGATGAATTCGATCGGGAGTGGGTTTCTCATCTCTTACAGGTCGCGTTGGCTCGTCTCGCTCGAGAACACGCTCACTATCATCAGGCGTTGGGCGGGGTGCTCTTCGAGGGCCGTTCCTATGCCGAGATGGCCAGCGAGCTGGAGCGGACCGAGAATCAGATCCGCAACCACGTACACCGGGGTCGGACCAAGCTCGTTCAGTATCTACGCGACGAGGTCCGCGAGTACGCTGCCAGCGAAGAGGATTACCAGCAGGAGTTGCAATCGCTGGCGCGTCATTTCCCCTCGCGGAATGGGTAAAGAGGTCGGCAACGATCGAGTGGGTTCACGGCCCCAAACGAAAAGAGCCTGGTCTGGAATCGGACGCCTTGTCGATGTTGGGCTTGGGTCCTCTGTCTCTTTGGGTGGAGGAGACATCGCCGGAAACGGTTTTGCCGTGCCGCGGTTTTCCGGCACGTAGGCTTTTTAGCGAACTTTGCCAAATTCGGTCGCGTCGTCGGTGAAAGTCGCGCTTTCGACCTGTCCTCCATCGCCGCAGGTGACCGAGGTGATCGTTCCGTTGTCTCGATCGTTCGGGAGCCACGGGTCGATATCAGCAGCAGCGATTCCGGTTATGAGCAGGGCGAGGACGGCAAGGAGAGGCGCAAATCGGTAGGTTCGTCGGAAAGTTGTGAGGGGTTTACTGAAGACGGAGAAAGTGAGGGGTGACAACATGGCAGGTCTCCTGCTTCGGGGCGATTTCGGGACGGACGTGCCGACGATTTTGTCGGCTCACCCCCCTATTCCGGAACGGTGCTTTGCCCTCTCACCGTTTGGGTGATTCTTTTTGGACAGACTCTGACCACGAGGGCTTGATGTTCTCCAGGTCCTTGTTTCCCAATATCTTGAGCGATTTTGAGTCGGGTTTCTTCGAGGCGGTTTGATTCCTTTTCGAGCGGGTTATCGATTGTCCAGGGCGGCCCGGTTGGGCAGAAGTCGGTTATTCCTCAGCGTCAGTTCGGAGTTCGAGGCGAGTTGCTGGAGGAGCGACTTGGCGGTTTGGACCGCTTGGGAGTGGCCGGTGACCCGGTTGTCGGTCACCCGCAGCGGGGGAAGGATCTCGCCGAGACGGATTGCCCAGGGGAGAGAGTCCGTCGCTCCCTCGATGACGTTGTCCGAGACGACGATGTCCGACGGTTGGAGGGGGTGGGGATGTTGATCGATTTGGCCGCGATGGACGGCGATACCTGTGTGTGAGCGCGCGATGTGATTGTCGGTGATGGAGATGCGCTGGGAACCGTAGTGGACGGTGACCGCGACTCCGTTTGAGGTTCGGGAGGGGCGGTAGCCCCACATTACGTTGCCTTCGATGCGGATATCGCTGGAGGTTTTGATGTCGATGGCGTTTTCCCGGTCGTCGTGCATCCGGTTGCCCGCGATCGTGATGCGCCGAGCTGGCGCTGGGCGAAGGTGTGCCGGTCTTCGTCCGCACTGTTCCGGACCTGTGACCTGGATCGAATCGCCCGAATTTCGATAGATGTGGCAATTTTCGATGAGAATGTCGCTCGTGCCGGCGCGAATCGAGATGCCGTGGGCGTCGATCGGTGGGGTCGGGTGGATGAAGTCGTGGATCGTGCAGCGGGTGATCCGGAGATGATGACTGCCCACTCCCATCGAGATGCCCGAAGAGCCTCCGCCGTGCAGGTGACAGGAATCGATCCAAAGGTGGTGGGCATCTGAACCGACCAGCCGGAGGGCGGGTGTCGCGACCCCACCCACCGCCACCTCGAGGTGGCGGAGGTACCAGTAAGAACGGGTCAGGACGATCAGTCCGGAACCCGGGCTCGGGGGCGCTTCGATCCGAACTCCGGGTCCTCCCACGACCTGGATCGGAGCCTCCTTTGTGCCGCTGCGGCAGGATTTGTCGATCCGGATCCGGGTCCGGTAGCGGCCGGGTCTGAGCTGTAAGCGGTCTCCGGGACGCAGGGCCCGCAAGGCGGTTTCGAGATCGTTCCAGGGAGCTGAAGCGGATCCATCTCCGTTTCGGTCCGCGTCAGGGTCGATGTGTCGGAGTCGCTGGGCTTCAGGCCAGGGGGTTGCGGCCTGGGGAGAGGCGGGAACTTTTTTTTTGGCGACCCGAAGAGGTGCGGGAGCCGGGCTGAGCGTTCGTTCGAACCACTTTCCCGGAAAGAAGGCTGGATAGCCGGCCGCGAGGGGGACGCTTCCGAGGAGAAGAAGGAGCCCAAGTCGAATCGCGTGAGTTCGGGTCGAAACGTTTTCGTGCCGAAGGGGGTGGGGGAGCGTGGACACGATGGGTTCTCCTGGTAGAACGGGAAAAGGGTTGGATTCCGTCTGGAATCCAACCGCTTTATCCGGAACCGGCCCGGTGAATCTCACCGAGACGCCAGGAAATTTCGAGTATTCGTAGTTTTCCCTGTTTTCAGAGAGACGAATTCATTCGGGAAGACGAGAGAGGCGGAGCCACGTACAAGGTTGACGCGTATTTGAGATTTCCGCTTCCCTCTCGGGGATCGATCTACTTCTCGGCCTTGATCCCTTTGAGGTAGGCGTCGATAAAAAGCTGAATATCCCCTTCGAGGACCGCATCGACGTTGCCGGTTTCGACCTTGTTGCGATGATCTTTCACCATCTGATAGGGGGAGAGTACGTAGGACCGGATCTGATTCCCCCACCCGATATCGCCTTTTTGCTCTCGGTCGGCGTCGAGGGCGGCTTCTCGTTCCGCCTCCTGTTGATCAGCCAGTCGGGCCGCGAGGATTTTCATGGCTGTATCTCGGTTACGGTGTTGGCTGCGTTCGTTCTGACAGGTGACGACGATGCCGCTGGGTTCGTGGGTGATGCGGACCGCGCTGTCGGTGGTGTTGACGTGCTGTCCGCCGGCACCGCTGGCCCGGTAGGTGTCGATGCGGAGGTCGCTGGCATTGATCTCGATCTCCTCCATATCGTGCTGGGGGGTTACCTCGACTGCCGCGAAGGAGGTCTGGCGTCGATTGGCAGCATCGAAGGGAGAGTTGCGGACCAGGCGATGAACGCCTCGCTCTCCTTTCATGTATCCGTAGGCCCACTTGCCCTTGACTTCGATCGTTCCGTGACGGATTCCTGCTTCTTCGGCGGGGAGTGAATCGACCAGATTTACGGTGTATCCGGCGTCTTCGAGGTAGCGGCGGTACATGCGTAAGAGCATGCGTGCCCAGTCGCAACTATCGGTTCCCCCGGCACCGGCCTGGACGGTCAGGAAGATATCCAGAGAATCGTGTTCTCCGGAGAGCATCGCCTCGAACTCGATGACTTCGAGTCGTTCGTTTAAGTTTTCCAGGGAAGAGATCACCTCGTGCATGGTCTCCGAGTCGGACTCCTCGGCGGCCATTTCGAGCAAAACTTCGATCTCCTCGACCTCTTCGGTCAGCTGGTCAAGAGGTTCTGTGCGGGCTTTCAGGACGGAATACCGTCGGGCTACTTTTTGGCTCTCCTTGCCCCGGTTCCAGAAGTCGGGCCGGGCCATCTCCGACTCGACCTTGCCCTTTTCGATAATCGCTTTGTCGTAGTCAAAGGGACACCTTGAGTTGCTGAACTCGGGTGCGGGCTTCTTCTAACTTGGTGCGGGCTTCCGTCGACATGTGCGTATCTGTTTCCTTACTTGCAGTGACCAGGAAAGACCGGATTGTAGCGAACCGACCTAGAGACGCCAAACGTTCGCCGGAAAAGCTGTTGGTTCGAAGCGATCAGTCCTCGCGGATCCAGCGCCAGATTTCGCGCAGACTTGGAGGTTTTCCGTACATCAGAATGCCCACCCGAAAGACCCGGGCCATGGCCCACAGTGCGATCACCAGGCTGACGGACAGGAGACCGATCGTTGCTGCGATTTCCCAGGCGGGAGGAGGTGGTGAGGCGGAGATTCGAGCCATCATGATGAAGGGCGTCAAGGGAGGGATGAAGGAAAGAGTCTGGGCGAGCGTCCCGTTGGGGTCCTCTGAAATCTGGGGCCAGATCATGAGAGGCAGAACCATGATGATGGAGAGGGATGCGAGTAGATTTTGGGCATCCTTGTGGTCGTTGGAGATCGAGCCGAGTGCGGCCAGAATCGAAGCCAGAAAGAAAAAACCGAGCAGGTAATACACCAGAAACCCCAGAATTCCTCGCAGAGGGATGAGGTGGGTGAGGCCTTGCAAGGCGGCTGTGGCGTAGCCGCAGATTCCCCAGAGACAGACCAGAGTCAAACCGACTAGGCAGGTTCCCAGGAGCTTGCCGACCATGAGTTGGTAGGGAGTCACCGAAGAGAGAAGAACCTCGATAATTCGTTGATTTTTTTCCTCGAGCACCGAGGTCAGGAGCGACTGACCGATTCCAAAGATGCCGAAGAAGAGGAGGAAGACAAAGATGAATGGGGTCATCACGCTGGCCACTGCCTGGGCTTCCTGCCGCTCTCCCGCTTGAGAACCCACCGGGAGAGCGGTGATCCGGGCGGGCTGAGTGAGGGCCTGCATAACCCGGTAGAGCACCTCCGGGGAGAGCGATTCCAGGCGTAGTAGCTGTTCTCCCAGGAGAACCAGTTGGAGAATGCGTCGGGTCACCTTCTGGTTCATCAGGTTGGAGGTGTAGTAGACCCCGCCCTCTCGTGTTTCTAAGAAGTGTTCGGGAAACACCAGATATCCGTCCAGATCTCGCCGCTCGGTGCGGGCTTCGAGAGGAGCCCGGGTGGCCTCCAGATCGAAGGGGGTGGTGATCGGGATCGACTCGAAGTGAACGGAACGGGAAAAAGTTTTTCGGACCACTTCGCTCGTGAGAAGCGCGGTCTCCGCTTTTTTCATCGCGGTGATCATCTGACCGCTGGGATCGATGACTGCGATCTCGAGGGGAGGGAGTTTGGAGGATGTGGTGTCTTTCTCGAGTAAGCGGGGCAGAAAGAACATCGAGAGACACAGGAGTGGAGTGAGTCCCACGCCGATGATAAATCCCTTGGTCCGGACATTGGCCAGGTATTCGCGTTGAGCGATCCGCCAGATTCTATGCATCTTCGGGCTCCGGGTCCGAGGGAGATTCAGCTCCGACTGTCGAAAGAAAGATGTCGTTCAGGGAGGGTTCCCGGATACCGAATCGGTGGACTCGTCCCTGGTGGATGATCGCTTCCAGGATCGATTGTGGATCGGTGCCTGGGTCGAGCAGCAGGGTGGCGACTCGTCCCCAGTCCCTCACCTCCTGGACTCCGGGGAGTTGATGCAGCAGGTTACGATCCCCTCCGAATTCGATTTCGATCAGATTTGTCGATTCTCGACGCTTGATCTCTTCCATTTTTCCCTCGAGGACCGTTGTGCCCCGATGAATGAGGCACAAGCTGTGGCAGATTTTCTCGGCTTGCTCCAGGATGTGACTGGAAAAGAGAATCGTGGTGCCGGATCGACTGGCTTCGACTAACGCGGTAGTGAAAAGTTGGACGGTGGTGGCGTCGAGGCCAGAAAAAGGTTCATCCAGGATGATCAACTCCGGGCGATGGATTAGGGTTGTGATGATCTGCACTTTTTGTTGCATGCCTCGGGAAAGTTCCTCGAAGCGTTTCTTCTTCGCGGTGTCGAGATCAAACCGTTCGAGCCAGCGGTTCATGGAGGGGGTGATTTCGGATCGATCCATCGACTTGAGTCCGGCGAAGTAGCGAATGAGAGCTTCGACCGTCATCTTCTTGTAGAGCCCTCGCTCCTCGGGAAGGTAGCCGATTCGGCGTCTTCGGCCCTCCCAGTCGACCCCCTCTTCGCCAAAGACCCGAACTTTTCCCCGGTCGGGGTAGAAGATGCCCAGAATCATCCGGATGGTGGTGGTTTTTCCTGCTCCGTTGGGGCCGAGAATACCGTGAATCGTTCCGGGTTCTACGGATAGCGAAAGATCGTGTATGACCCGGGTCTTGCCAAAGGTTTTCCAGATCCCTTGCAGTTCTACAATGGGTGTCGCACTCATCTGGAAAAGGATTGTGAGTTACCCCGTCTCGGGGCGCAAGAGATTCGATGAAGGATTCAGCTTCGCGACGGCAAGAGTCGGAGGGCGGCTTCCAGAACTTCCTGGGGATGGGTGTCGTGGAGGCATCGGAGGTGTCCGGTGTGGCAAGAACGAGCGGTATTGAAAACGTGAGAACAGGGAAAACAGTCGAGTTCCGAGCGAGCTACGATTTCACAGGGATGTTCCACGGGAGGTTGCTCATCCGGATCGATGGGGCCGACGATATCGACCACCGGAACGCCGACGGCGCTGGCGACATAAAGCGGCCCGGTGTCGACGGAGATGAAGAGGTCGAGGTGAGAAAGAAAGGCGGGGAGATCTCGCAGCGGAACCGCCCCACAGGCGTCGATGGATTCCGGGCAGGATCGGAGAATGGAGTCGGCCAAGGATCTGTCCGCGGGGGATCCTACGATCAGCACCTGGGCGTTTTGTTCCTGAAGTAAATGGGCTAATGCAACGAATCGTTCGGTCGGCCATCGCTTGAGTTCATTTCCGGCTCCCGGGGAGAGACCGATCCAGGGGCGGTTTCGGTCGGCGAGATGGGTTTCGTACCAGGACCGGGTTCTCTGTCGAGATTCTTCGCACGGGTTCAGTCGAGGGCTGGGATCTCCAGGTGAAAGGCCCAGCGGGGGGAGTAGTTCCTGGTAGGCGGCCCGGACCAGGTTGCCCTGTCGATAAGGAACGCGGGTGCAGAGTGTCGGGGAGAGCCATTCGAAGAGTCGGGTCTGGGTCGGGCATCTTTTTTCGACTTCGACCAGGGAGACCACGGTGGGAATTCGGGCGAGAAAGGCGTCTATCAGTCGCTGGGGGTTGGGAGTGGTCAGAAGGCAAGCGTCGAATCGTTCTCGGGCCAGGGTGCGCCAGCAACCCCACCGTTTTCTGGGAGAGAGGAGTTCTCGGGGTGACCAGGAGAGGAGGGCGTCGATTTCGGGTTCATCCTGAAGAATGTCCCGGGTTTCTGGCAGGACCATGACGGTCAGGTGGGCGTCTGGAACGGAGGCTTTGATCGCTCTGAAAAGTCCGGTGGTCACCACCAAGTCGCCGATTTTTGCCACTTGAACGACAAGGAAACGGCGAGGAGTGGAAGCGGTGCGCTTCCACAGTCGTCGTAGCGGCCAAAGCAGGGCGACCAGGCCGAGAGGCCAGAGGGTACGGATACGGGTCAGGATGGATGTCCCGGACATGGCGGAATGATACCATCGGGATCGGTTTCGCCGAGGGGAACTTTGATTACCAGGGCAATTCTGTTCCGTCGTGAAGAAGAAAGCGTCCGTTGTCCTGGGCTTCGAGTTTCGTGATGACCTGAAGCATGTTTCGCACGCTGGCTTCGGTCGAAAGAGTGGCGTTCGGTCCCCCCATGTCAGTGAGAACCCAGCCGGGATGGAGCACGACCGCGATGATGCCCTGGGAAGACAGGTCGATGGCCAGGCTCTTGGTGACCGCGTTGATCGCCGCTTTGCTGGAGCGATAGAGGTAGGATCCTCCGCTCGTATTATCCCCAACGCTTCCCATCCGACTGCTGAGGGTCACGATCTTTTTTTCTTTACTGCGCAGAATCGATTCGAGAAAGGTTTCGACCATGGCCATGGGAGCCAGGGTGTTGACTGCCAGTGTGCGGGTCCAGAGAGGGTAGTCGATTTTTCCGATCTTCATGGGTTCAGAACCCATGTGATCGCCGTAAAAACCGGCATTATTGATGAGTACGTCTACAGTCCGATCTTTCCATCGATTTCCCAGAGCAGAGATCTCCTCCGGATTCGTAACATCCAGGGGTTCGATCTCCACGGCTCCGGAGGAATCGTGAGCGATTTGTTGTAGCGCGTCGGCTCGGTCCGGATTCCGGCACGTGGCCAGAACGTGCCATCCGTTGGCGGCATACTGGCGAACCATTTCCAGTCCGATTCCTCGGTTGGTTCCGGTGATGAGGGTCGTTTTCATGAGTGTGGCCTCGGGGTGATTGGGGGGTGAGGGCAGACGGTATCAGAAGCCGGGTCGGGCTCCCAGTCTGTGGACAGGTTCGATACGACCTGTAGAGTGGTTCGAGTCGGGAATGTCCTGGCAAGATTCTGGCACCTGGAATGGAGATCTCCATGAGTTTTTGGAAGCGACACCTGCACACCCTCATTGTGGTGTTCATCCTGGCGGGCATTGTTCTGGGGTCGGTTTTGCAATCATTCGGAGCTCCCGGGCCGGGAAAGCCGGTCGAACAGGTTGCTCCTGGTTTTGCGTCGATGCTCGGTTTTTATTTTTTTCACGCCATCGATCTGCTGGGCCGACTGTTTCTGGCGGCGCTCAAGATGATTATCGTGCCGGTGGTCGTGGTCAGTATCGGTTATGGGCTTGGGGGCATGTCGCGTGGCGCCAACGTGGGGCGGATCGCTCTGCGAACGGTTCTTTACTATCTTCTGACGACCGGGCTGGCGGTCTGTACAGGGCTCATACTGGTGACCCTTTTCCAGCCCGGTTCCGGGGAGGAAATTCGTCAAACAGTCGAAGGAATGCTGTCGCAGGAAGTGTCAGGGACTTCCTCTTCAGGAAGTTTGCAGGCCAAGATCGATCGGGCGCAAGCTCAGATCGAGGCCGAGGGTCTGAAGGGGCTGGAGGGCGCGCCTTTGATGGTTCTGAAACTCAAGAACCTGGCCTTGTCGTTGATGCCCACAAATGTGTTTCAAGCGATGGCCGCGGGGAAATTTCTTCCCATCATCGTTTTTTCTATTCTTCTTGGAACGACCCTCTTGCTGGTGCGTGATCAGACGCCTTCGCTTCTGGTTCTCTTTGAAGAGTTGCAGACCCTTCTCTTTACTCTGCTGGGAGCGATCATGTTGACCGCTCCGATCGGGTTTTTTTGTATCGTGGCCAAGCTCTGCTGGACGGTGGGACTCGAGGGGGTCGGAAGCGTCTGGGTTTATGGCGTGACGGTTTTGATCGGTCTGGCATTTCACGGACTGGTGATCTTGCCGACTATTTGCTGGGTTTTCGGTCGTCGTAATCCGATCGAATTTGCGGGAAAAATTCGCAACGCGCTCGTGATGGCTTTTTCTACCGCGTCGAGTTCAGCCACCCTGCCGGTGACGCTCAAAAATGTCGAGGGGTCGGCTGGAATCAAAAAGGATTACGCCTCGTTTGTGCTTCCCCTCGGCGCAACGGTCAATATGGACGGTACAGCGATCTATGAAAGTATCGCGCTGGTCACGCTGGCCACGTCCTACGCGGCCGCGAGCGGAATTCCTCTGGGGTGGGAAATGGCCGATATGATCGTGATCTTTCTTTCGGTCACCCTGGCTGCGGTGGGAGCAGCCGGAGTCCCTGGGGCCGGAATCTTCATGCTGATCCTGCTTCTGTCGACGATCAGGATTGGAGATACGGTCGGGGTTCCGGCTTCACTGATCGGGCTGATCATCGTTCTGGATCGGCCGCTGGACATGATTCGGACCTGTATCAATGTGTGGGGAGACTCGGTCGGGTGCGTGGTCGTGTCGAATCTGGAGGAGCGGGCTCAAGCTCGAGAACGGGCCGAGGGAAAATTCTGATAAGGATCGGTTAGTTGGCGAGGCTCGAGAGGTCGACCTTGCCGCTTGGCGATTGATCACTCAAAAAGCTGGTGAGATGTTCGAGTTCGAGTTCGACGGCCTTTTCATCCGCGCAGTACTCGGAGACCAAAGCGCGGATTTCCTCGGCATATTGTTGTCGAGCGCGAGCCACGAAGTTGTTGACCTGGTGAACAGGAACTTTCAACTCTTCGGAAATCCGATTCTGGTTCCAGTGTCCCGCTTCTTCGGATCCGAAGTAGAACAGCCGAAAAGCCAGGTATCGTTCGGGCTGCTCTTTCTCTTTGTAAAAAGCTTTCACTCGACGTCGAGCCCGATGAACGAGTTCTCGGTACCATTCGGCCTCGAAAACCTTTTTGGGATCGGAAGCTTCTTCGTCGGCGTCGAACGATTCGAGGGTGGCGGCGGCGTCTATAATGTTTTTCTTCTTACGCAAGGTGTCGTAGAGGAATTGTCGGGCAATGTGAAAAAGGAAGTTTCGGAAAGATCCTTTTTCCGGGTCCGCGCGGTCCGCGATGTTTTTCTGAATGAACCGGAGGAAGAGATCCTGGGTCAGGTCTTCGGCCGGGGCTCCTTTGGGGAGGCGGGATCGTAAAAAACGGTGAACTGGATCCCAATATCTCGACACGAGATAATCGGCGTCACCGCTTTGAATTTTTGTCCACTGGGTAGGTTCCATCTCCGGCATTGTAGCAACCTCGGAGAGGGGGCGACCTTGACCCGGTTCCGAGGATGGAACAGAATCACACCGAAACACGGTTTCAAGTATTGGGAATCGGAAACATGAGCAACGAATTTGACCAAAAAGTAGCGTTAGTAACCGGAGGGACACGGGGGATCGGACGAGAGGTCGTTCTGGATCTGGCGCGTCACGGGTGTCGGGTCGCTTTTAATTATCGTTCCAGCGAAGAGGCGGCAAGCGCGTTGGCGGAGGAAGTGACGGCGCTCGGGTCCGAGGCTCGCTACTTTCAGGTTAATGTGGCTGATGGCGAGGCGGTTCGCGAGATGGTCGAAGAGGTGGTGAAGGACTTCGGGCAGATCCATTTCCTGGTCAATAATGCCGGGATTACCCGAGATAACTTGCTGGTTCGTATGAAGGAAGAAGAGTGGGCCGAAGTCATCGATGTGAATCTGACCGGGGTGTATCACCTCTGTCGTCATGTCGTGGCGAAAATGATTCGCAAGAAGAGTGGGCGGATTGTCAATGTGGGGAGTGTCAGCGGGGTGCTGGGACAGAAGGGGCAGGTCAATTACTCCGCCGCGAA
This sequence comes from Planctomycetota bacterium, assembly GCA_030748635.1. Taxonomy (GTDB): domain Bacteria; phylum Planctomycetota; class JACQVV01; order JACQVV01; family JASMLP01; genus JASMLP01. The sequence goes on from JASMLP010000188.1 coordinate 28,236, forward strand.
GGCCGGCCTCATCGGTCTGACCAAGGCTCTGGCCCGCGAGGTCGCGAGTCGCCGGATCAACGTCAACTGTCTCGCCTTCGGATTTGTGGAAACGGAGATGGCTGGCGCGCTCGGGGAAGAGGCGCTTGCCGAGGCGCTCAAAGAGGTGCCGTTGGGGCGCATGGCAACCTCGGAGGAAGCGGCGGCCTGGATCCGTTATCTTCTTTCTGACGCGGCTTCCTATATGACCGGTCAGGTGGTGTGCGTCGACGGCGGCATGGCCATCTGAAATCGACGAGAGTCTAGCCGGTTTCGATTTCTGAGCGGTTGGGTTTTCGGAAGAAAATCCACCAGGCAAGCGCGCAGCACCCCGCTCCCAGGATGTCGGCCAACAGATCGGCCCACTCGGCGCTTCGGTGGGGAAGGGACATCTGGTGAATTTCGATGAAGAGGCCGTGGAGACTCGCGACCGTCAGGCTCGTGAAGGCCGCGAACGTGGTTCCCGAGGGGCCCAGGCGTCCGTGGCAGGCCCGGGCGATGCCCAGCGCCAACAGGGCATAAGCTCCAAAATGCATCACTTTGTCCAGGGGAAGGTCGGTCGTGGGTGGACTGGTGGGACGTGACGCGAGATGGACGATAAGCCCCATCCAGGTCAGGACTGGAAGGTCGAGAAAGAGGAATCGGATCAGAAAAGTTTTCATGAATTCAGCGGGTCAGCGAGACTCCACTCCGAGGCGTCGTCGGCACTGTCGGCAATATCGGATGCCATCCGGCCAGGCGTCGCGCACTTTAGACCAGATGGAATGGGTCGAGCCGGGCAGATACATGATGCAGTGAGCCTCGTGACGGTCTGGGTTTTTTTCGGCCGAGCCGTTGGCGATCCAGCGTCCCTGGATTCCGTCACGGACGTTGAAATCTCCGGGTGCGAGGAAGTGACCGAATTCGTGGACGATGGTGGAGACGAGGCCGTGTCGGACCCAGGAAGTCTGCCGATCGATCCAGCGTGACAGAGGATCGAGTCTTCGGAACCAGGAGTTGGGAAGCCTTTTCAGGCCGCGCTGCGCCAATTTATGTTGTGTCGAGGCGACCATCACCCGTTCTGGGCGGGTGTTGATGACCGTATACCAGATCGGGTTTTCCGACTTGAGTTTCTGGGGGCGAAAGCGATTGAGTGCGTATCCGTAGTAACGTGCGGTATTCGAAAGAGGCGCAAAGACGACAACCAGATCGACATCACTCAGGCCGGTTTGGGGTTTGATGGACGACTCCAGGCTCTTCTGGATCGATTGTCTTGAAACACGTTGAGGCGCTGTGAGTTGGAGGGTCTGAGGTAAGATCGTCCAGTGGATGCCGGGGAGTTCGCGGGCTACGAATTCACCCGCTTCGACGACCACCTCGCGAGCCTCGTAGTTCGAGTCCCAGGAGAGGGTCACGACACCGATTTTCCAGTGAGACTGGACGGTGAGCGAGTCCTGCGCTGGGGCGGTTGCCGAGAGGAGCAGGGTGGTCAAAAGGCAGAGGTGGCGGATTCTCGGTGTATTCATGTGTAACTCCAAATCGAGGATTCTGATGAGGATCTCCTTGGGGGATGCGGAGTGCAAGTCTGAAGCTCAGGGGGATTCGGGGAGGAGCTTTCGGAGTCGCGGATGATTTCGGTAGCGGGAGAGAACCGACTTGGGGGATTTTTTGTAATGCCGAAGAACGAGGTCCGGATCGCTTCGAGCAGCTCGGATCAAAGTTTCGAGTGCGATTTCTGGTCGTCTCTCGCGTTCGTGGCAGTAGGCGAGATAGAGTACTCCTTGGGTGTGTTCCGGAGTCTGGTCGGTGAGGATCTGGAGCGACTGCGTGGCGCGGGGCCAGTCGTTTCGGTTCATGGCCAGCAGAGCCAGATTGAAGTGAGCGCTCGCCAGGGTGGGGTTGATGCGAACAGACTCTTCGAACGCTTTTCGCGCGAGTTCAGGATTCTGGGCGCGTATTTCGATCAGTCCCAGAGTGTTCCAGCTGGCCGCTCGAAGAGGGTCGATCGCGAGGCAACGTTGCAGGTCACGGCGCGCGGCATCGAAGTGGCCGGCAGCGAAAGCGTCCCGGGCTTTTATCTCGAGGGCGTCGGGGCGGTTGCTGATCGGGCCTCCGGGTCGGTTCACCCAGGGTATCGAGAGAAGCATCAGGAGGAGAAGGGAGAGGCCTGGGACTCGGTCTCGAGAACGTCCCTCCGGAGAGCGCCCTCCGGGCAGCAAGGTGCCCAGGGCGAGAACGAGGAGGGCGGCGGCAGCGGGCACATCGAGAAGTTTCAAGAACAGGGTGGCGCTCAGGCCGGCGACACAGCATCCCAGCCACTCCGGAGGTGCGCCCCGGCAGGCGCCTCGAAGAACGCCGAGAAGGAGAACCAGACTCAGGAGGCAGCCCGGAATTCCGACCTCCGCGAGTACGAGAAGAGGCAGGTTGTGGGGATCCTCGACCCGGGTCGATCGGTAGGGAAAAGGACCCAACCGAGAAAGTAGAGCTTCCTCGTCGTGTCGATAGGAAGGAAAAACCCTTTCGAAGTGTCCGGCTCCAACTCCCAGGACCGGGTGATCAGCGACCATGGAAAGGGTGCCTTTCCAGACAAGAAGTCGGACCCGGGCCGTCGGGCGGTTCGGATCGAGTTGACCGGAGAGAAATTCGTGAACTGGGGGAGCGCAGAGAAGGAGAATCATGAAGCCGAGGAGAGCCGGTATACCGATTTTTCGTCCGCGGGGATGGCGCCAGAGAGCGATTCCGGACACGATCCAAATCCCTGCGGCCGCTCCCACCCACGCCCCCTTGCTACCGGCCGCGACCAGACCCCAGCTGAGCCCGATCAGCGCGAAACTCCGGAGAATGAATTCCGCGAATATCCAGGCCGATCCGGCCCGGGAAAGGAGGCGTCCCGGAGCCAGAATGAGCGGGAGGCAGAGGGCGCAAAAGAGGCCGGCGTGATTGGTATTGCCTAGCGGCAAGGCATGAGTCGGGTCGAGACCGATCCAGAAGCCGGTGAGACCTCCCAGGACGACCAGTCCCATCGTGGTCCGGGAACGGACGAGAGGATGACTGGCCAGAAACGATCCGGCCAAAAGCAAGACGGCCAACGGAGTGAGGGTGGCGGCTCGAGTCAGAGCGATCGGAGGATGGTGGCTCCAGAGACCGCTTAGCGCGGGGAGACCGGCGAAAAGCAGGACGCCACAAATCCTGGAGATGGAAATCGGATGGCGCGGTGTCCTCGGGAGACAGATCCAGAGGGCCAGGGGGAAGGTGGCGATCCAGAAGCTTAGCCACTTCAGTTCGAGGTCGTCGCTCTTCCTCTGGTGTAGCAGAGCGGGAAGAGCAATCGAAGCGACGAGACATGCGGGAAGAAACCATCCCGTTCCGGGAGCGGTTTCGGTCGGGTTCCGCTCAGGCGACGTCTTGTCCAAAGATCGCATGGACAAAATCGTCGGGAGAAAAGGGCTGAATGTCTTCGTAACTTTCTCCGAGGCCGATGAATTTGACCGGGATTTCAAACTGTCGGTTGATGCTGATCACAACCCCGCCCTTGGCGGTTCCATCGAGCTTGGAGAGGAAAAGACCGGAGAGCGGAACGGACTGATGAAAGAGGTCGACCTGGGCCAGGGCGTTTTGCCCGGTCGTGGCGTCGAGTACGAGAAGCGTTTCGTGAGGAGCTCCTTCGATCTGCTTGGCCAGGACACGACGTATTTTTTCGAGTTCCTTCATCAGGCCGGTTTGGGTGTGGAGTCGGCCGGCGGTGTCGACGATCATGACTTCGCTGCCACGGGCCTTGGCCGCTGCGCAGGCGTCGTAGGCGACAGCGCCCGGGTCGGCCCCCGACTTGTGCTTCACGATATCGCAACCGATTCTCTGGGCCCAGACATCGAGTTGTTCCACGGCTGCGGCACGGAACGTGTCGCTGGCCGCGAGAAGTACCTTGCGGTTTTCTACCCGGTGAAAGTGGTAGGCAAGCTTGGCGATAGAGGTGGTCTTGCCACACCCATTGACTCCGCAGACAAGGATTACCGTGGGGCCGCTGGGAGCTGTGATCAGTTCGTTCCCGCCGCGACGGAGGTGCTGTTCGAGGTAGTTGCTGATATACCCCAAAAACGCTTTGGGATCCTCAATCTCCCGATCCATATAGGCTTCTCGAAGGTGTTCGAGGAGTTCCTGGGTGGTCTGGACCCCCATATCGGCGGTGATCATCGCTTCTTCAAGCTCTTCGAGAAAGCTTTCATCGACTCGCCTCCCGATCCGGACCAGGGCTTTGAGGCCGGAAGCAAAAGCGTCACGGGTTTTCTTGAGTCCTTGTTTGAGGCGACTGAAAACACGTTGAAACACGGGGTTACTCCGTTTCTGGGTTCGGTTCGGTTCCGTTCTTGTCCCGGACGATGCGATCGAGGATGCCGTTGATGAAGGCGCCTGATTGTTGGGTGGAGTACTCCTTGCCCAGATCGATAGCCTCGTTGATCGAGACCTTGGTCGGTATGTCATCGCGTTGCAGAATCTCGTGAGTGGCGATCCGGAGCACATTGCGATCGATAATGGCCATGCGGTGGAGATCCCAGTTTTGCGCGGTTTTTACGATCTGGTCATCGATCTCCTTGCGGTGTTCGATCACTCCCTGGATCAAGGAGAGCGCGAACTGATTCACTTCCGGATCATCGCTCGATTTCGAGATGAAGGTGTCCATCTCGTCGAGGACTTCTCCAGCCCGAATGTCCATCTGGTAGAGGAACTGAAGGGCGATGTGTCGGGCTTGAGTTCGTTTACGCATGGGAATCGTTCAGGAGTTGATCCGGGAGATCAGGTCGACCATTTCGAGTACCGTCTGGGCCGCCTCCGTACCTTTGTTACCCTTGGAGCCTCCGCAACGATCGAGAGCTTGTTGACCGGTTTCGGTGGTCAGAATTCCGAAACCGACCGGAATACCGACTTCGACCGAAATCTGTTCTAGCGAATGGGCGACTGCGCTGGAGAGATAATCGAAATGGGGGGTCTCTCCTCGGATCAAGGCTCCGAGGCAAATAATGCCGGCGTAGCGTCCGGTTCGGGCCAGGGTCTGGGTGGCAACCGGAATTTCAAAGGCTCCAGGAACGTGGGCGACGAGAATATCCTCGGAGTCGACACCTTGGCGTGTCAACTCTTCCACTGCACCGACTTGCAGAGCCTGGGTAACCGGTTCGTTGAACCGGCTGACCACGACGGCGAAACGCTGGCCAGCGCCGTTGGGATTACCTTGAATTTCACAGACCATGGAGAAGCCTCACCTAGAGGTTGTCCCCGTAACGGGGCCCGGATCATACGGATACCCAGGAATCGGTGTCAAGAGAGGCGCCCTGAGAGGAACCGATTTGATTCGACTCAGGCGGTGACCAGATTGATCAACTTGTCGGGGATGTAGATGACTTTCACGATCTTCTGATCGCCGAGGGCGTTCGACACCTTGGGGTCTTCCAGGGCGGCGGCCTGGACTGTCGCTTCATCGCATCCGGCGGCCAGACGCACGGTGGTCTTGAGTTTCCCTCGAATCTGGACGGCCACGACCACTTCGTCTTCGGCGATCCATTTCGGGTCGTGGATCGGCCACCCTCCGTCCATGACCGAGCCTTGGTGACCGAGTTGTTCCCAGACCTCTTCGCAAAAATGGGGAGCGAGAGGGGCGAGAAGTTGGATGAAGGTCGTGAGCGCTTCGGGGTGTCGGCAATCGGCTTCCCGTAGCGCGTTGGAGAGTTCCATCAGGGCCGCGATCGCGGTGTTGTAATTGAGGGATTCGTAGTCGGTGTCGACCTTCAGAATGGTTTTGTGGATGGTGCGACGTGCGGGGTCGGGATAGTGGTCGTTGGTTCCCTGAGAAACGTGCCGCCAGAAGCGGTCCAGGAAACGACGGATTCCGACGATACCTTTCTCGGAAAAATCTCCACCTTGAGTGTAGGGGCCGAGAAACATGAGGTACATGCGAAACGTGTCGGAACCGTAGTGATCGATGAATTCGTCGGGGTTGACGACGTTTCCCTTGCTCTTGGACATTTTGCCGCCCTCGCGGGTGATGATGCCGTGAGCTCGGAATCGGAGGGTCGGTTCTTCCTGGGGAACAAGCCCCATATCGTGAAGCGCCATGGTGATGAATCGGAAGTAGAGCAGGTGGCCGAGTGAGTGCTCACGACCACCGATGTACATCGAAACCGGGAGCCAGCGCTGGGTGATTTCGGGATGCAGGGCGATTTCGTCTTGCCCGACCGAGGGGTATCGGAGTTGATACCAGGCGCTATCGAGGAAGTTGTCGCTGACCTCGGTATCCCGCAATGCGGGCTGATCGCACTGGGGACAGGTTGTTCGTACCCAATCTTCGCACCGAGCCAGCGGGCTGCGGTCCGTTCCGTCGGGCTGGTAGTCGTCGGTTTCGGGGAGCAGGATCGGTAGATCGTTTTCGGGCACCGGGACGATGCCGCAGGCATCACAGTGGACAAAGGGGATGGGAGGGCCCCAGTAACGCTGCCGACTGATGCACCAGTCTCGGAGTTTGTACTGGACGGTCGCGCGTCCCAGATTCTCGGTTTCTAACCAGTCGATGATGGCTTGACGGGCATCCTGGCTGGACAATCCGTCGAATCGTCCCGAATTCATCATGATGCCTTCGCCGGGATAGGCGGCTTCGGGAGGAGTGGTGTTTTCCTCGTCGGTGATGACCCGGCAGATCGGAAGGTCGAAGGTGGATGCGAATTCGAAATCTCTTTCATCGTGGGCCGGAACGGCCATGATCGCGCCGGTTCCGTAATCGGTCAGCACGTAGTCGGCGATCCAGATGGGGATGGGTGATCCGGTGGCCGGATTCAGGCACTGTCCGCCGGTGTAGACGCCGGTTTTTTCTTTGATGAGTTCGGCTCGCTCGAAACGCGACTTGCGGGCGGTTCGGGTACGGTAGGCTTCGACCTCCGCGCGCTGTGAATCGGTGGTGAGGGTATCCACCAGGGAGTGTTCCGGAGCGAGAACCATGTAGGTGGCGCCGAACAAGGTATCGGGGCGGGTGGTATAGACGCGAAGGGTGTGTTCGGAGTTCACCACAGAGAATTCGATGTGAGCCCCCTGAGAACGTCCGATCTTGTCTTTCTGGGCCCGAAGGACCCGATCGTCCCAGTCGAGGGTTTCCAGGTTGTCCAGCAGGCGCTGCGCATAGTCGGTGATCCGACAGAACCACTGCTCCAGGTCTTGCTGAACGATTTCGGTTCCACACCGTTCACACTGACCCTCTTCGACTTGACTGTCGGCCAGAACACATTTGCACAGTCCGGGACACCAGTTGACCGGGGCTTTGGAGCGATAAAGTAGACCCTTCTCGTGAAGTTTGAGCATGATCCACTGGGTCCACTGATAGTAAGCGGGATCGGTGGTGTTGAGTTCTCGGCTCCAGTCGAACATGGCGCCGAGGCGTTTGAGTTGATTTTCTCGGAAGTTGACGACATTCGCGGCGGTCAAGTCTTTGGGATGTTTGCCGACCTTGAAGGCGAAGTTTTCACTGTGGATTCCGAAGGCATCAAACCCCATCGGCTCAAAGACGTCATGACCCTTGAGGCGCATATGACGGCCATGGATGTCGCTCCCGGTAAACGCAAAGCAGTTTCCTACGTGGAGTCCCTCGGCGGAGGGGTAGGGAAACATCATGAGGTTGTAATAGGGGTTTTTTGCGTTCTTCAGGTCGATCCGGTAGTCGCCCCGTTCTTCCCAGATCCTCTGCCATCTGGTTTCGATGGTCCGGTGGTCGTAGGTGGACGTGGCGCTCATGATGACTTTCTCCAGGCTTGGGATGGGGACGAAACGCGATACACTACGGATCCCGTCGAGAGGGTTCAAGTCCTGTGGGTCGATCTGAGCGCTCCCGACAGAGAGTACGAAGAGAGGGTTTTCATTTAGGAGAGCGTGAATGTCCGAGCGAGGGTCGTTGGGGCACTTTCGGGAGAAATATCAAACTTCGGATGCCGCGGGTCACTACGCCAGGAACCGTTTTCGTTCCTGGCGCCGAGCCTGGCTGGACCGAAAAGAGAGAAGTTGTATCCGTCGACTGGTGGCTCGGATGGGGAGCGAGGGGGGAATTCTGGATGCCCCCTGCGGGGCGGGTCGCCTTCTTTCCACGCTCGGTAGAGACCGAAGGGGTCCGACGATCGGCCTGGACGGTTCCATGGCCATGCTCCAGGAGGTGGGTCGGGGGGAGCTAGGGGCAATCCCACTGGTGCAGGGGGATATGAGGGCGCTCCCTTTTCTCGAGGATTCTTTTGAAGGCGTCTTGTGTCTCCGGATTTTGCACCGGATTCCCGAGATTCAGGAGCGTCGGCAACTCCTGAAGGAGTTGATTCGGGTTTCAAGGGGTTGGATCGTGATCAGTTTTTACGATTCTCAGACGCCCCATGCGGCCCGCAAGCGTCGTCGAGGAAGGTACGATGGAATGACACGCGATTCGTTCGAGGCGGAGGTAAAATCCCTGGGATGGACGGTTTCAAATTACTGGGGAATGCGTCGATTCTGGAAAGCTCACAGTCAGACATTGGCGCTTCTTCTGGCACCGAGTGACGACGGATAGGTTTCGGCGAAACGTGGGGATTCAGAAGTTTCGACTGAGGATCCGGGTGACTTCGCCGGGGTGCTGAGCGTTGTGCAATTCGTGGCGGAGGGTGGGGTTGTTGAAAACCTGGGCAACCCGTTTGTAGACCTTGGTGTACAGGCGGTCGTCGTGGGGAGGAGCGACCAGAGCCAGCAAGAAGTGCACCGGTTTTCCGTCAATGGAGTCGAAGTCGAGGCTGGTAACACAGCGCGCAAAGGCGACGGTGAAGTCTCGTGCCTGGGCGGTTCGAACATGGGGCATGGCCAGATTCTCTCCGATGCCGGTGCTGGCTCTTCGTTCCCTGTGTATCAGGTCGGTTCGTAGTTTACTTGGGTTGACGATACGATTGGAGCGACAGAGGAGTTCAGCCATGGAGGCTATAATGATCTCCTTACATTTTTGTAGATGCCGTTCAGGGTTGCCCCCCTCACGCAATTCGGGTAATTCGGGATCAAAAGCCAGGTCGATCGAATCTTCTCGTAGGTATCGTGCGAAATTCATCGTGCTTATTGTGAGCTTACGTGTCGGTTTGTGGCAAGCATCCTTGACGTAGAGGATTTCGCTTTTTCAAATACGCAGGGAAGAAAATCGCTGAATGAACATGACTACTCGTAACGAACGCCGTCGCTGGGGAGCACGCCCGGATCGAGAACGTAGTTCCTTGCTTTCGGGACTGCTCTTGCTCGAGGTGGGGAGTCTGCTCGCCGCATTGGGGGTCGGGGCGGGATTTTTCCTTTTTGGAACCGGTTCGCTGGGGCCACTTCCTCCTGGTCTCGGGGTTCCGATGCTGGGTATTGCGCTCTTGCTTCTAGGCGGATCGGGTTTGTTGGGAATTTCGGTCGGACTGTTCTGGATCGGAAGAGGTCCCTCCATTTTGAGAAACAGTGGCCGCTGGGGTGGGATTTGTGGGCTCGGTCTGGGAATTTTTCTGTTATTCGATATGTACAGGGTGGTGGCCTTGACGTTTTCGGGTCGAATACCCGGCGCGCATGACGACTCGTTTTTGAGCGCTCGTATGCCGCTGGTACCGGTCTGGTTAGGTGTTTCGTTGCTGGTGCTGGGAGGACTCAGCCTGGTCAATCTGGCCCAATGGTCTCAGGACAGAAATGTTTATCGGGGTGGTTTGATGCTGGTCATCCTGACCGGGTTGGTCTGTGCGCTCGTGACGGGTGTGCTTCTGGCTCGAACGGGACAGGACTCCATTCCGGTCGAGTTGCAGGGGCATATCGACTCGGACGAATGGGGCGAACGCCAGGAAAAGGAGGTTCAGGGGGCGGGGTTGGTCTGTTTCGCGGCGGGAGTTCTGCTGGCTGCTCAGTTCATTGTTGGACGGCGAGCTCGCTTCAAGGTGAAGTCGTTTCCGCTTTATGTGAAGACGGACACGGCCCGGCGAACAAAACAGGATTCCTGAAAGGTAGGGGGCTATCGGCGATGGTTGGGCATTTGTAGTTGCTTGGCCAGCTGCTGGGCTCGTTTTCCTGCCTCCGTATTCGGGTATTTGCGAGCAAAGGCTTTCAGAGTTTTGAAGGCTCGGGTGGGGTTATCGGATCCGAGACGCAGGAGAAGAGTGTTGAGATTTTTCAGCAGAGAGACTTCTTTGCGTAGAGGCGAGGATCGATATTTCTTCAGGTGGGATTCGGCTTGCTCTCCGAGATCGGTTCCCTTCCAGCTTCGAGACACCTTCTGATAAATATCATGGGCTTGGAGATACTGTCGATTTTGGTGAAGTTGATCTGCCCGTTGGAGACTCTTTCGAGTGGAATCGGAAAGGGTGTTGGCGAGAGGCTGGAGTTGTTCGTTCTGGGCCTGGGTATAGGCTTTGGCAATTTTTCCGGACCGAACGCTTTTTCGTATCTCGTCGGAAGCGGAGGGGTGGGCGTCGACGATTCGTCGCAGACGTTCCTTGAGTATTCGCTCGAGTGTGGTTGCGGGGACATCCACGCTGCCCGGTTTTCCAACCCAGGCGACACGTCCATCGGAGCCGATCAGCATGCATTGTGGTCGGGTGCTGGGGCGAAACGCGTTGAACGGCTCGACCATGTTCGGGTCGGAGAGATCTGCGCCGAACCAGACCTTGAAGGTCATGTCTTTCGAGTACTGTCGAGCTTCCTCGGTTGTTTCTTCATTGATCACTTCGAGGCCGGCGAGGAGGCCGATAACGGTCAGTCCCTGGTCTGCATAACGATCTTGAAGCTTCTGGATCGGCTTCTGGATCCACTGAGTGCGACAGATGGTACAGAAGAAAACCAGGAGGACCACCTCTCCTTCGTGGTCGGCGAAGCTTTTTCTTCCGTCGTCGTGAAAGGTGCGGGCGCCGGTGAAGTTGGGGGCCTTGGTGCCGACGGTCGCCGTTTGTCCCGAGCAGGGGAAAAGTGTGGAAGAGAGAAGTAGGGCAACGAGAAGGGAGGTAAAGCGTGTGCTCGACTGGTACATGGGAACAACCTGATGAAGAAAAATGGAGGCGAAGTGGAGCCTCGCAGATTCACGGAAAAGTCGGGAGGGGGCCGGAAGGTGGCGGTTAACGATCCAGTCGCTGCAAGACTTCGGATGCGGCGGAGGAGACCGATGGGTCGGGCGACTGGCTCGCTTGCAAGAGGGCTTTTTCCACTTGCGCGCGTTGTTTCCGGATGTTCTGACGAAGCGAAGAGAAGTGGTGGGGTGGATCCCGGTCTTCCACGTATTGTGGGACCGGCGGGCCGGAGAGGAGGTGTTCGAGGACTCGGATCGCATGCAACTGTACCCACCAGCGAGCGTCGTGGACGCCCGCGAGAAGCTTGTCGGCATTTTCGAAGGCGCGAGCGGGGAATCGGGCGGGTATACCCCACCGGGCGATACGGCCTCGGGTAAGTTCTCCGGGACGGATTTCGTCAACAAGTCGTGGGTGAGATCGAGGTGTGCTCTCGTAGTAGAGGTAGTGGTCTCGGTTGCAGCCGGCGGGGCAGATTTCTTGGGAGCGACGGAAGACCAGCATCAGATGTCGGTTTCGTCGCCGGATGAGAATGTCGTCACCGCTTCGGCCTGGGAGAAGCAGTCGGTCGAAGCCGGGAAGTGATTTGAAAAAAGATTCCAACCGAGTGGGATCGATCGGGTGGGAAAAGAAGATCTGGATCCGATCTGTCATCCCGTGGCGATTCGTGATTTGGATGGCTCCGAGTTTCTGAGCCACTTTTCGAAAGACCGTGCTGTCGGCTTCTGAACGAAGCGCCAGGATCACGGAGCTGGGAGGGGTCTCGTGTGGAAAAATCTCTCGGACTCGAGGGTCGATAGAGCGAATCCATGAAAGGTCTTTTTCAATTCGGTTGGAGAGGGGGGACCCAGGAGTGTCGCCGAGACGGCGGGCCAGTATGTCGGCTTCACGTTCCTGGGGAACGAGGATTTGCGTCGTGACATCTCCCTCCGCTTGGGTCAGGAAAAATCCGAGCCCTATCACCCCCAGTCCGATCAGAAAGACCGCGCTACTCATGCATCCTCGGCGTTTGTTGTTGACTTGGGACGGGTTCGAGCGGGGCATCGAGCCTTTGGTGGCTCGCTCGGGTTCGACGGTTCCGGTAACGAAATTGAGTCCGCAGGATTCACAGTGAGAATGACCGAATACGATCTGTTGATCGCATTTTGGGCAGCGAGCCCCCATGCGTGAGACCTCCACGGTCGAAGGGCCTTCGACCGAAAGCCTATCGAGTCCCGTGGGAATCTGTATCGAATTCTTGCAGTGAGGACATTTACCTTTTTTACCTGCCTTCGAGTCACTGACAGTCACTTTTTGACCGCAGTGGTCGCAGATCATCTTTATGGCCATCGATGGGCTCCGAGAATGAGAAGAAGGAGTCAATTTAACTGGCCGCACGGTCTTGGGCAAGAAGCCGTGTCTCTCTCTTGACGCTTGATGGGGTGGAGGGGCAAGATCAGGACTGTAATGAGGTGGGAAGATGAGTGATCGGCCGATTACCAATCTCAACTGGAAGAATCTCGAGGGATTCTATCGGGTTGTCTTTGCCCGGGGGTTTCGTCGGGCCGAGGAGATTTTTGGAATTAGCGCCTCGGCGCTGCATCAGAGGATCAGTCGGCTCGAAGAAGAGTTGGATCTCATGCTTCTGGACCGGAGTAATCCCAAGAAGATCTGCCCTTCGCGGGCCGGTCGGGTGTTGTACGATTTTTCGGCTCCTTTTTTCGAGGGGATCGAGCATACGGTGCGGGAAGCTCGGGGAGAGTCGGGGGGCGTTCTGCGCATCTCTTCCACCCCGGCGATCATGCAGAACTGTTTGGCTCAGCCTCTTGGAACTTTTTATCGCAGGCACTCTCGAGTGGAAGTCGTGGTGGAAGAACGACCCTGGATGGAGGTGGTTGAACTGGTCAGTCGAGGGCGTGTCGATCTGGGGTTTGCTCCCGCTCCTCCCAAGGGTCACGATTTGGAATACGAGCCGATTTACGACAGCGATTTTTTCCTCATCTGTTCCAAAAAGCATCCGATTCTTAAGGTTCGGGGATTGACTCTGGCTCGCATTGCAGAGGAGAACATTGTCTTTTTTCCACCTGAATCTGCTAGCGGGAATCGAATTCGCGCCCGATTTGAGGGGGCGGGAATTTTGTTGCGACCTAGCGTGACCACTCACAATGTGGGAACGATTCAGAGATATGTCGCCGAGGGTTTTGGAGTGGGGATTGTCAGCGGGGTGAGTTTGCCACCTCCCTCGGTTCGTCGATTCGAGGCCCGTTCGATCGGTCGACTACTGGGAAGCATCTCTCAGGGGGTGATGTGGCGCGCGGATCGGCATCTGGGGCAGTTGGCGCAGGCTTTTCTGGAGTTTCTTCCCCGATAAGTGTGGCCTCGGTTGGCAGCGACCGTGGTCATGTGCGAGAATGAGTGTATGCCTCTTTCCTGGCTCCAAGATCCTTCTCACGGGGTGACACTGCTCATCGGTCTGGCCATTGTCTGGGTCGGTTATCGAGTTATTTATCTCTATCGCTCCGCTCGGCACCGAATTCAAGAGATGAATCTGGCGTACGAATTACTTCTGGCCTCTCTGGATGAAGAGAGAGAGCCGGATCTTTCGAGTGAAAGCGCCACCGCTGTGCAGTATTTGAGCGAATTGAGGGCGATTATTCGGGATCGGACGGACGAACAGGCTCGATTTCTGAAATTCAAGCGAAAGGCCGTGGAGATCTCTCACGAATTTTCTGACAAGCTCGAACGCTGTCGGTCCTTGACCGAAACTCTTCCTCTGATGGGGATTTTTGGCACGGTATTCGGTTTCCTGCTCTCCTCGGGGGTACTTTCCGGGCAACATCAGCCGAGTGTTGGTGGCCTTGGGATGGCTCTCCTGACCACCCTTTTTGCGCTCGGATTCACGATCTGGATCAAGGTCTGGTACGAAAGTGACGTGGTTCCGCTCTATTTTCGTCTGGAAACCAATCTGCAAGCCCTCGAGGTCTATGTGGACCGACACAGGGGGATCGATCGGTTGACGGCCGACCGGGGGGTGAGCGACGTCGTGGTTGACGGGGCCCGGTGAGACGCCAATCGCTCGTCGCTCAGGTCAATCTGACGCCACTACTCGATGTGGTGTTTATTTTCCTGTTTGCGCTTTTTTCCATCGTGACCGACCGGGTGGAATCGGATCGAGAGGTTGAACGTCTTGAAATTCGGGAGCGAAAGGAAGAGTTTCAGGATCGAGCAAGACGTCTGGAAGAAAGGAGTCGCCGACTGCAAGAAGAGAGTGAGCGACTTTATCAGCAGATCACAAGTCGGGATTCAAAAATTTCATCTCTGGCTTTGCAGGTCGATCAACTGCAGGAGGAGCGAGCCCGGCAAGATGATTTGCTGTCGAAAGTTCGTCGTGAACGAGATCATCTTCTCGAGCAGGTCCAAAATCTAGACGAAGAGATTGATCGTCGAAAAGAAGAGACTCGTGGGTTGGGGAAAAGGATCGCCTCGCTGGAGCAGAAGCGATCTCAGGGCATCGAGGAGCGGGATCAGCTGGCTCATCGTATTGTGAAGCTTGATGGTCAACTGGCGACGGTGCGCAAACAACGGGACGAGTTGACCGGGCGGGTTGGGTCTCTATCTCGGTCGGAACAGGCCCTTCTGGAGCGGTTGGAGAAAAAGTCGAGTGAATTGGCTCGAGTTCGAAGCGGACTGGAGCAGGAGCGAACTCGGCTCGAGCATGAGATAGATGTCCGGAAGTCTCACATCGAGCAGATGGGTCAAGTGCGTGCGGGCCTCGAGGCCGACCTGAAGCGATTGAGCGGGGAGAAGGAGCGAGTCGATCGCAAATTAGTCGCTTCGGCTCTTCGCTTGAAGGAGAAAAATCGCCAGATCGAAGAGCTTACGTCCCGGGTTGAGGAATGTGGCCAGGAATTGCGGCAAGTACGAACCGGACTGACACAGGTACGTAAACAGCGAGACGATTACCGGGAAGAGTTGAAGAGGGTTCAGGTGCATGCGGTGGCTGACCCGGTAGGCACGAGTCTCAAAGCCGAAATCGCCGACCGACATTTTGCTGTTTATAAGGTGAAGATCGAGGCGGAACCGGGCGATCGGCGACTCAGTCGGCTATCGGTTCATCGACGAGGCGATGAGCCGGTCGTCAGCGAGCCGATCCAGTCTTCCGATCGGGTTCATCGATTTTTGATCCGTTTGTTACCCCCTTCCTTGGAGGCTAACCGAACGATCGTTCTTTTTCTCAAAACAGAATCCTCTCTGTTCCAGCACGAGAAGTGGGTCGAGGATTGGTTGCGGGAGCGGGGTTTTTTGCTGGGGGTTCAGCGAATACAGGGGAGGTAATTCGAGATGGCGGAGAGGAAATCAAGGTCCAGATTGAAAGAGACGTGCGCTCTGGGCGCGATCCTGGTGGTGGCCCTCGGTTGGTGGATGGGAGGAGATTGGGGATTGGGTTCGGGGAGTGGGTCCCAATCCGGTGAAGGGCGCGGAGAATCGGTTGGTGAGGGGATGTATCGTTTTGACCTCGTGGAGGATCGGGTCGAGTTCCAAGGCAAGGCGATCTCGACCGAAGAGCTGGGACGGATGGCCCAGCGGGCTCGATCTGAGGGCGCCACCCTCGTTTTTCAGGTCAAAGAGGGGGTTCGAGGTCTCTTTGTGGAAGAAATCCAGAAGATCGTGAGTCGTGCTCGAGTGCGGGCTCTCGGGCTCGACTGAAGAAGGTGCCTTGGGGTACCATGTGGCGCTCATGGGCTCTCGAAGTAACAAAATGACCGGCTGGGATGCGGTCGAGGACAATCTTTCGTGACCGCTTTGTTGCAGTGGTTGGTGCCCCTTGTCTATCTCCTGGGGGCGACTCTCTATTTTTCCGACTTCTGGTCGGGCGCTCGCCGCTGGGATCGTGTGGCTCGCGGAGTGTTTTGGGCTGGACTGCTGGTGCACGCCGGGCGCCTTACGATGGAGGTCTTTCGTCTGGATGCGTTGCCGCTGGGAGGTATCTTCCCGTTTTTGACTCTGCTTTCCTTCTCGGTCGTGGCCGTTATGCTCTTTCTCGAGATGGGCTCCTCGGACGGTTCGACCGCTGTGTTTCTGGCCTGGTTGGCGGTTGGTCTCGAGGGGTGCTCGGCGGTTGGCGGACCGTTTCCTCAGCATGCGGTGTCAACCGCTGCCCATCCCGCGGTTTTTGGAATTCATGTCGGTACGGCCATCCTTGGCTATGCGGGTGCGGCGGTCGCGGCGATTCACGGGGTGCTCTACTTGCTGCTCTATCGAGAAATCAAGTCAAACCGAGTCGGTAGGATCTACCGTTTTCTTCCGCCTCTGGATCAGATCGAGAAGAGGACCGGGAGTTCGGTCGCTCTCTCCTTCGTGGCGTTGACCGTTTCTTTGGTTTTCGGAATGCGGGTTTTGCGAGTAACCGAATCGACCTACTGGCTCTGGGACGCCAAGATCCTGACTACCTGTCTGGTGTGGGTTCTGTTTGGGTTGACACTTTCGAGTCGTCGCTGGCTGGGCTGGAGTGGGCGGAGGGTGGCGTTTTTCTCGTTGTTTGGATTTTTGCTCGCGCTGGCCAGCCTGGGGTTTGTCGGTCCTTTTCTCTCTGGGTTCCACACTTTTTCAGGTGGTGGTCAATGAGTTCTGATGTTTCGATCAGTTCGTCCAGACTGCACCTGGTCGGGGCCAGTCACAAGACGCTTCCCCTGGATTTGCGGGAACGACTCAGCGTCGGATCGGAGGAATTGCCGACGGTTCTGAGCGCTCTTCAGTCCGATGGATCGGAGGCAGTGGTTCTTTCCACTTGCAATCGGGTCGAGGTTTACCTGTTTAGCTCGATCTCGGAATGTGTCAATCCGGGCTGGGAAGTTCTGACTCGTTTCGAGCCGGAGTTGGCCGCTTTGAACGGAGACCGAGTCTATCGAGCGAAGGGGCTCCCCGTTGGCAAGCATCTGTTTCGAGTGGCCGCAGGTCTGGAAAGTCAGATCGTGGGCGAACACCAAATTCTTGGCCAGGTTCGAGATTCGTATCGACGTGCGCTGGAATATGGTGCGGTCGGAGGGGTTCTGGACCGCCTTTTTCGGCAAGCGATTCATGTGGGGAAGCGGGTCCGTAACGAGACCTCGCTCAGTGTGGGCGCGGCTCATCACGGATCGGCTGCGGTCGAGCTTGCCGAGCGTATGTTTGGCGATCTTTCGAGACATTCGGTTCTGTTGATCGGCGCGGGAGATACCGGGAAATTACTCGCGCGACAACTCGTCGACAAACATGTTGGGGAACTTTCGATCGCAAACCGGACCCCAGGAAAAGCTGAAGAGTTGGCCCGATCCCTTGGCGGTCAGACCGTGGAGGTGTCTCGGGTGCCGGATATCCTGCATGAAATGGATATCGTCATCAGTGCGACTAGTTCTCCGAAGTCGGTGATCCGTTACGACCAAGTGGCGGCTGCTATGCGCACCCGTAGCTATCGGCCTCTTCTGATCATCGACATCGCGGTTCCTCGCGACTTCGATCCCCAGATCGGAGAGATCGAGGGATGTTTTCTCAAATCGATCGAGGACTTGGACTCGATTATCGAGGCCAATATTCAGGAACGGATCTCGGAGGTTCCCGCCGTCGAGCAAATTATCGAGGAGGAGTACACTCAACTCGAAAACTGGAGTGTGTCGCTTCGTTCCGAGCCGACCATCCGTGGTTTGAGGGGCCGGGTGGATGGAATTCTCGAAGAGGTTCTGTCTCGTCACGGTAAGAAGTTCCGGCCCGAGGATCGTGTTCAGTTGGAGTTGTTCGGGAAGGCGCTTCTTTCCCGGGTCTTGCACGATCCGATCTGTCGGGTCAAGGGATCGAACCAGGCCTCTCCGTTGGGGACGGCTCGGCTTGCTCTGATTCGTGAGCTTTTTGGGCTAGATGAGGAGACTGGGAGGCGGTCGTGACCTCCCCCGATATCGTTCGGATCGCCACGCGGGCGTCCCGGTTGGCTCGTTGGCAAGCTCAACACGTGGCCGAACTACTCCGGCAGCAGATTCCTCAGATCCAGATTTCGATGGTTCCCGTCCAGTCCGAAGGAGACCTCAAAACGGACCGACCTCTGGAGCAACTCGGAGGGACAGGGCTTTTCACCAAGGCGATCCAGCAAGTGGTTCTCGAGGGGCTGGCGGATGTGGCGGTGCACAGTCTCAAGGACCTGCCGACCGAACCGGCTCCGGGTCTCGAGATGGTTGCCGTCCCTTCTCGAGGAAGGGTCGAAGATGTGCTTGTTACCCGTACCGGTGAAGGTTTTGAAAGTCTTGCTCCAGGCTCACGGGTAGCGACATCGAGTCCCCGGCGTCGCGCGTTGCTCGAAGCGTTACGTCCGGATTTGACGGTCGTTGATGTGAGGGGAAATGTTCCCACGCGACTGGCGAAACTGGATGAGGGGCAATTTGAAGGAATTGTTCTGGCTCGGGCGGGGTTGGTCCGACTCGGATTGGAGGATCGAATCCACGAGGTTTTTGACCCCCTCCAATTTCCTCCAGCTCCTGGGCAGGGAGCGCTTGCCGTGGAAGTGAGGCGGGGGGAGTCGGAGTTTGGGGACCTTCTCCGTTTGATCGATGACCCTTCGACTCGAGCGGCGGTTACGGCCGAACGCACTCTGTTGGCTCGTCTCGAGGGGGGATGTCGCTTGCCGGTTGGGGCATGGTCTCGGTTTCAGGGGGATTGTCTTCATCTCGAGGGGGCCTTCCTCCCGGCCGGCGATTCCTGTCTGGTTCGAGCCTCTGGGGTGATGGACAACTCCCAGAACGAGAAGGATCTGGGAGTGGAGGTGGCGAATAAATTGCTGGCTCGATCCTGCCCACTGAAAGGACGTACCGTTCTTGTGACTCGCGCTCGTCATCAGGCTGAGGAATTGGTTTGCCTTCTCGAGGAACGGGGAGCCCGAGTGGAACTTTTTTCATCCATCGCGTTTCAAGAGCCGGAGTCCTGGTCGAAACTCGATGGAGCCATCACTCGACTCGATTCATTTGATTGGCTGCTCTGGACCAGTTCCAATGCTGTGGAGAGAGTGTTTGGTCGTTTTCCTGATCTGGGTGTCCGCTTGCTCAAAGCTGGGGTACGAGTCGCTGCGGTTGGCGAGGCGACAGCAGGTCGAGTTCGAGAACAGGGTGGACAGGTGGATCTGGTTTCTCGTGTGGCGCACGGGGCGGCGATGGCTCGGGAGTTAGCTCCACTGAATATTGCGGGAACCCGGTTTCTTTTGCCACGAGCGGAACAGGCACGCCTCGATCTGCCTCGAGCACTCGTCGAGGCTGGAGCGGCCGAGGTGTGTGAGGTGGTTGTGTACCGGACTGTGGTTGATGGCGAGGGCCGGGAAGAGGAGATCGGTCGGATGCTCGAGAAGGGTCAGATCGATTGGTTGACCTTTACCAGCGGTTCGGCTGTGGAGGCTTTTATGGAACTTGTCGGGAAAGAGTCGATCGACGGGAGTCGGCAGAATGTCCAGATAGCAACCATTGGGCCTCGGACCTCTGAGGTCGTGCAAACTCATGGAGGAGCCGTTCTTGCCGAGGCTTCACGGGCTTCGGTTTCGGAGTTGGTTGCATCGATTGCGAGGGTGGAACGACGAAGATGACCTTGAGCATCAAGTGGTGTTCATGGTTCACTGCGATTCTGGATCGGTTCTCTGTGGCTTTTTGAGTGATCTGTCTGAAAACAATTATGTGAGGTTGTTATCGATGTCCGAATCGGAGTCTCTTTGGGAACGATCCTGTCGAGTGATCCCAGGGGGTGTGAATTCGCCCGTTCGAGCCTGGAAGGCGGTGGGCGGCGAACCTCGTTTTCTTGCCCGGGGAAGTGGGTCGCGGGTGATCGATGAAGAAGGACGTGAATACATCGACTATGTCGCTAGCTGGGGGCCGTTGATCCTGGGGCATGCGCATCCAGCCGTGGTGGAAGCGGTCGAGGAGGCGGCTCGGAAGGGAACCACTTTTGGAGCGCCTACGCGCAAGGAGGCAGAACTAGCCGAGCGTATCGTGGCGGCTGTGCCTTCGGTCGATTCGGTTCGTCTGGTTTCTAGCGGGACCGAAGCGACCATGAGCGCGTTGCGTTTGGCTCGCGGCGCGACAGGACGAGATCGGGTTATCAAGTTCGACGGTTGTTATCACGGTCACGGGGACTCCTTTCTGGTCGCCGCTGGGTCGGGAGCACTTACTTTGGGTGTTCCGGATAGTCCAGGGGTTCCCGGACCTCTGGCGGAGTTGACACTGGTGGCTCCCTACAACGACCTCGGAGCGGTCGAATCGTTTTTTGCCGAATATCCTCAGGAGATCGCCGCGGTGATCGTCGAGCCGGTGGCGGGTAATATGGGATGCGTTCCTCCGGCGGAAGGGTTTCTGGAGGGACTTCGTGCCCTGACGTCAAGATACGGCTCGGTTTTGATTTTCGATGAGGTGATTACCGGATTTCGGCTCCAGATGGGAGGAGCGCAGGAGAGGTACGGGGTGTATCCGGACCTGACCACGATGGGAAAGGTGCTCGGGGGAGGATTGCCGCTGGGGGCGTATGGTGGCACCACGAATCTCATGTCGCAATTGGCGCCGGAGGGCCCGGTTTATCAAGCGGGGACTCTTTCAGGAAATCCTCTCGCTGTGGCGGCAGGTCTTGCGACTTTGAAAGAGTTGGAAGCCCGCGATCCCTACGAAGAGATTTCGAGCAAAACGGCAAGGTTGGTCGATGGGTGGTTGCAAGCGGCGCATGCGGCTCAGATTCCCGCGACTGCCAACCGGGTCGGATCTCTGTTCACCCTGTTTTTTCACGACGCGCCGATTACTTGCCTGGCAGAGGCGCAGGTCGCGGTCTCGGATCGATTTGTGGATTGGTTTCAAGGCATGTTAGAAAGTGGGGTCTGGCTGGCTCCTTCCGGTTTCGAGTGCGGGTTCGTGGGGACGGCGCACTCCGAGGAAGATATCGATCGTTCGGTTGAAATCGCTCATCGGTTGCTGGGGAATCTCGGCGGATGACGTTGGACAGGGCAAAAAGGCTCGATCGTGTTTGTGGAAGAGGCCATCTTCATCTGGAAGAAGGTGATATCACTGCGACCGATGTCGATTGCGTCGTCAATGCGGCCAACGCAGCGCTGGCAGGAGGGGGCGGGGTGGATGGCGCCATTCATCGGGCCGGGGGGCCTTCTATCGCTCGGGAGTTAAAAGCTCGTTACCCCCACGGATGTCCTACCGGGAAGGCGGTGGTGACTCAGGGAGGACTTTTATCCGCTCGGGTTCTCATCCATGCCGTGGGGCCTCGCTGGCAAGGCGGGGAGGCTGGGGAAGAGGATCTTCTTCGAGGAGCGTATCGAACTTCATTGCTTCTGGCCGAGGAGAGGGGTTGCCAGGGCATCGCTTTTCCCGCGATTTCCTGCGGTGTCTATGGGTACCCGATCGAGGAGGGGGCTCGGGTTGCGGTTCAGGTCGCTATCGATTGGCTTCGCAATCCAGAGCGACAGATTTCTTCGATCCGTTTCGTGCTCTTTGACGGGACAACGTTCGCCGCGTTTGAGCGGGCTCTGGAGAACGAGGTGTGAATCTTCCTCATTTCAATCCGTTGGTGGCTGGTGAGTGGGTGGAAGTTTCCGATTCGGAATCGATAGAGAGTCCTTATTCCGAGCAGTCGCTGGCCACGATCGGTCTGGCCGGCTTTCCTGAGATCGAGGAAGCGACAGCCGCCGCGGCCCGTTCCTTTGAGCAGACTCGCGGCCTCCCTTCTTACGCACGGGCCGAGATCTTACGACGGGTGTCCGATGCCATCGGGGGGGACGCGACAGAATTTGTCTCGGCGATTATGGCCGAGGGGGGCAAGCCTCTGCAGTTTGCTCAAGGAGAGGTCGAACGGGCTCGTTTGACATTTCGGCTGGCGTCCGAAGAGGTGCATCGGTTCGGGGGAGAGGTTCTTCCTCTCGATGTGGAACCGCGCGCGATCGATTATCGTGGACACTGGATCCGGGTTCCAAGAGGGCCGGTATTGGCTTTTACGCCGTTCAATTTTCCTTTGAATCTGGTCGCACACAAGATGGCTCCGGCCCTGGCCTTGGGGTGTCCAATCGTACTCAAACCGGCTCCCCAGGCTCCAACTGCGGCTCTTCATCTGGCCGGGTTGATTCTGGAAGCTGGTTGGCCACCGGAGGCCATTTCGGTTTTACCTTGTGGTTTCGAGCAAGCTCAGCAACTGGTGGCAGATGAACGGTTTACCACCTTTTCTTTCACCGGAAGCGATCGAGTCGGCTGGATGTTGCGGGAGAAGGCTGGTCGCAAGCGTACTCTGCTGGAACTGGGAGGGAATGCGGCGGCTGTGGTTCATGAGGATGCAGATCTGGAACAGGCGGCTCAGCGTTTGGCTTTCGGGTCGTTCGCGCATGCGGGTCAGGTCTGCATCAAGGTGCAGCGGGTGTTAGTTCAAGAAGCGGTTTACGAGGAACTGGTGGGTCGGTTTGTCGAGGCGTCCCGGCAACTTCCGGTCGGTGATCCAGGACTTCCTGAAACCGTGGTCGGCCCCTTGATCGACCGCCAGGCGGCGGATCGGGTGGAGAGTTGGATCGAGGAGGCGATTCAGATGGGGGCGAGGTCACTGCTCCGGGGAGACCGTAAAGGCAATGTCTTGGGCCCGACGATTCTCGAGGCGGTTCCCTCGGAGTCTCGAGTTGCGTGTGAGGAGGTGTTCGGGCCGGTCACGCTGGTAGAGCCCTATCAGAACTGGGAGGATGCGCTGGAACGGGTGAACGATACTCCCTATGGATTGCAGGCGGGTCTTTTCACTCGGGATGTCGATCGGATTCACCAGGCGATCGATCGGCTGGATGTGGGGGGAGTCGTGGTCGGGGATGTGCCGACTTTTCGGGTGGACTCCATGCCTTACGGAGGTGTGAAGCGCAGCGGTCTTGGACGTGAGGGGCTTCGCTTCGCCATGGAGGAGATGAGTGAAATTCGTATGGTGATCTACCGTCAGGGTTCTAGGTGATGAATTGAACCCCCTCCCTTTCGGAGAGTTCCTGCGGTTAGAATATTCTGTATGAAAAGAGATTTGTCTCGATGGTTTCGGTGGGTCGTTTTTGGGATTTTGATCTCAGGAACCTGGAATGGAGACGCTCAGGAGAAGAGGGAGTCCTTTCTCAAGGGGGCAAGCGGCAAAAGTTATCTTCCCTCGCTCGAGATGCTTCGCGATCTGGGGGTCGAAGCTTTTCGCCCAGAGCTCAACTGGAAACTCGTCGAACCGGACGTTCCGGAAGGCTTGTTGACGGTGAATGAGGTTCGTCAGCAGCCCGAACTCATCGATCGTTATCTGGCCGAGAAGGACTGGACTCGTCTGGATCGTCTCGTTGACCCTCTGATCGAGAACGGGATTCAGGTCGTCGCTGTGGTTGGGTTGGGGTACAACTCCGGGTTGCCTCGCTACCAAAAGGGGTTGGCAACTCCGAATGCTCTGGGGAGGGAGACTTATCTGGGGCGGATTTATCTCTATGCACGAGCAACGGTCCGTCGATACCGGGATCGAGTCATGTTGTGGCAGATCGAGAACGAACTGAACGAGGCCGGACTCACGAGTTTCTATGGTTGGCGAAGCCCCGCTCCTTCGGTCATGGGGCTTGCCGGTGCCCGAAAGAGTTACTGGAACGATTTCGGTTTTTTGACCGAACTGCTGGCCACCCTCGCCGAAGCGGTAAGGATCGAGGCGCCCGGCAAGCCGACGGTTCTCAATTTTCACACCGATATTCACGATGTGGTGCATCAACGGGTCGGTTGGTTGGCGGGCAAGAAGACCTGGTCCGATGCGATTCGGGCCTGGTCGAAGTATCTGGACTGGATCGGGATCGATGCTTACCCCAACTACTACGCGGCGGACCCGATCCTTTTTGCGGATATCGAGATGCGTATACAAAAAGTGAAGTCTCTGGGATTGGGGAAGCCGATCGTGGTTCTGGAGACCGCGTATCCGGTCCCCATCGGGGAGACTCCACCTGAGCCGGTGGATTGGGACGAGGCCAAGCAAGCTCGATATATCGAGGGAGCGATCGAGGGAGCGCACCGAGCCGGGGCGCGAGGATTTTTCTATTTCGGATTGGGTCGATCGGGTGCTCGTCCACCGGCAGGTGGGTATTCACCCAAGGATCTCGACGCTTTGACTCGTTTGGGTCAGGCCTTTCGGGGGGGAGATGTCGGGGGACTTTTGACCGGGATTGTTCGGTATGGACCCACCTATCTTCGGAAACGGTTTCCTGAAGTCCTCATGGGGGCCGAAGGGTACGGATTGCTGAGGGAAGACGGATCGCAGCGACCAGGTTATCGGGTCCTCAAGGACTGGTACGCTCGGCCGCTGGAGTGGAAGCGATAGAAACCCTCGCTCGGGTGAACTTACTCAGCGGTCGAGCGGTTTCATCGGATGGGTCAGGAAGAAGTTCCAGATCGCTTCGATGCCTTGTCGGTTCATTTCGTGATGACCCGGGTTTCCGGTCCCACCGATCTCGATATGGATTTTCACGGCATGACCCGCTTGTTCGAGGCTCTGGTGGGCATCACGACCGGCGGAGACCGGGACGGATTCATCGAGTTCTCCGTGGTAAATGACAAAGGCGGTCTTGCGTCGGGATCGAGATAGAGGGGGGCGTCGACCTCCGGCGAAGAGTCCGGCCGCGGCGAAGATTTCACCGTGTTGGAGTCCCAGGGTGTGGGTGTAAAAAGCTCCACGAGAGTGTCCGCTGAGATAAATTCTGGAGAGGTCGACGTTGAAGCCTCGCCGCACCTTTTCGATCAACGCCAGGATAAACGGTTCGTCCTGGTCCTGGGAGACATCCTGGGGCCAGTTGCGCTCGCCCCACGGGGCCACCAAAATGGCGTCTTGTCCGGCAACGGGACGCCAGTGATGGAGCATGTAGTCGGGTCGAGAGTTGGTGCCGTGCAGCAGAACGACAAGCGGCAGGGGCCGATTGCGCTTGGAGGGGGCTTCGAGAACATATCTTCGGATGCGACCTTGCACGCGAACGGTCTGTTCGCCGGTTTTTCCGCCGCTGCCGCCGCTCGAGGGAGTCCGTTGCTTGGAAAGAAGGATCTGGACATCGACTCGAGATCCTTCTCGCTGGATGATCAGGTCCAGCTGGGTGGCGATCGGGTCTTCGGCTAGATGGGTTTTCAGGGCCTCCCATGTGTCGACAGGCTGTCCCTCGGCCTCGAGGATCTGGTCATCGGGTTTGAGTTTTCCTCGGGCCGGCGACCCGGGAAGGATCTCCTCGATTTGAAGATCGTTTTTGAGCAGGACTCCGATGTCGATCGGCACTCGGAGTGACGCAAGAGTTTGGGCAAAACGAAGTTTTCGTTTTCGGATCAGGTCGATAGAGACGGTTTTTTCTCTGGACCCTCGTTTCACGGTGACGTCGAAACGCGCCGCGTAAGGATGACGTACAAGAGCTTCCTGGAACTCCTTCCATGAATTCACTTTTTGTCCGGCACAGTTCACAATCCGGTCTTTGGGCCGGATCCGTCCGTAAGCGGCTGGAGATCGTGGAAGCGATCGGCTGACGACGAGTTCGGATCCTTCGAGAAGAAAACCGATGTCCAGCGGTGAGTGTATTTCGTGGGCAATTCGCGCGTACTCTATCCCTTTCACTCCCCGAAGCAGATCGAAGACGATGTTTCCCTTGCGACCACGACTTTTTATGCTCAACTGGAACCGGGAACTGTAGGGTGCCTGGAGGAGGA
Organism: Planctomycetota bacterium; assembly: GCA_030748635.1. Taxonomy (GTDB): domain Bacteria; phylum Planctomycetota; class JACQVV01; order JACQVV01; family JASMLP01; genus JASMLP01. The sequence continues at coordinate 53,962 of JASMLP010000188.1, forward strand.
CTCGAACGACCTCTTCCCAGGTTTGAATCGGGTTGCCCTCGCAAGCCAAAAGGGTGACTCCAGGGGTTATTCGGAGGGATTGGGCGATCGACCCTTCCGCGACGCTTTTTACCGTGAGTCCGTTCAGCGTGAGACCGAGATCCTCGGGAGCGCGGACTTCTCCTCGAACCCGGGCCTGAGACCAGGCCCAATGAGGCGAGTTGAGAAGAAGGAGTGGGGTGAGAAGGAGGAGCAACTTTGCTCGCATGGATGACTCCTGATTGGGAAGGGCGACGAGGATATCTTGTCGGGAGGTTTTATGGCAGCAGGATCTTTTCCGCTTCCGCGAGTTCCCGGGGATTTCGAGCGGAGAAAAAGAGGGCTTGACGCTGTTTCTTTCCGGTCGGTTCTGGGGAGCAGGCCAGAAGGCCGATACGAGTGTTCGGGTCGTAGGGCGGAAGCGGGATGGAACGTTTAGAAGGAGACAGTATCCAGGTGCCGATTCCCGAAGGAGGTAGGAGCGAAATCATCTGGAGCGCGACTCGCCCCATGGTGAATCGGGCGTTGATTTCGACCAGGGGTCGCAGGTTCGTCTCTTCTGCGCCCCGGGTGAGGAAAGCGTCGATACCTACCGGACCCCAGTATCCGCGGGATGCGAGGCGACATCCCACCTGATGAGCGACCTGGTGGAGTCGAGTCGCTTCGGGAATGGGAAGAAGTGAGCCGACCCGGTTGCCCAAATAGCGTCCGTCGGCTCCTGTGAGGAGTTCGGTGGTTCCAAGCGACTGGATTTTCGGATCGGAGGTTTCCGGGTCGAGGAGGATCTCCATCTGTACCGAGAATTCGCGCTCGACATCGACCCACGGCTCGAAGAGGACGAGAGAGTCACGAGTCAAAACGGTTTCGATCCATTTCCGGGTCGTGGAGGGGAGGTCGCGACCTCGGCCCAGGGATCGATCTCGACCGGCGACCCCTAGGACCGATTTGAAAACCCAGAGAAAAGGATTCCGAGAGCTGTCGTGGGGTGCGTCTCGAAGAGCCTTCTGGGCTTCCTCGATGCTGGTGATGAGGTGGGACCCATCAGGCACTCGGTCGAATTCCGTTTCGAGCTGATGGCTGGTCTGTTTCGAGTTGGCCCAGCAGACGATTTTCGGATCGGGGGCGACAAAGGATAAGCCCAGTGAACTGGCGAGACGACGCATCGAGACAGAGGCTCCCCAGGGAACGAGGTGTTCGATACGGGGAGGAAGCGGATTTCCCCTGGGGGTGGGGAGGGCGAACGAGAGGCCGGTTTTCTGAAGACCCTGGAGGAACTCTTCCGGTATGGATCGATCCACCAGGACCCGATCTCCCTTCGAGCCCAGAGGGAGAAGGCAGGTAGAGAGTCCCAGAGGGTCGTCACTCGAGTTGGAAGAGTTGACTCCGGGTGTTCTCAGTTCCGACTCAAAAGAGCCCCCGTTGAAGACAAAGAGCTTGTTGCCCAATTTTGATCAAGCCTCGAAGGAGGCCTCCAACTGATCGATGAAACTCTCTGACATACCGGCTTCGACTCGACCCTGGCGGAGATAGATTTTTCCGCGGGCTTTCTGAGGTCGCATGGGCCATTTGAGCGAATTGCAATAGACATCCCACTCCGACCGATCCGAGGTGTTCAGTTCACGCATCCACTGCACACCGAAATGGACGTGTTGGATCTCATCCTTGTAGATCTGAGCAAAAAGATCTCCCGTTCGATCATCTCCAGCCTCGCGAAAGAGTTTTTCATAATAGGGAAGGTGGTCAAGATTGGCGCCTTCGAGGGTCAAAGAGAGGGTGGCGAGATAGTGGAGTGGAGTGTGCAGATCTTTGGTCTTGCTCCAGAAGTTGTCGCTGATGGGGAGGTCGCCGAAGGCGATACCCAACTCCTTCATGCGTTGAATATAGATCTGGAGGTGGCGGGCTTCGTCACGAAGGGGCGAAAGCAGTTCTCGCCGAAACCGGGCGGGAGCCTGGGGGTAGGCGAGCAGGGCAAAAGCCATGATCTCGAGGGCTTGGAGTTCGTGATTGGCAAAAAAGTGGAGACACTTTCCGCGTGACCTGGGGTCGGCAAGTTGATCGGGTCCTGGCATAGGGACCCGGGTTTTTTGGGTCCGAATTACCAGACTTTCAGGACGGGCGGGGAAGGTCCAGAACAGGGGAGTTCCGGGGTCGTGGTCGGTCAGGAAACCTGGAGGCGGAGCGATCTTGTCTTCAATTCGAGGGGAGGAAAGGATGCGCTTGGCATATTCCCGGATCTCCATGAAAACCTCAGGCGACCTGGACCGGTTGCTCCTCGAGACCGATGGGCTCAGGTATCGAGCGTCGACGACGAAATTGATCGCGCAGGCTATTGACTCCCACCCACATGAATCCGAACTGGAAGAGGGTCAGGAAGGGCAAGCTGAGCCAGCGGTGAGTAATGATCGCCGCGTAGATGGCCAGCGCCAAATAGATCGCGAAAGAGAGTTCGATGATGGGAAGCACATTCTTGAGGGGTGAATACTTCGATTTGGCTTCGATCGTTTCTTCTTTGGATTCGACTCCGTACTTGGGGGTACGTACGAAGGGTGTCTCGTGTCCAAAAACCGCCTCGAGAACGGCTTTGGTATTGGAGAGGCACATGGCGATTCCGATGGAAATCGTGAAGGGCAGATATTTGATCTTGGCAGCCCAGTTGTCGAGCGATTCCCGCTGGCTCCAGAGATAGAAGGAAAATACAGAAGTGGTCGTGGCCAGGCACAGGGGCAAGTCGATCAAAAGGCTTGTGATCCAGGTGCTGGATTTGTAGATCTTGAGGGTCACGGCCGGAAGCATGAGCAGCATGAGAATGACCATCAGCATATAAGCCCAGTGCATGGTGAGTTGCAAAGCCGCTTCGGCTTTGACATGCAACGGGTATTTACTTCTGAGAATATCGGGCAGGAGCTTGCGACAGGTTTGTACGTAGCCTTTGGCCCATCGATGTTGCTGGGTCTTGTAAGAATTGAAATCGATCGGCAATTCGGCTGGACTGACCAGATCTTTGAGAAAAATGAACTGCCAGTCTTTGAGTTGCGCGCGGAAGGAAAGATCCAGATCCTCCGTGAGAGTATCTCCTTGCCAGCCCCCCGCTTCTTCGATGGTTGAGAGACGCCAGATGCCTCCGGTCCCGTTGAAATTGAAGAAACGGCCACTTCGGTTTCGGGCCACCTGTTCGATTACCAGGTGTCCGTCGAGCAGAATCGACTGGATTTCGGTGAGGAGGTTGTAGTCCCGGTTGAGGTGGCCCCAGCGGGACTGCACCAGGCCGACCTTGGGGTCGGAGAAGTAGTGTATGGATTTTTGCAGGAAATCGGTCGGGGGAACGAAGTCCGCGTCGAACATGGCGACGAATTCACCACGGGCCGAAAGAATCCCCTCTTTCAGGGCTCCGGCTTTGAAGCCGGTCCGATCTTCTCGGTGAAGAAGGTGAATATCGAAGCCTTTGGACCGGTACTCTTCTACCTTTCTTCGACACCGTTCTGTGGTTTCGTCGGTCGAATCGTCCAGAACCTGAATATCCAGAAGATGCTTTGGATAGTCCATCAGACAGACCGTATCGATCAATCGATCGACCACGAATAACTCATTGAACACAGGAAGTTGAATCGTAACCCGTGGGAGTTCTTCGGTAGGGAAGACGCGTTTCGGTTGGGGGTCGTTGTGGCGGTGCTTGTGATAGAGGTACAACATCATGTAACGGTGTACGCCGATCACTGCCATCAAGGACAGGATGCCGAAATATAAGATGAGAAAGGTCGGTTGGAGTAAGTCCATCTCTAACCTGTTACGGGGTTTCGATTTGCATTTCAGGGGATTGCGCGGGTGCGCAGAAGGCGATCAGAATACGGACCGAATCTGGAATGTCAACACTCCAGGACGGTTTTTGAGCCCCGTTCCGGGATCAGGTTGCGTCGGCTGCGCAACGGAATCCCAGGTAGAAATGAGCTTGATGGGGAGATGCGTGGAAACGAAAGTCGCTTCGAATCGCCTCGTCGGTGGAATCCCAGGCTCCGCCTCGAAGGACTCGTTGGGTCCCTCTCGAGGGCCCCTGCGGGTTTTTGCAGGGGGAGGAAGTGTAGTAGTTGGGATCGTACCAATCGGCGCACCATTCCCAGTGGTTGCCGACCAGGTCCAGGCAGCCGGTCGGGCTGATCCCGCTGGGGAAAAGTCCTGTGGCTAACGGCCCTTCGTGGGTTCGTTTAAAGTTTCCTCGGTCTGTATCGGCTTGCTCTCCCCAGGGGAAGGTCCGGCCATCCAGTCCTCGGGCCGCTCGTTCCCACTCCGCCTCGGTGGGTAGCCGTTTTTCGGCCCATTTCGCGTACGCTTGGGCGTCAAACCAGTTGACGAGAAGGACCGGAAAGTCGGCTTTCCCGCGAGGGTAGCTTCCCATTCGCCAGTTGTAAGGTTTGGCCCAGGCCGCCTTGATGAAGGGAACCCGGTGGCCCGTTTGATGAACAAACTTTTGGTACTGAGCGTTGGTAACGGGGGTTCGATCCAGGAAGTAGGGGGCCAGGAGAATCCGGTGCTCCGTCGAGTTATTTTCGTTGTTTCCTCCGCCCATGAGGAAGGAACCTCCGGAAATTCGGACCATACCGGGTCGGTTGTCGTCAGGTGAGGCGTTCCAGGATTGACGCCGGGCTTCGTCGGAATCGCTGGGCAACTCGATGATATGCGCATGGCTGGAGTCCTCGTCAGAACAAAAAGGAGAGCTGCTTTCTTCGCTGAAGTCGGAACCGGAATTGGTGGAGTCGTGAGTTGGATGTTTTGGAAGCATTCGGATCGAATGGACAGGAGATTTCTCGGGGAGAAATCGTTGAAACCAGGTGTCGAGATCTCGGGTCAGGTCTCCGAAGGTTTGCTCGAAATTCCGGCGGGCCTTACGGAACTGAAGGAGAATCGCGATCAGGGAGTGGGATGAATGTTTTCGGGCGCATCGACGTCGGTCTCGTTTCCGCGCGGTTTCCTTGTGAGTTTTCAGATTGTTCAGCAAGGTCAAGGCTCGATTCCACTCCTCGTTTTGGAGGTACTGAATCGATCGATTTTTGGTCTGAACGGTAACTTGTCGTCGACGGCGGTTGTGTTCGTCCTGCTGGCGCTGGAAACGGGCCTTGAGGACCGAGTTCGGGGTTTCGGCTTCAAGGGGACGGAGGAGGGTGGCGATCGGGGGGTGCTGGAGCATCTTCTGGTGGTAATAGAAAAGAAAGCCGCAGAGGAGCCATCCGAAAAGAGAGTCACCTCGGGTCAATGGGCTCGGATCGGGGGAGGCTTCGATCAAGAATGTCTGCAGCGCGATACGAGTTTTCTGAAGGGTAGGGCGAAAGGATTGGGCCTGAGTCAATGAATCGAAAGAGGACAGAATGTTCGTAATTTCAGACCCGTCGAGGTGGATGGGAGTGAGTGCGGTGTTGAATCGACTCAGAAGCTGAAGGCAGTGGTCGGATCCCCTTTTTCGCAGGGCGGTTTCATCGGCATGGATTTTCTGTAGCCGGGGGATCACTTGATTATCAAAAACCGGGCAAGGCGAGGGGTCTTGGCGCTTCCAGAAGGCTGCCAGGAGAGTTCGGATGGTGTCTCGAAAGGCGTGAAGGGCTCGGGACTCGATGTCCTGAGGAGAGATCCTCAGGTCTTGTAACTGATTCTCGAGGCTGCAATGAGCGTGGGGTTCTCCGGTTTTCATATAGAGTGCGCAACTTATTTCGAACAGACTGATCGGAACCAAACATTGGAGGATCGGTTCACTGTTTTGGGTCGATGGGGATTCCGACTTGAGAACTGAGGTCATGAAGCGGTGTTCCTGGTGAGGGGAAAGAAGCGAATGAAAGCCCAGTCTCGGGTATAAAAGTCTGGGGTTCTGGAGGCGCTCGGGTCCAGGACCTTGTGGCCTCGACTTGCTCCTTTCGAAGTTTGTCTCGTACAATCAGACCCTCACAACTCGCCGGGGTGGTGGAATGGTAGACACAGGGGACTTAAAATCCCCCGGGCTCACGCTCGTGCCGGTTCGAATCCGGCTCCCGGTATCAGGAAAGTAGGATTGGGTGTGTCGCTTGCCCCTCGATGGGGTGCGCTCGTATAATGCCAGTGATAAGGATCGGAATTTTCAGAGTCGGCTTCGTAGTGTGTACGACACCGGAGGCTTTTCAGTTATGAGCACAGATGCGCAGGATGGACAGATGGAGTCGGGCACGGAGGGGCAGGTGGCCAAGATGGCCGATTCGCTCTTTGTCCGGATCGCCGGAATCAAGCGCGACCATCCTGAAGCCGCTCAACGAATCGATGCACTCGAGCTCGAACTCCGCCAATCGATGGAATCACTCCACGGGGAGTTCGAGAAGCTTGATGAAAAGCGATCTCGAGATCTTCTCACGGTGCTTTTGATCAACGATATTCACCGAGCCACCGAATCGATCCTTTCGGTTTCCTGATCCAGGGATCGTTCAGGAGGAGAGAAATCGATGGGTAAGGGGGAGTACAGGAAAGGGGAGACTTATCGTTGCGATCGATGCGGGAATGTAGTCTGTCTCGTGCATGAGGGGGGGGGCAATCTCGTCTGCTGTGTGAAAGCGCTCAGGGCCGATCCAGATGCGAGCTCTTCCAGTATCTCGATTCCGGCTTCTCCCGAACAAGAGTCCGTGCCTGTCGAGGGGCCGAGTCGAATATCTCCGGAGGATGTGGATCCGGTCGATGTGTTCTCGCTTCGCGGAGAAGCTGGGCAAACCCAGTCGATCTTCACTCAAAAGATCTGTGAGGGTGGGGCGAGCGATGTCTCGGTGATGCGTTTATCCTACGGGCAAGACGAGGAAGAACATGTTCATCGCGGACAGGATCATGTGCTGGTTTTGATGGAGGGACGGGGTGAGGTGCACTTGGGGGATCGGGTGATCGAAGTCATGACCGGCTCGACTCTACTCGTGCCTCGTGGAGTACCCCATCAAATCAAAAATACGAGTTCGTCCGATCTGGTCGTGCTCGAGATCGGAAATGGATGATGGGTTCTGCAGGTACTGAGATCTGTCGGGAAGTGCAGGTGATCAATCGAAACGGGATTCATGTGCGTCCCTCGACCCTGATTGTTCAGACCGCATCCGGGTTTTCCGCTGATATCCGGATACGGCGGGGAGACCAGACAGCGAATGCCAAGAGCATTCTGGAAATTCTCGAAATGGGCATTGTTTGCGGGGAAACTCTCAAGATCGAGGCAACTGGAAAACAGGCCAAGAAGGCGGTCAAGTCGCTCGAGCAACTGATCAAGAATCGATTCGGTTTCGAGGATTAAGAAGAGGGGCCCTGGGTCTCTTTCGCCTTGGGTACCTCGTTTTGAGCTGAGAAGGAAGCTCGATCCCGGGCCGTGAGGATACCCAGGTTGCAGAAGTTGATCGTGAAGTGACAGAGGATCGGGGCGATGAGTGCGTCGCCTCCATAGATGTACAGGTTTCCCAGGAGATAAGAGATCAGCCAGGCGAAAAGAGGCCAGGCGATCAGTTTTTTATGAATGGGGGGATGGCAAAAGGCGAAGATCAGGCTGGTCCAGCCAATCCCTATCGCCGGTTGCAGGCATCCACGAAACAGGGCCTCTTCGGCGACGGAACTGGTGACGGCTAGGATAAAGATGTCTTTCCAGGTGCGAACCCAGAGGAGGGGCTCGCGAAACCCTTCCTTCATCTGCTGAAGAAAAGTGATGTAAGGGGTCAAGAGATGGCCGAGCCCGACAACGAGCCCACCGGTCGCTAATCCGAGAAGGAGGCTGGAGAGGATCGTATTGCCGAACCCCTTACCGCTGGGGATCCAGTGGAGGGGGCCATGACCTATCCATCGGCTGCCAAGAATCGAGCCGGCAAGCAAGAGGCCGTAAAAGCCGAGAGCCAAGCGGATATTTACGCGGCGGAATAGTTCCGGGTCGCTCTCCAAGGTCTGGGGCTGCACGTGGGGGGCCGGATCGGGATTCGGGATCGGCTCCTCGGGGTTGGGGGGTGGATTCATGAGGTGAAATATACGGTTGAGTGCGGATCATAGAACGCCGAACACGGGGCGTCCACCGCGGGAAGCGTGAAATTCTGTCCGCGGTCAACTTGACGACCCGGAAGGCGCTTCCTATCCTAACCCCTTTCGCAAAAGCTATATTCCATGATCCAACCAGAACTTCTCGAGATTCTCGCGTGTCCCGCGTGCAAGACGTCGATTCGCCTTGAAGGTGAAGAGTGGTTGGTGTGTGATGCCTGCCAGCGACAGTACCCGATCCGGGATGGTATTCCAGTTTTGTTGGTCGAAGAGGCTCGTAGACCGGGCGATGCCCAGTCCGACTCGGACACGACTCCTGCTTCTTAAAAGAGGATATTGCCTTGACCGTTGCCATCATGTCCGACATTCATGCCAACTACGAGGCCTTGCAGGTTGTCCTGGCCGACATCGAGCAGCGAGGCATCGATACGATTTACTGTCTCGGTGATGTGATCGGTTACGGTCCCAATCCTCGGGAGTGTATCGAGCTGTGTCGCAAGGTTCGTTTCAGCCTGCTGGGAAATCACGAGGAGGCGGTGCTTTTTCACGCTGAGGATTTCAACGCCAAAGCGCGTCGCGCGGTCGACTGGACTCGTGATCAGCTCAACTCCGATGAGCATGACAAGGAATCGAATTACGCCCTCTGGGATTTTCTGGGCGAGATGAAACGAAAGAAAACCAAGGGACGATATTTTTTCGTACACGGATCTCCTCGTCAGCCTACTCGGGAATATGTACTCCCCAAGGATGCTGACGACACCGGCAAGATGAATGACATCTTCGATGGCTTCGAAGATGTTTGCTTTGTCGGTCACACGCATATCCCCGGTGTTTTCTCTCGTAAGGGAGATCAGTACGACTTCCGATATGCTATTCAACTCGACAACGAATACCCCTTGCCGACCGATGGCGACAAGGTGTTGATCAATGTGGGGTCGGCCGGGCAGCCGCGCGATAACGACAATCGAGCCTGTTATGTCACGATCGAAGAGGATGTCGTTCGGTTTCACCGTCTCGAATACGACTACAAGACCACGATGAAGAAGATCCAGGCGGTGGAGGATCTGGCCGACTATCTCGCGCAGCGACTGGAGGAGGGACGTTAGACTCGAGCGGCACTCTCGCCGCATTGGTCGTACGTCGAATCAGCCATGCAGGAGCAGGATCCCTCGGAACGGTTTCGGTTTGTTCTCGCGATCGCTCTTTCGTGTCTGGTCTATATCGTCTGGATGAAGGTCTATGGACCTTCCTTCTCTCCGGCCGAGAAACCGGATCGGGTGGTGGATCGACTCGATTGGGGTGAGGAAAGCGAAACGGAGCCCACCAGGTCGCCACTCAAACCGATTGAAAATGAAAAGACCGTCAAGGTGGAGGAGGTCGCGGCTTCGCCTCTTTCGGAGACACTTCTCGGAACTCTGGATGAGGAGGACCGTAAAGCGCGACGTCGGCCTGAATCCCGGGTCGAGCCGCGGTATGGGGACGGTGAAGAGATCGTTGTCCTGGAGAACAAACGTCTGTTCATGCGCTGGTCGACCGTTGGCGCTCAGTTGATCGAATTGCGATGCAAAACGCACTTAAAAGAAAATCCAGATCGCACGGGTGAGGACTGGGCAAACAGCGCTGAGAACTGGTTGCCTCTTCTGAGGCGGGGGGACGACGGGACTGGGAATTTCGGATGTTTCGGAGTTCGTGAGGATCGGGGGCTGACCACAAGGCCCTGGCTCCGGTTGCAGTCAGACGACAGGGTACTTCGGTTTCGGATCCAAACTTCGGACGGAATCGTGATAACCAAATCGATCTCACTCAAACCGAATGAGAACCGATTTCGTATCGAGTATGTTCTGGAACTGGCGCCCGGGATCGATCGCTACGATCTTGGCCGTATCGTGTTCGTCGGGCCGGTGGGTATCGCTCGTGAGAGCATGGACGAGGGGTATCTACAGGGAGGTGTCGGGTGGAAAGAGGCCGGAGATCGGCACGAAATGGAACTGGTCGGAGTGGACAAGGACCCTCTCGCTCGTAGCGGGGTGACCGTTGATTGGGCTGGGGTTCTGGGGAAATACTTTGGGGTTTTAGCCCAGTTCGAAGGATTTGAGCCGACCGCGGTGGTACAAACTTTCCAGCGCTCCGAGCGGCCCGTTGGGGATCCGGAGGCCAAGCCCAAGGACCAGTCGAATTTGATGGCGTTTGCGATGCGCTCGATGAGCACTCTGCGGTCAGGAGAGAGCCAGAAGGTGGTCCTCACGGTTCACGCGGCTTCTCGTGCAGAACTCTCCGGTGATCCGCGCTTTGACGGCGTGGAAGACTTCGGGTTTTTTGGATGGGTGGTGAGTCCTATTCTGGGGATTCTTCAGTTTCTTCACGGTTTTCTTGGGAACTGGGGGTGGTCGATCATCCTATTGACCTTTTTCGTCAAGGTCGGGCTGCACCCTTTGACCAAAAAATCGCAGGTGTCGATGCACACCTACTCCTCGAAGATGAAGGAGTTCAAGCCGGAGTTCGATCGGATCCGGGAAGTGTACAAGGACGATCGGCAGAAGCTCAATGAAGAGGTGATGAAGCTCTACAAACGCCACGGGGTCAATCCGGTTCCGGTGGGGGGGTGTTTGCCAATCTTCATCCAGATGCCGATTTTCTTCGGACTCTTCACCGCCTTCCGCCAGTCCATTTTGTTGCGTCAGTCGACTTTTTTCTGGGTCGAGGATCTTTCTCAGCCGGACCGGTTTCATAGCTTTGAGGGATTCAGTTTGCCTCTGGTGGGGTCGGATCTGAACCTGTTGCCGATCATCATGACGGTACTCTGGCTCATTCAGTCACAACTACAGCCTAAAAGTGAAGATCCTCAGGCTCGTCAGCAGCAGAAGATCATGGCCTGGATGCCGCTGATTTTCGGCGCGATGTTCTACAGCATGGCCAGCGGCCTGGTGCTCTACTGGCTGACTTCCAATGCGATCGGAATCGTCGAGCAATTTTATATTCGCCGTCACCTCAAGGAAATGGGGATCGGTTCGGCTGCGGCGCCAGCGACTGCTGGAGCTTCTCTTGCCAACGCTGGAGAGACCCCCTCAGAAGGGTCGTCTTCCAAGCCCGAGGCTTTCTCTTCATCCGGTCCACGTAAGGTCCCTGCTCATCGGATGCGTCAGACCGGCCGGAAGCGAAGGAAGAAGAAGTGATCCGTTCTGAGTCTTGGGGACGGAGTTTCCTCACGAATTCATGAGAGCGGCGAGCCTCCCGGCGGCGACGGATACCATCGTGGCTCTCAGTTCGGCTCCCGGACCCTCGTTGCGAGCGATTGTTCGTCTTTCCGGACCTCGAGCTTTTTCGATTGTGGAATCGGTATTTCAGCCCCAGGACGCGTCGGCTCGGGTTTCTTTCGGGCAAGTTCGTCTGGATCGGAGTGAACTGGAGTTCTCCGCTGTACGCTACCAATTCCTTGAAAACCGTAGCTATACCGGAGAGTTGTTGGTCGAACTCCACCTGGTCGGTTCACCTCCGCTGGTGGAAGCGTTGCTGGAGGAACTGGAAGCTCGAGGCGCTCGTGCCGCTGGGCCCGGAGAATTTACCCGGCGCGCGTTTCTTTCCGGGCGGTTGGATCTGGCTCAGGCCGAGGGTGTTTGCGCGCTGGTCAGTTCGAGTGGAGAGGCCCAGCGACGTCAGGCAATGAATACGCTTTCAGGCGGGCCGAGTCGGGTGATTCATGAGTTGATCGACTCCTGCAAGGAGGTGGCGGCGCTCTGGGTGGCCGCGCTCGATTTTGCCGAAGAAGAGGATATCGAGGAGGATACGATCGGCGAGGGAGTCCAGTTGCTCCAAAGCCTGAGAGAACGTTTTGAAGCGTTGATCGTATCGCCACCCGAGGAGGTTGCCGGGGAAGGGTTGCTTTCAGTGGCAATCTGCGGGCCGGCGGGCGCGGGGAAGAGCACGCTTTTCAACCGCCTCGTAGGCAGCGATCAGGCGATCGTTTCTTCTTCTCCTGGAACGACTCGGGATATTCTGGAAGGACACTGTGAATTCGAGGGAATTCGTTTCCGGATTCTCGACACCGTAGGAGTTCGAGAAGTGGGCGAAGGGGTCGAACGACAGGCTCTGGATCGACTCGAGGAGATTCTGGACGGAGTCAGTTTGCGCCTCGTTGTTCTCGACGCTTCCCGTTTTCCGGATCGCTCGGTCCTCGAGTTTGTGGAGACGGTTGCTTCGCCCCGATTGCTCGTGGTGAACAAGACGGATCTGGCTCCTGCCGATCCGGTCCTTCAGGCTTTCGATCGCTTGCCGGAGCGAGTCGTAACGCTGTCGGTCCAGGAGGGAGATGGGTTGGATGTTTTGCGAGAGACTCTTCTCGAGTTCGTCGGTTCGGGCATGGGAACCGCTTCAGGAGCGGTTCTGGGAGCACGACAACGATCCGCCACTGTCCGGGCGTTGGCTGCGATCGATCGGTCTCGAGAGGTTCTGGAAAGCGGGCTCGGAGTGGAGGTGGCCACGATCGATCTCGAGGAGGCGATTCGTTTTCTGGGAGAAGTGGTGGGCGAGGTGGATACCGAGGATATTCTGGATCTGGTGTTTCAACGTTTTTGCATCGGCAAATAGAAGGAGTGGTTCATGAGTCGGTATGCGCTCGAAGGCCGTCGGGTCCTCATTACTGGAGCTAGCGCGGGGATCGGCCGGGATCTCAGTTTGCGTTGGGCGAAGCTCGGAGCGCGATTGGTTCTCTGCGCGCGTAGCGAGGAGGAACTCGAGGAAACCGCGGTCGGAGTTCGAGAAGCGGGGGGCGAAGCGTTGGTCGTTCCCGCGGATGTGACCGACCCGGAGGCTTGTCAGGAGGTTGTCGATCGAGGAGTGGAGCTTTATGGGGGGCTCGATGTGGCGATTCTCAATGCGGGAATTTCCATGCGGGGTTCGATTCTCGATTGCGATTCAGAGGCCATGTTGCGGGTCATGCGAGTCAATTATGATGGAAGTGTTCACTGCTTTTCGGCGGCGCGAAAGCACTTAGTCCAAAGTGGAGGGCAGGTTGTGATCGTTTCAAGCTTGACCGGAAAGAAGGGGATTCCTGGGCGAGCCGCCTATTCCGCGAGCAAGTGGGCTCTTCACGGTTTTTTCAACGCCGCTCGGATCGAACTGGCGGCCCATGGGGTTCATGTGTTGATCGTCTGTCCGGGGTTCGTGGATACCGAGATTCGTAAACGCTCACTGGGACCGGATGGAGGTCCGGTTCAAACCCAGGCAAAAACAGTGGGGAGGGTGCTCAGTGTGAAAGAGGTTTCCGAGGCGATTCTGAGCGGGGTTCATCAGCGCAAGCGGGAAATGGTTCTTCCCGGTCTCGGGCGACTGATGTGCTATCTGGATCGAGTGAGTCCTCGGTTTACCGATTGGCTGGTTTCTCGAATGGTCTGAGTGTTCTTTTTAGGCCTTCTGTTTGTGGACCAAGGTCGGGGCGACGGGTCGTGTCGTTGTGTGTTGTTTACTCGGGCTTCTGGGCGCTTTCTCAAGAGCTTTTCTGGAATGAGTTTGGAGAATTTTGGGTGCGAGGGAGACCTGAAAAATCGTTCGGGATGTCTCGGTGTCTACGGTGTCGATTTTCCAGGAACGGACATTTTTTCGCTCACGTATCCCAAGGATGGATAGAATGAGACTCCCTCTTTACCATAAAGACTGATGAAGCAACGTCGCGAATTTCACTGTCCTCAGTGCAATAAAAAATATCTGCTAACGCAGCCCGAAAAGGGAAAGCATTTCGAGTGTAGTCAGTGTCGGGTACCGCTGAGTCCGCCGAAACTTGGAACTCATGAAGCGACCTTGATCGAGGATCCGAGGATTATTGATCAAGTTTCGAATCAGGGACCGAGGGGCCAATCCATGCTCGGGATTGATCGCCCTCTTGGGGGGCGCTATGAATTGCTCGAGAGGATCGGGCGAGGAGGCATGGGGGCGGTTTTTCGGGCCCGCCATATTGGGCTCGAACGTTTTTGCGCCGTGAAAATTTTGCAGGCGGATCCGGATATTCATGGAGAACAGGTGGATCGTTTCCGGCAGGAGGCGATGGCGACGGCACAGTTGACCCAGGAAAATATTGTCACGATTTACGATGTGGATCGTGATCAGGGATACGACTATCTGGCGATGGAACTTGTGACCGGAGGCTCTCTTTCCGAACGTCTTGACCAGGAGAGTCGCTTACCGTGGAGAAAGGCGGTCGAATTGACTCGCCAGTCCGCACTGGGTCTTCAGGCCGCGCATGCCAAAGGCATCATTCATCGGGATGTCAAGCCGGCCAACCTCATGATCTCGGAGGAAGGCAAGATCAAGGTGACCGATTTTGGTCTGGCCCGGCTTTCCGAGGGGACCGCGCATATCTCGCGTACCGGCCAGATTGTCGGAACTCCTTCCTACATGTCTCCGGAGCAGGCCAGAGGATTGCGGTCGATCGATGCGCGTACAGATATCTATTCTCTCGGCGCTACCCTGTATCACCTGGTGAGCGGCCGAACCCCCTTCGAGGCGACCTCGGCGACCGCTTGTTTGGTCAAGATCTTGCAGGAAACTCCTCGGCCTCTGATGGAGGTCGATGAATCCCTGCCTCCCGATCTTTCTCATGTGGTTTCCCGGATGATGGCCGGTGAACAAAAAGACCGCTATCCAAACATGGGTGAGGTGATTTCCGATCTGGACCGACTTCTGTCCGGCCGATCGGTGGATCTCGTCATCCAGGAATCGCAAGAGATTCGGAGTCGAAAGCTTCGTCAGGGAGGAGGCTTTCGGTTCTGGGCGATAGGGGGGGGATTGATCTGCCTTCTTATGGGTTGGCTCTTGTTGGGTAGGACTTCGGATGAGGTTTCGGAGAAGAAAGACTCTCCGGTTGATTCGTTTCTCGATCGTTCGGTCGACTCCTCGAAGATCGAACACGATTTTCTTGTGCGTCAGGGAGACGAAGCACTGGATCGGTTGCGAGGAGATGTGGGCGAGGATATGGAGAACGGAAAGTTCGACATTGCCCGGGTTCGTTTGGCCGAGTTTCGTAAGGCTTACGGACAACAACGATGGGAGGCCGGAGCTTCGGATATCGAGAGACAGATCGAGGAAGGGTTGAAGAAATCACACAAGGGCAAGATGAAGGTTGGGGTCGAAAAAAAGGACTCCTCGCCTTCGGAGCCGAGCGAGGTGCCCACGGACCCGGCCAAGGAGTCGGAGTATTTACTCCAGGAAGGACTGGATCGTATCCGGTCTGAAGTGTCTCGGTTGTCTCTCGAAGAATTTCTCGTGAGTTTCGATAAATTCCTGGCCAGTCGCTCCTGGAGCGAGGAGTGTCGGCAAAGTCTTTTGAGTGCTCGACAAGACGGCATGTTGGCCCGAGCGAGTGATCTGACCCAGGCAGAAAGGCCGGATGAGTCCGATCAGTGGCTTTCCCGGATCGAATTCGAAGGGGTTTCTCCACACGATCCTGCCGTGATCTTTCGGGATCGGTTGAAGTCGATGAATGAACTGTCTCGAATTTTTTCCCGGGGCAAGAAAGGGGATCTGGCGGAGGTCTTGGTCGAACTGGATCGTTTTTATCGGAGGTTCTCCTCGGATCCGGTCGTTCAGCAGCAGGTAATCCAGGCCCGTAACTTTTTGCTGGAGGATCGCTGGAATCGTGAAATGAAAGAGGTGAACGAACTTCTGGAAGATACGGCGGGCCATTTTTTAAGGGTCCGGAAGTTTCGGGAAAACATGATGGAAATCTTTCCGTCGGAATTTCTCGAGCAAAAGAAGTTCCACCATAGGTGGTTCCAGGTCGAGGCCATCGATCGGGTTTGGAAGGCTTGCTGTGAACGGTTGCGGTCCTTGCGAGGAGGTGTGGTGGAGATCGGTTCCTCGCGCAGAAAGGTTTCTCAGGTGGAGTTATTGCCCGGAGATGGGGACGCCATCATTTATTTGAGGATTCGTTCCGATCAATCTGCGCAACTCCGTCTTTCCCGGGTTTCGGTCGCTCAAAAACTGGAATGGGCGCTCGAGAGTCTCGGAGATGTCGGCGATGGCTGGAGCGATCTGAGTTTGGGAATCGTGGCTTGGTACGCCCAAGAGGAGAAGGATCTGGCGGCAAAGTATTTGGCCGAGGCTCGAACCAGTCCGGTGCCTTCTTGTCGAAGGTTAGCGGAGGCTCTGACCGAGAAGTGGGGGTTGAAGGAAGAGGACGAAGAGGTCGTTGTCGAGGAGGGTCTGCCTTCTTTGGCTTTGAAGGATTCGTCGCGCTGGGAGTCGATGCGGGTGGATTCCTGGGGAGATCGTCCTCCTCAGGCGCTTCTGTGGGTTCCGGGGGGTGAAGCGGCGCTTCTGGTCGCAGATGGAGGAGATGTCAAACCGCCACGGGTCGCTGTTTTGAGTTTGGGAGGGAAGTCAAGAAGTGACATGAAATGGGTGATGACGCGGGAGGGGTTGCTTGAAGAGCCTTTGCGGTCTTTATCCCCGTGGCGGACCCTGAAAAAAAACGGAGAGGTTCAGGTTTTGGCTCCGAGGTTGTGGAGTGAATATGTGGACCAAATCGGAATTCCCTCATCCGCTGGAAAGAAATTAAAGGTAGATCTTTCCGATATAGAGGGGGCGGCCGAGGGTAAATCGGTGAATTGGTTACATCCGATTCTTCTCAGAAAAAAAACTTCCGGTCTTCAAAAAATTTCGGGATTTGTCGGCGTCACAACGATTCCGGGAGAGGAGTCGTTGGTTCAGTTTTGGGATCAGGCGGCTTCGAGGATCACAGCACTTCAAGTTTCAGTCCACGAGGGAGTTTCGGTCGGGATTGGGGTGGATTCCATCGGGGACTCGATGCTGCTGGTGGGAGGTCCCGAGTCGGTGTGTCATCGTTACCAGTTGAAAAAATCGGGTCGCAACTGGGAATGGGTGAAGGTCGAAGAGGGGGTCATCAAATCGGTAGCGTCTATTCGGGGGGTGTACGTGGAGCCCGAGGGCCATCTGATGGCGCTTACTCATTGGGACAACGGAGTCGAGATCTGGGACTTGCGACAAGATCCGCCCCGCTGTGTGGGGCGGTGGCAATCGGAAGAGGATTGTGGAGAGGGCCTTCCGGTTGCGTGGGGAAAGGTGCCGGGTATGGAGTCCGTTCTTTTTGTCGGACAGCCCAGCGGTTCGATCCTTTTGTTGGATGTTCCCAACTGCCGGGAATTAGGCCGACTGGGAGATCATTCAGGGAAAAGCGTCGATTCGATTGTTTTCAGGTTCAAAACTACGAAAAGGGGCAGAAGGGTGGCTTTCCTCGCGGCGGGAGATCAGAAGGGGCAGGTTCGAATTTGGCGTTGGCATTCGGGTAAGTGAGGGGAAGGTTCAGAGCCGAAGAGTCTATCGAAAGAGTTCTACCGGGGGAGATTTCCCCTCTTCACGCAGGCGGTCGAAGAATTTTGGGGCCATGGAAGCGGGGAGGAATCGGCCCTGGACGGTTCCGTCGGCGGAACGGCCCTCTTCTCGAAAAGTAAAGAGTTCCTGCGTCGAGATGGTATCGCCCTGAAGACCGGTGATCTCGGTGATGCTCGAAAGTTTGCGACTACCATCGGGGAATCGGCGCATGTGAAAGAGGAGATGGATCGCGGTGCCGATCTGTCTCCGGACCGCTTCGGTGGGAAGTCCGTAGCCGGCCATCAAGACCATGTTTTCGAGTCGAGTGAGGATGTCTCGAGCGCTGTTGGCGTGCAGTGTGGTCATGCTCCCGTCGTGACCGGTGTTCATCGCTTGCAGCATGTCGAAGGCTTCCTTTCCTCGGCACTCACCCACCACGATCCGGTCAGGACGCATGCGAAGGGAATTGCGGAAGAGCTGGTCGATGGGGACTCCTCCCTCTCCAAATCGATTGGGGGGCATCACCTCCATTCGTCCCACATGGTCCTGGGAGAGTTGTAGTTCGGCGGTGTCTTCGATGGTGATGATCCGCTCTCCTTCGGGTATGTAGCTGGAAAGCACGTTGAGCATGGTGGTTTTCCCCGAGCCGGTGCCCCCGCCAACGATGATATTGAGGTGAGATTCGACCGCGACCTGAAGAAATTCGACCATCGCGGGAGACAGCGTATCCCGGTCCACCAGATCGGTGGCGTTAATGATGTCCTGGCGGAATTTACGGATGGTGAGCATGGACCCCTCTACGGCAACGGGTGCGAAGACCGCGTTCAGGCGAGAACCGTCCGAGAGGCGGGCATCGATCATCGACACCCCTTCCTCTATTTCGCGGTGATTATGGTGCAGGATGTTGCGAATGAGTTGGATCGAAGCGTTTTCGGAGGGTAGGCGCTGAGGGATGCGGTCGAGTTTTCCTTCTCGTTCCACATAAATCTTTTCGGGGCCCACGATCATGATCTCGCTCACCGTCGGATCGAGGAGGGCGCCAGAAATGGGGCCGTAGATCTGGAGAATCCGAAGAAGTTCACGCAAGAATTTGTCTTCTCCTCTGAGTTTGACTTTCCGCTCGCGCAGGATGCCGGTCAAGGTTTCGGTGATGTCGTCTTTCCATTCATCCAGATTGTCCGCGTCAGGGTTTGTGTAGAGCCACTGAGAATCCATCACCTCGTCGAGTTGGACGAGAAGCTCATATCGAAGGCGTTGTAGCAGGTGGGCGGAACTTCGCTTGTTTTTTTTCTTCAGTGGGTCGGACATGGTGGTTGGGTACTCTCGTGTGCAGTCACGTATCGAGCGATTCTACCGTAGGACGCGATTCCTCCGGGTACACCTAAGGTCCGGAGATAGAGGTCGTACACTCGACCTTGGATTCGAGCCAACGCTCCTCGGCGAGCATTGCGCCAGTCGAGAATGTTACGCAGATCGTTGCGGGCTTGGGTGGGCAGAGGAGTCATCGGATCTTCATTGTGGCCGAAGCGGGGGCCGCGAGCAAAGGACAGGTAGGTCATCAGAGCTCCTGAATACCTCAGAGAGGCCGTTTGGCTATGCCTGCAGGTGAGATAGGCGATGAAGTTGGCTTCCCCTTCGTCCGCGTAGCCGGCTCGATGGGCTTTTTCGTGAGCGGTTATGAAGGGGAGCGCGATCCGGGGAAGTTGGCTGTGAACATGGACCTCGGCAAAGAACGGGCTGTAAACTCCTGAGGTTGCGAGCGCGTCGAGCAACCAGCTCGACCAGGGGTGTTTGGTCGGGGCGGTACAAACCTGGGTAAGGGAGTCGTAGGTTCTCAAGACCTCTTTCAAGCTACGGTCGATCTCTTTTTCCCGTTCCGACTCGTTGAGCGGTTCGTAGAGCGGTTGCCACCGGTGAATTTCCTGAATAAGGAGGCTTCGGGTCCGGCTCCAGGCGGCTGGAGTTGGAGGCTGGGACAACTCGGGATGCCGGATCTCGAGCGTTTCCCGGGCGTAGTGAAAGCCCCAGGACCAGAAGAAAAATGTCAGGACAAGGCTCGAGAGAGCGACTCCTGTTTTCAGGGCTTGACCGAGGATGACACGTCTCGAGGGTTCGTTTCGGCGGAGTCGGGCCAGGGTTCCCGCGCCGGCCAGCATACAGCCGATCCCTCCGAGATAGAGGGCCACTTCGCTCAATGAAAACGGGATCGGACTGGAGACCCAGGTCAGGGGGGCGGAAAGAAGTGGGTACAGGCCCCGGGAATACACTTGTTCCACAGCGTGGGGATAATACTGGGCGACCCCAAAAAGCGTTAGGGTGATGACTCCGGGGAGGAGGGCGAGGGTGCGCAGAGAGTATCGAATGGCTGCAGGTCAGGAGGAAGCCGGAGGAGCGAGAGTCCCGGACTTCCACCGTTTTTCGAGCTTACGCAATTTTTTCTTGGAGATATCGCCTAGCTGGACGATGCCCTTGAGGATTCGGGCTCGAGAGAGATCCTTGCCAAGAATAGCGATCGAATCGTAGAGAGGTGGACCCACTTTCTTGCCCATGATCGCTACAAAGAGTGGCGCGGTGGCTTCACGTATCTTCCAGTTCCAGAGTTCTGTGACCCGTTCGATGGTTTTCTGGACGTTTTCCTTGTCCCAGGCATCGTCTTCCTCGAAGGCCCAGAGGATTGTTTGGAGAAATTGGACGGTTTCCTCGGGAGTGCGTTTCTTGGGGACGAAGTCTTCCGCTGGAGATTCGAAGTCGTCCGCGAGAGTGAATGCGACCGAGGGCACGAAGTCACCGAGTGTTTCCATCCGGGTGAGCATGAGTTCCGCCATCGGTTTCCACAGGCTTTCGTTCATGCGCCAGTTGGTGAGACGCTGGTAGAGATCCTCGGGGGTGAGATCTTCTCGTAGGTACCGGCCATTGAGCCAGCGAAGTTTTTGGATGTCGAAGACTGCGTCCGAGGAGTGGAGGCGCTTGGGCTCAAAATCGGAAATCAACTCTTCCAGAGAGAATTTTTCCTCTCCGCCGGGGCGGGAGTACCCCATCATGCCCAGAAAGTTGAGAAGGGCTTCGGGAAGGTAGCCCGCCTGCTGGTAGTAGCGGATCGAAGTGGGGTTTTTGCGCTTGGAAAGCTTGGTGCCATCCGGGTTGAGGAGGAGCGGCATGTGGTAGAAACACGGAGGCTCCCACTCCAGGGCCTGATAGAGCAGTAAGTGTTTGGGGACCGAGGAGATCCATTCCCGACCCCGGATGACATGGGTGATTCGCATCCGGTGGTCATCGACCACGTTGGCCAGATGGTAGGTTGGAAATCCGTCGGACTTCATGAGAATCTGATCGTCAACCTCCTTGAAGGGGGTCACGATTTCTCCT
Organism: Planctomycetota bacterium; assembly: GCA_030748635.1. GTDB lineage: Bacteria > Planctomycetota > JACQVV01 > JACQVV01 > JASMLP01 > JASMLP01. Next base: position 74,662 of record JASMLP010000188.1, read on the forward strand.
CGGATCTCGTCCTGGAGTCGGCAGTCTCCTTCCTGGGGAACCGCCAGTCGAACTACGTGGGCCTCTCCAGCCTCGGCTCTTCGCCCGGATTCTTCGGGGTCGATTTTCCGACATCGCCCGTCGTATCCTCGTCCCAGTTTCATCTGAGCCCGCTCGATGCGGATCCGTTCCAGGTCTTCCGAAGAACAGAAGCATCGGTAGGCGTGGCCGCTTTCGAGGAGTCGTTTGGCTGCTTCGCGGTAGTGTTCGGTTCGTTCGCTTTGCCGGAACGGTCCCCAGTCGTTGTCCATTCCCGGCCCTTCGTCCCAGGTCAGGCCGAGCCAGTTGAGGGAGTCGAGAATTCCCTTCTCGTACTCGGGTCGAGACCGGGTCTGGTCGGTGTCGTCGATACGGACGAGGAATCGACCTCCGTGTTTTCGCGCGAAGGCGATATTGAAGAGGGCGATGTAGGCGGTTCCCACATGGGGGTCGCCGGTGGGCGAGGGGGCGATACGGACACGAACTTCACTCATGGGGGCGAGATGATAGCGAAAGCAGGAGCGACCGGCAAATCTCGCTCGACGAGAAAGTCTTTTCGGATAAAGTGAGGAGTCTATGAAATCCAGTCGAAATCCCCTCCAATTTGCTGTGGTTCGTGAGGATCCCGATATCTCTTGTGAAGTGATTCGTCGATTTTCCTGTCGTCGGGCACTCGTGATCGCTTCGGGGGGGTGCACCGCACTTTCTCTGGTCTCGGCTTTCCCGGATATGGAGGTGTCGATTCTGGATGCCAATCCCGCCCAACTTCAGCATGTAAAGAACAAGATTCAGGCTCTGGGCGAGTTGAAGGGGGAGGCTCTCCTGCGGGCCTTCAATGTCGAGGAGGGCGGGTCGCAAGGGCTTTCGGAGTGCGGTAATTTCGAGGCTCTGTTTCGAGGACTTCGCCGATTTTTGTACGATCTGGTTCTTCCCTACGAGGGATTTCGGGAGCTTTTCGAAGTCCCCGGAAAACTTCATGAAGTGAATGAGCGGGTTTTGAGCCATCCCTACTGGCCGGTGGCGTTTGAAATGTATTTTTGTGATTCCCTGCTCGTGACGATGTTCGGGGCCGAGGCGACTCAGTACGCGGAGTCGGGAAGTTATCCCGGTTACTTTCGAAGACTCTTCGAGCGTGGGTTTTTGATGAAAGGAGCCGCCGATAATCCGTTCCTTCATCATGTTTTCCTCGGTCATTACCTGGAACGCGCAGGGTGTCTTCCCCGGTTTCTGGAGTCCTTATCGGTTGGGCATTCCATGGAAATGATTTCGGGAGACCTGGGCGGACTCTCCGATCCGGGCCAATTCGACTTTCTGGATCTTTCCAATATTTTCGACTGGATGGATCCGGGGTCGGTTCGGAAGCAGATCGAGAGGTTGACCGAGTACTTGCGGCCGGGTGCGGTCGTTTTGTATCGTCAACTCAATAACGACCGTGACTTGACCTCCTTTTTTGGCGATCAGTTCGAGTTCGACGTCGAGTTCGGTCGATCTCTTCATACTCGGGATCGAAGCCTCTTTTACAGCAGCATTCATGTCGGTCAGAAGGTACGAGAAAACATATGAAAAATTTAATCTCACGTGTTCTCGAAGAGAGCGCTTACGAACAGAATCCTTACTTCGTGGCTTTGCGTGACGGTACATTCGAAAAAGAAGATTTTGTCGAGACTCAGGTTCAGTTTTACTCCGCCGTTGTTTTCTTTGGTCGCCCCATGGCGATCGTTGTGGCCAAGATTCCTCACCATCATCAGCGGATCGAGGTCCTGCGAAACGTCTGGGAGGAACACGGAACGGGGGGAGAGGACTTGCCACACGGAGACTCGTTTCTGGAGTTTCTGAAACGTCTCGATGGAGTGACTTACGAGGATGTTCAGGTGCGGACGCTTTGGCCAGAGATTCGACTTTTCAACACCGCGTTGATCGGTTGCTGTACGATGGATGAGTACATCGTCGGGGTGGGGATGATGGGGATTATTGAGCGTATGTTCTCCGATATCTCGGGTTGGATTGGTCAAGCTGTTGTCGACCGAGGCTGGGTCGCTCAGGAGGATCTGATCCACTACGATCTGCACAGCGAACTCGACATCAAACACGCCGACGATTTTTTCGATGTTCTCGAGCCTACCTGGGAGTCGGGAGACGAAGATGATCGTTACTTTATCGAGCAAGGTTTGCGGCTCGGTGCTCACACGTTTTCGTCGTTGTACGAGCAGCTTTATGACAATCGAAAACGACGTTGGATTCGGGAGGCTACCTGCTCCCACGTTAGAACCTGAGGGAAGGTCTTGGACCCTATGACGATTCGGGTGCGAGAGATCCGTTTGCGAGACCGGTCAGATTTTCAGGTGCGAGTTGCTGGACTGGAAAAGGGAGTCTCTTATCCCCTCGGAACCGATCGATTCGAGATCGATCACGGCGAGGACTATTTCGCGTTTTTCGATCGACTTGGAACGTTGACTTACCTGGCCGCTCTTGATGGAGATCGAGTGGTGGCTGTTCTGGCCGGAATGTTGCGTCGGATTCCCGCTGCGCCAGGAAAGCGTCTTCGAAGGGTATGGTATTCGGGAGATTTGAAGGTCGACCCGGATTACCGGGGACAGAGGATTCCCTGGAAAATGCTTCTTCACGCATTTCCTCGTAAATACCCCATTTGTTCCCGCGGATACGCAATCTCCATGAATCCCGGTGACGGGTCGGAAAATCGAGTCGTGCGTCTTTTAAGTACGTTCTGGGTCGCCCCAACCCGGGTCGCCACGACTCTTCACCTCTACTCGCTGGACGCCGAATCGATGCGTGGGCTGGCGCCGATCCTGGAATCTTCGCGTGGGCCACTCTCTTATCTCTCTCTTGCCGGCAAGAAGGACATCGTCCTGGAGAGCACCGGGAAGCCGATGCCGCTTCTCCATGTGCAGTTCGGTCCTTGCGCCGAAAGCGGAATTCCTTGGCCCATCGACGGTTCGGTTCACATGTTTTGCGTCCCGGCCGGGGATCCGGTCGAGTCCGATCTTTCGGCTCAGGGGCATGTTCCCTCGGCCACCGCGACAGTTCTGGCGCACCGCATGAAACGCTGGGATTGGCGCTTCATTCTGACCAGCGATATCTAAAATTTCGGAGATCTGCCCAATGCGCGTCTTGACACCGGTTCCTGCCCGAATTTAGACTTCGCCCCCTGATTTTTACTGTTTCTTGCGGAGGGATGCTATGTCTCTGCTCGTTGTCGGTTCGGTTGCGTTCGATTCCATCGATACTCCGGAAGGAGTTGTCGACGAGGTATTAGGCGGAAGTGCCAGCTACTTCGGTTATGTGGCCAGCTTTTTCGCTCCCGTTCGGTTGGTGGGTGTCGTGGGGAACGATTTCCCGGGGGAGTTCCTGGATCTGCTGAGAGAACGTCCGATCGATCTGTCTGGACTCGAAACGCGCGAAGAAGGGTTCACGTTTCGATGGCGGGGACGCTATACGGGAAGCATGAATGAAGCCGAGACGTTGCAGGTGGACCTCAACGTGTTAGAGGATCATCAACCCCGGATTCCTGACAATTTCTTGGATAGCGAGTATGTGTTTCTCGCCAACACCACTCCGCGGACCCAGCGACACGTTCTGGCTCAGATGACCGCGTCTCGGTTTTCTGTTTGTGACACCATGAATCTCTGGATCGAGACCGAACGCAGCGAACTTCTGGGCCTCTTTCGGGAGGTGGATTGCGTGGTTCTCAACGATGGGGAGGCG
>JASMLP010000189.1 GCA_030748635.1 Planctomycetota bacterium
ATGGTTTTCGGACCTATCTCCGATCGATGAGAGTCAGATCAGTAAGTCCACCGCTCCTGGGATCACGGTTCAAGTCGCCATCGAGCGACTCGACAAGGCGGCCCGTGGGGTGAGCGACGAGATCAGCGAACTCCAGCGTAAGGTGGCGAGGATCTGGGGGGACCGGAATGTCCTCAATGAAGATTTTCCGAAATACTGGGACAAATGGCGTCAGTATCGTGATAAGTGGGATGCAGAGACCCGACGTCAGGCTCCTCGTAAAGAAGGGTTTTTCGCGATCACCAGCACGTATCGCGAAGTGATGAAGAGTAACCTGGATGAAATCGACAAATTAGTTAGTGAGGTCGATTCGGCCCGGAGTGAGTTCGAGGATCTCAATCGCGAACTGTTTGGCGATCCCGAAACCGGTGAGCGGGGCAGTATCGAAAAGGCGATGGATTCGCTGGATGAGAATCGCAGGGATCTTCGGGTTGAGCGGGTCAAATTGCTCACGGTCGAGGAAGAGATCATTCGGACCAAGAATCGATATTCGAAAGAGATCGAAAAACTGGTTGAGAAGAAGAAAAATCTTCAGCCAGGCGCGCAGATCGAAACCGGAATTCGAGCGTACGTGCAGAAGCTCAAGAATTTGCGAGCTTTGCGGGCCGAAGAACGTGAAGTGTTGCCTGATGGCGAAGTGGTATACGCCAACGCGGAACGAGAAGTCGCATACATCGATCTGGCTCGCAAGAATGGCGTTTTCCGAGGGATGTATTTCGATGTGTACCGATATAAAAAGGGCGGTCAACGTCTGTACAAAGGTCGGCTTCGCATAGAAAAGGTCCAGGATAATCTCTCGATCGCAACCATTCTCGAAAGCAAGTTCGAGTTGGATCCCATCGGGGCCGGAGATATTCTTATCAATAAGGTCTACGATCGGAAGAAAACACCCTATTTCACCTTTGCTGGAAAGCTGGTGGGACGTTACTCCAATGAAGAAGCGGCCGAGTTGATTGCCGAACTCGGTGGTAAGGTCGAGCCCCGGGTGACCTCACGGACCGATTATGTGGTTCTTGGTCAAGGCTATGAGTCCACCGAGAACTTCCAGGTCGCTCGCGAAGTGAGAATCGATACCATGACCGAAAAGGTCTTGCTCCAGTACCTGGGCAAGGTGAAGTAAGCGATCAAGGAGCGACCGGATTCATTCGGTACGAGTGGGTGGTGTTGGAAGTGATGACTTTCGTGCACCACCCGCATTCTGTTTCAAGGGGATTTGGCAGGGTCCCCATCGGGTTGCCAGGAGCGCTCGGGGAATCGGTTGTTCTGTGAGAGTGGATCTTTTTGGCCTGAAGAACTGTTCATTCATGAATGGGTACGGTTTGGATCCGCTTCACCCGGTGCGAGGTCTTCGTCCTGGAGGAGGACCGGAAATCCGAAATCTTGCAATCGGGAAGGTCTGGGTTCGCGGGTTAGGTGAAGGGGCATGAAGAAGCAGATCCCAGAGATTCGGCTCACGGTAGGGGAGCACCTCGAAGAGTTGCGTTCTTGCCTTTTTCGATCGCTTTTTGCGGTCGGAATCGGCTTCATCTTCTCTTATGTCGTCTCCGATCGTCTGCTTGCGCTGTTGCTCGCTCCCGTATTGGATGTTCTGGGCGGGATGGGGCTAGGGCAGTTTGTTGTTCAGACTTCTGTAGCCGAGAAATTTCTTGTTCATATCAAGGTGAGTCTCCTGGCGGGAATCTTGCTGGCTAGTCCGGCGATATTGTGGCAAACGTGGTGCTTTGTGGGGGTGGCGCTTCATCCGAATGAGCGTCGATATGTACTCGCATTTTTGCCCGCTTCCGCTTTGAGCTTTCTCGCCGGGATCTTGTTTTTTTATCTGATACTGCCCTGGGGACTTCAGTTTTTGCTCGGATTTGGAGCCGTTCCGGGCGCCGCGGATCCGATTCGCCCTTTCTTGAAAATTAGTGAACTTGTCGGTTTCTTGGTTAGCCTCGCTCTGCTATTTGGTGTTGTTTTCCAGTTGCCATTGGGGATGTTGTTACTCAATCGGATCGGACTGATTTCTGCCGAGATGCTGCGGGAAAAGAGACGGTTTGCCATTCTCGGAGCGTTTGTGGTCGGAAGTATTCTGACCCCCCCCGATATAGTGACCCAGGTGGTCCTCGCGATTCCGGTTTGCTTACTCTACGAGGTTGGGATTTTTCTGATCCATAGGAGGGATTCCGGCGGCGGTCCGGCCGGTGGGGGACGATTGGATTTTGTCGGGATCATTCTGGCTTACCTGCCATCATGCACGGTTTTGATTCTTTTCGGGATGGTCTGGGTCGGGAGAGGAGTGACGCCCCTTTCGAGTGCAACCAGGACGCCTGAGGAAGGAGATCGACACTCCCTCGCCGTGTCGGCTTTGATCCGCGAATTGGGTATGGAATCCGAGGTCTCTGCCCTTCCCGAACTCCGGTATCGGTGGGTACAGGATGTGGGCCAGGGGGTTCGGGATGTCTCCGATGATGCGCTACAAAGACTGCTCGAACGTGAGATCGATCCAGGAATCCGATTAAGGATCGCCATGATATTGGCTCGCCGGGGACAGTCTTCCGGATTCGACTATCTGATGAAATCGTACCGTTCCAAGGATACTTTGATCTCTTTTTTGGCCGGAAGAATTCTTCAGGTTCTTTCGGGGAAGAATGTCCAAGGGTATGGCGCGACCATTCCAGAGCGTGAAAAGGCTCGGAAGGCCCTGGAGGCATGGTGGAACGAGGCGAAACAGAAAGAGAGTGAAGGCGATGCGAGCCGAAATCATAACGATCGGTGAAGAATTGCTTTGCGGTGCGCTGGTGGATACCAACGCGGCTCGACTTTCCGAGTGGCTCGAACTTCGATCGGTTGAGGTCCGACGGCATCAGACGGTCGGCGATCGGGAAGAGGAGATCATCGCTGCGCTCAAAGGAGCGGTCGATCGTTCGGATCTGATTCTCTTGACTGGTGGGTTGGGGCCGACAGAAGATGATCGCACTCGCTATGCGATCGCCCGATTGGCGGGGGTCGATCTTCAACTTGATCGATCCAGTTGGAACGCGATCACAGATCGATTCGCACTCATGGGAAAGGAACCCCCCGAATCGAATCGATGTCAAGCGCTCATACCCGAGGGAGCCGTGGTGCTGGAAAATACCATCGGCACCGCTCCGGGGTTTTCGCTTCGCGTCGCGGGGGCTGAAATGGTTGCGTTACCGGGTGTTCCTCGAGAAATCGACGTCTACCTGGAAGGGGTTCTCGATCGGCACGCTCAGGCTTCAGGCTGGGGAGGGGCGGAGGTAGAAATCCTGAGAACTCGGGTTTTTGGTCTCAGTGAAAGCGCGCTTTCGGATCGAATTCGTGCATTGAAGTCCCGGTTTCCAGAGGACACGGATACTCGCTACCGAGTGGATCGAGGCGAGATACAACTCGAATGGCGACATACTCCGAGTTCCGAGGAAGATCGTCAGGCTTTTCATCGGGCGATTGAGGAGGCTCGGGAGTCGATCGGTTCCCATCGGGTGGCTGACGATTCGAGAGATGTGGGTTTCCATTGCGTCCAAGCCCTAAGAAATCAAAGACTTACACTTTCTGTGGCAGAGGGTTGTACCGGGGGATTGGTCGCGCATCTCCTGACTCGGAACCCCGGAGCTTCCGAAATTCTCCTCTCGTCCGTGGTCGCATATTCCAATCGGGAGAAAATGAGAACTCTGGCCTTGCCAGAGGAACTCTTGGAACGGCACGGTGTTGTGAGTGAAGAAGTTGTGACATTTTTGGCCCGATCGGTTCGGGAACGATCGGGATCCGATCTGGGATTGGCTGTGGTCGGATATTGTGATTCGGTGGCATCAGTCGAATCGGAACGTCAGGGCGAAATTTGGTGTGGGATCTCGGGCCCTTTGGGGATGCGTTCTCGTTGTCGCCGGATGGTGCTCGGTCGGGATCTGTCAGGTTGGGTTGCGGCTAAATTCGCGGTGGATCAGATCCGGCGGTATCTCCTTGCGCAGGATGGGACTTCCGTCCCAAAGTCTTGACAGACCTCGGGAATTCGATAGACTTCGGCCCTTTGCAGAACCGCCAATCTGATTCCCGGTGGTGTAATCGGTAACACAGCAGGTTTTGGTCCTGCTATTCGAGGTTCGAGTCCTCGCCGGGAAGCCACGGTGTTCGTGGCCGAGTATTTTATTTATGTACGGATCGGAATCTCTAGAAATGCCTGAAGTTGCCGGGTTTTATGGCCGGTCGGGCTCGGAGTTCATCCATGGATCATTCTCCTGCAGTCGCGGGGGAGGAGAGTCGTGATGAATGGCTCTTCGGGCCGGGTACATGCAATCATTCTCGCCGCAGGATTTGGTACGAGGATGAAGAGTAAACTCCCGAAGGTTCTGCACGAGGTCGCGGGTCGACCGTTGGTCGAATATCCGTTGCGAGCTGCGCAATCTGTGTGTGGGGATGACGGACGCATTGTGGTCGTGGTCGGGTCCGGTCGTGATCAGGTTGAAAAAGCCCTTTCCGGAAATTCGGTAGAGTTTGCTGTTCAAGATCCTCCAAGGGGTTCCGGTGACGCGGCTCGTGTCGGATTAGAGATGCTCAATCCCGACCCCGAGGATCGCGTGTTGATCCTCTGTGGAGATGCTCCGTTGCTACGCAAGGAAGAACTTCATCTCCTCGTCAAGGAAGGTCAGGACGCGGCGGCTGTGGTGCTGACTGCTCACCTAGAAGACCCGGGCGCATATGGGAGGATCCAGAGGTGTGAGGATGGCGCTCTTCGCTCGATTGTCGAAGCCGTCGATCTTTCCGATGAATCCGAAAATACCAACGAAGTGAATTCGGGGATCTACCTGTTTCGGGCGGGCGATTTGAAAGCAGCTATCGGGCAGGTCGGGTGTACAAACGCCAAGGGCGAGTTTTATTTAACCGATTGTGTAGAAATCCTGATCGAAGCGGGTAAACGATTCTTGGCGGTTGTTTCGCAGGACTCTGATGTGGTACTCGGAGTGAATTCGAGGAGCGAACTTTCCCGGATCGATGCCCTTTTGCGACGGCGGGTCGTTGAGCGGCTACAGGATCAAGGAGTCACGATTGTCGATCCGGATAACACCCGAATCGAAGAAGGGGTTGAAATCGGAGCGGATACGGTGATTCATCCGTTCACGGTGATCCGCCGAGATGCGCGGATCGGGAGTGGCTGTTCGGTCGGCCCTTTTGCTCAGATCCACCCAGAAGTCGTTTTGGAAGATGGGGTGGATATCGGAAATTTCGTTGAGGTGAAACGAAGCTATATCTCTGCCGGAGCCAAGGCCAAGCATTTGGCTTACCTTGGGGATGCCGAAGTGGGCCCCAAAGCCAACATCGGGGCCGGGACGATCGTTGCGAACTATGACGGCAAGAGCAAGCATCCCACTCGAATCGGGGCGGGCGCCTTCATCGGCAGTGGGAGTGTACTTGTCGCTCCGGTCGAAATCGGACCTCGCTCGACTGTTGGGGCTGGGGCGGTCGTCCTGGCTCGCCGTGATGTGCCCGAAGACGGAGTGGTGGTCGGAGTGCCCGCTCGATCCATCCTTCCTTCCTCGATGAAAGCGGAGGAGACGTCATGAGGACCGGATCCTTGCGTGTTTTCAGCGGTAACGCCAATCGGGATCTGGCGCTGGCGATTTGCGAACAACTCGATGTCGAACTTGGAAACGCCCTGGTGACTCATTTCCCAGATGGTGAGATCAATATCAAGGTCGAAGACGATGTTCGGGGAGCCGATACGTTTATCGTTCAGCCCACCTGTCCGCCGGTTAATGAGAATCTGATGGAACTGTTGATGCTCATCGATTGCCTACGTCGAGCTTCCGCTGAGCGGATCACCGCTGTGATTCCTTATTACGGATATGCTCGAAAAGATCGCAAGGATGAAGGGCGAGTTCCTATCACGGCCAAAGTGGTTGCCGATCTGCTCACCACCGTGGGAGCGGACCGGATTCTTACCATGGACTTGCATTCGCCCCAGATCCAGGGGTTTTTCAATATCCCGGTAGATCATCTTTATGCCAGCGCGGTTCTGGTCGATTGGTTCGATCGTATGGAGATCCCGGATCTAGTCGTTCTTGGGCCGGATGTTGGGAGCATCAAGATGGCTCGAGCGTATGCGCAGCGGCTTGGGGGCGAACTGGCGATCGTGGACAAGCGGAGGCTCGGCCCTGATAAAGCGGAAGCATGCACCTTGATTGGTGATGTTGAGGGTAAGAATGTTCTGGTGGTTGATGATATGATTTCCACCGGCGGCTCGATTACAGAAGCCGCTCGAATTGTGGTTGAGCATGGGGCGGAAAATGTTTTCATCTGCGCGACCCATGCGCTTTTTTGTGGCAGTGCCGTTCAGCGTATAGAAGATGCTCCGGTTCAGGAGGTGGTAGTCACCGACACCATCCCTGCGACGGGGAAACAGATTCATAGGGTTCGGGTCCTTACGGTCTCCGAACTACTTGCAAAAGCGATGAAGAGGATTCATCTACATCAATCGGTGAGTTCTCTCTTCTTGAGAACATAAAAAGAGTTCAGGAAAGTAATTCTCATGCAACACAATATGTACCTTCGAACTGAAACAGGTTCGTGCGAAAGTCGGAAGTTGCGACGGGTAGGGAAGGTTCCTGCCATCGTTTATGGAGGTGGAAAAGGGGCTCTTTCCGTCATGATGGATGAGGCGGAAGTCGTTGCTTTGATCCGTGATCACGAGCACACGATTGAGGTGAATCTCGAGGGGGTCTCTGGCACACTCCTGCTCAAGGAAGTGCAATACGACCACCTCGGCGACGATATTTTACACCTCGATTTCAAGCGTGTTGCGCATGACGAGGTGGTCGAAGTCAATGTCGAGATTCAGACCATTGGTACTCCTCGTGGCGTGCTCGCTGGTGGACTCCTGGAAACGGTTGAATTCGATCTTCCGGTGCGTTGCAAGGCGACCTCGATCCCTGATTCAATCGAACTGAATATTGCGGAACTCGAAATCGGAGATTCGATTCGTATCTCGGATCTTCCCGCCATGGAGGGAGCCGAGCCGGTTGGAGATCCTGAGCAGATTGTCATCGTGATTCATGCGCCCAAGGTCGAAGCTGAAACGGATCTCGAGGAGGAAGGCGATGAGCCCACACTCCCGGAGCGTATTGGCGAGAAGCCTTCTGAGGAAGACTCGGAGTAATGGACTCGTGCGTACTTCTGGAAGGGTAGTGAAACGTGAAGATGATCATCGGCCTGGGAAATCCCGGTTCCGAATACAGCAAAACCCGACACAATATCGGGTTTTCGGTAGTCGACGCGTTGGCGCAACAGGCGGGGTGGACCTTCCGGAAGGGCAAATGCCGATGCGAAGAGGCCAAGGGAACCCTCTGGGGATCTCAACTTCTTTTGGCCAAACCTCAAACTTTCATGAATCTTTCGGGAGACGCGGTTCGACGTCTCGATGGCTGGTACGGTCTAGAGGACGGCGAATGGATCGTGGTTTTCGACGATGTGTCTCTCCCTTTTGGGCATCTTCGGATTCGTCCCAAGGGGGGTGGCGGTGGCCACAATGGGATGCGTTCTATTCAGCAACACATGGGAACCCGGGATTTTTGCCGACTACGAGTTGGAGTCGGGGGACCTGGTACCAAATCACTTACCAATTACGTCCTCGGTCGTTTTTCGTCCGGGGAATTACTGCAGGTCGATCAGGTGGTCGATCGGGCGATCAAGGCGCTCGAACTTTGGGCATTCCAGGGAGTCGAGGCGGCCATGAACCGCTATAATGTCAACGAATCAATTGCAACGGATAAAGGAGAGTAGGGGTTTGAACCACTACGAGGGAATGTTTCTTGTTCCCAGCGCATCTGCTACCACGGAACTCGAAGGGGTCGTGGAGCAGGTGAAAGAACTCATTGTCAAGCACGGTGGCCAGGTGGAATCCATGGCCTTGTGGGACGAGAGGCGGCTGGCTTACGAGATCGCAAATCACAAACGGGCTGGGTATTTGTTGGGCTTTTTCCGTATGGATGGAGGAGGCTTGGATGAATTCCGGCGTGACCTGAATTACTCGGAAGTCGTGATTCGACATCTGATTCTGGCTCGGAATCAGGATCATTTCGAGGAGAGTATAGCCGCACAAAAAGCCGCTGCTGAAGCTGCCGCGCAGCCTCGGGGAGAGGAGAGTCCGGAAGCGCCAGCTGGATCGGACTCGGAGTCTGCCGAGAGCGATACCGATTCTGCCCAAGAGGAGAGTCCGGCCGCTGCCGAGCAGAGTGAAGTGGTTGCTACCGCCGCGGAGTCCGAGGGGAAAGCGGCTACCGAAGAGGCCTCTCCGGCCAGTACCAGTTAGATACAATACCTATTCGCATTATTGGACCTTGAGGAATCCGTCCAGTTGGACGTGATAGATGGGGTCCTTTTGAAGAGACCGACATGAAACCACACATGAAACCGAAACGGAAAGAATCCTCCAAGAAGAAGATGCGCAGTTATCGCGACAGGAAGCGATGCCGATTCAAAAAGGAGGACCACATCGATTACAAGGATCTAGAGCTTCTCTCCAAGTTCTGTTCTGCCCAGGGCAAGTTATTCAGCCGGAAACGCTCCGGAAATTGTGCCCAGTGTCAGCGGAGAGTCGCTCGTGCCATTAAATACGCTCGTTATCTCGCTTTGATGCCCTACGTCGGTTGATTCCGACTGCAGGCTTCGTTACAAGCGGAGCTCTAGTAGGGGGGGTCGTTTCCTCTCTAAAGATCCGTTTGCCTGGAGAATCCATGATGAAACTCATTTTACGTGAAGATGTAAGCAAACTCGGGAATTGTGGGGACGTGGTAGATGTTCGCCCCGGTTATGCCCGGAATTACCTCATCCCTCGTGGCATCGGCCTCGAACTCAGTCAGGCAAATCTCGATCGAATTGAGGTGGAAGCTGAACGCAGGAATGCCGAGCGTCAAGCCGAAAAGGAATCGGCTCAAAGTCTCGCGAAGCGAATAGAGTCCGAGAGCTGGTCCATTGAGGCCAAGATGAATGAAGAGGGACATCTTTTCGGGTCGGTGTCTTACACGGATATTGTCGCCCTTTTCGCTTCCAAGAAATACGATGTGGCTGAAAAAGCCATCCGGTTCGAGGATGAAGATATCCATCCGATCAAGGAGAAGGGGGTCTATTCCATGCTCGTGGATCTTGGCCATGAGGTCCTGGCGAAAGTGAATCTGTTCGTTGTTCCGGGTGAATGAAGAAGCTTGACTCGGTCTTGTGGATTTGGGGGATTTCGTACGTTTTTCCTGTATGAGGGAGAAGAAACGGTCGGTTTGTTGTTTGGGAATAGCGAGCCGGATTTGAATTAGGGAGATTTGGGGCCATGGGGAGCGACTTGGAGACGGTGGCATCAGGAAATTCGACACTCGCGCAGCGTTCCTTGCCGCACGAATTGGATGCTGAGCGTTTGGTGCTCGGGTCGATACTGCTAGATACCCATATGTTCGCGTCGGTGATACGGCTTCTGGATCGTGAGGAGTATTTTTACCTTCCCGCTCATCAGAAGATCTACACGGCGATGCTTTCACTTTTCAATGACGCGCGCCCAGTCGACCTTCATCTGCTTCGAAATGAATTGAAAACTCGAGGTCAACTGGAAGAGGTGGGGGGGGGATCCTACATCGCCAGTTTGGTTGAAAGTTGCCCGGTTGCGGCCAATGCCGAATTTTATGCCACGATCGTGCGGGATCGATTCGTTGTGCGCAAATTGATTCAGGCGGCGACTCAGACGATCCAGGAGTGTTACGACGGCTCGGAGTCGGTGGAAGCTCTTGTGGATCGGGCGGAACAACGAGTCTTTGAAGTGGGGCAGAAAAAAGACCTCTCAGAGGATGTTCGCATCGAGCAGGCTCTTTACGAGGCGTTCGAGGTTATCGACAACTATAAAGATCGTGAGGGGCGCCTTACCGGTCTGGCGTCGGGTTTCATGGATCTGGATGAGAAAACCAGCGGATTTCAGAATTCTGAACTGATCATCCTGGCGGCTCGTCCATCCATGGGGAAAACAAGTTTCGCGCTGAATGTGATCGAAAATGTAGGGATCGAGCAGGGGAAGGCGGTCGCTATTTTCAGTATCGAAGTTCCTCGCCGGATGCTCGTTCAGAACATGCTTTGCAGTCGGGGGCGGATCGATTCACACAAGTTGCGAGGAGGCTATTTACAACCGGAAGAATACAGCAATCTTTCCATGGTGGCTGGTGACTTTAAGGATGCAGGAATCTTCATCAACGATTCGCCTTCGATGACCGTCATGAGTCTTCGGGCCCGGGCTCGTCGGTTGAAAGACCAGTACGATATTTCCATGATCGTGATCGACTACCTCCAGTTGATGGATGGATCGGTTAGTGCGGGAGGAAGAACGGAGAGCCGTCAGCAGGAGATCAGTTTGATCAGTCGAGGTCTCAAGTCTCTCGCTCGAGAGTTGGAGGTCCCTGTTATCGCGCTCTCTCAGCTCAACCGGAGAGCTGAAACTCGAGATGATCATCGCCCCCGTATGGCCGACCTGAGAGAATCCGGCGCGCTCGAGCAGGATGCGGATGTGATCATGTTCCTTTTTCGTGAAGAATACTATGATCCTCGTCCGGAAAACGAAAATGTGGCTGAATTGATCATCGCCAAGCAGCGGCATGGGCCGACCGATACGGTCAAGCTTACCTTCATGAAGCAGTTCACCCGTTTTTACAATTTCAGTAGTCGGGACGAGGGTTTCTGATGTTGCGTGTTCGCAATCTTCTTTTAGTGGGAATTTTGCTTTTGCTCGGCAGTTCCTGGGTTTCGGCTCAGGGGTCGGATGAGGCGACTCGGATTCATGAGATTGTTCTGGAGGGGAATCGACGAACGACTCGTTCGTACATTCTCTCGAAAATTGAATCGGCGGTAGGAAAGCCGTTTCAGAAGGATACGCTGGCCGAGGACATCAAACGACTGTATAGGCTGGGACTTTTCAGTCGTATCGCCGTGGATCAGAAGCGACTCCCCGAGGGAATGCAGATCAAGTTCGTGCTCGTGGAGAATGTGTTGATCGATCGGATCGTGATCAGAGGAAATGTCGAATACGAGGATTCCGATCTTCGAGACATCATGAAGTTGCGGTCGGGGCGTCCACTTGTTCGTTACATGCTCACTCTCGATAAGGATCGTATTCGAGATCATTATCTCGAGGAGGGGTACCTTTTCGTCAAGGTGACGGTACAGTCCAATCCGACCATCGCGGGCGAAGAGGTGATTGTTCGGATTCTCGAGGGGCCCCAGGTTTCGATCGAAGAGATACGATTCCAAGGGAATCTGCAGGTCAAGGACAAGCATCTTCTCCGAGTGATGGAGACCCAAGAGAGTCGTTGGTATCGAAGCGAAGTGTATCGTGAAGATGTGCTCGTGCAGGATGTGGTCAGTATTCGAAATTATTATCGAACCCAAGGATTCCTCGATGTTCAGGCGGAAGTCTCCGATTTCGAATTTAGCGATGAAAAGTCGGAGTTATCGATCACTATCCACATAGAAGAAGGTCCGCGCTATCAAGTGGAGTCGATCGGTTTGGAGGGCGTGAAACTTTTCAACGAAAAGGAAGTGCGATCTCGTTTCAAACAGAAAGAAGGGGAATATTTCGACCAGGAGTCCATTGTCAAGGATCGTTCCAAAATCGAAACGATGTACCGGGATAACGCTTTCATCGAGTGCACGGTGGAGATCAAGTATCTCTACAGCGTGGAGGGACCTCAGGTAGGGATATTGTATCGGGTCAAAGAGGGGATTCCGTATCGAATCGATCGGGTCAAGATCCGAGGAAACCTTCAAACCCGAGATGATGTCATCCGTCGCCGAATTCAGGTCTATCCCGGCGAATACATCAATACATCCAAGATTCGAGAATCTCAGCGCAAACTTCGCGAGGACGGTTATTACGAAAAGATCGATCTGGATCTCAAGCCCGGAGATCTGCCCGGAACGAAGACTCTGATATTTGATGTCACCGAGGGGAGAACCGGAACCATTCGGTTTGCTGCCGGTGTGACCTCCAATGCCGGTTTGATCGGTGATGTCAGTCTTTCCAAGAAAAATTTCGATTTGTCGGATCTTCCTAAGAGTTGGAGTGAAATTTGGGAAGGAAGCGCGTTCACCGGAGGAGGACAGGAGATCCTTTTCCAATTTCAGCCAGGTAGTGAATTGATTCGAAACCGATTTCGGTTTCGAGAGCCCTATCTTTTTGGCTATCCATACAGTTTCAGTGTCGACTATCAGTATCTGAGTCGTGATCGAGAAAGTTTCGATGAGACTCGCAATGGGGCGACTTTAGCCTGGGGTCATGAGGTGAACGATGATCTCCGACTGGAACTGGGATATCGGATCGAAGATGTCGAGATCGAGGATGTCGACTCGGACGCGCCTTTTTTGGTCCGGCAAGCCAAGGGATCTACGTTCATTACATCGACCATTCTCAGCGGCGTCTTGGATCGTCGAGATAGCTCGATTTTGCCAACCCGTGGCTACAAGCTGTCGAGTTCCTTTGAAGCTGCGAGTGAAGCGCTCGGCGGGGACAGTGAATTCGTTAAATATCAAGCTCGAGCATCCTGGCACCGGAAGATGATGGTCGATGAGGATGGATATCCGCATGTTCTGAACCTCTCGGCTCGATTCGGTTGGGTCGAAGAGTATGGCGGATCTAGTCAGGTTCCGGTTTTCGAGAAGTTTTATGCGGGCGGATTTGGATCTTTTCGTGGATTCGAATATCGGGGGATCGGCCCCCATCAAGGAGATGATCCCGTGGGGGGGCGTGTCTTGGCGATCGGGACGGTGGAATACGGTCTGCCCGCCTACAGGGATGTTCTGAGATTGGTCCTTTTCAGCGATTTCGGAACGGTTGCCCGTCGTATTAGTTCCAGTGAAATGGGTGATATTCGCCTTTCGGTGGGCATGGGAATCCGATTGAAATTGCCGTTTCTCGGGCAAAGGCCCTTTGCGCTCGACTTCGGTTTTGCCTTACTCAAAGAAGATGATGATGATCGGGATGTGATTCACTTCTCGATCGGCCGAGAATTCTGATATCCGTGGATGTCTCTGATGACCAAATCTCAGGATCATGAGTTTGAAAGGATGCTGTCAATGAGTCCGAAACCAGTTCTTGCTTTCTTCGCGATTTGTCTTTTGCTCTTCTCGGGAGCGGTTTGGGCGCAGGAGGCTCCTGCTGACCCCGGCTTCCGGGTCGGGTTCGTGAATGTGAAAGTGGCGTTTGAAGGGTTTGGTAAGACTCGATTCCAGGAGAAGCAAATCAATGCCTGGTTTCGTGAACAGATGCGTCAGATCGAAGAGGAGGGAGATCGGCTCAAGAAACTGGCCGAAGAGATCGAACTTTTCGCTCCTCGTTCCCCTGAAAGGCAAAAGCAAGAGAAAGAATATTTCAGAAAGAAAATGATGCTCGATTTCCGGAAAAAGTCGTTGCAGGATGAAGTTCAGAAACGCCTGAAAACCAGCACGGAAGGATTGTATGAGGAAGTGAATTCCGGCATAGCCGACTATGCTAGGAAGCACGGGTTTACGATCATCTTCAAGGTCGATGGCGATTCGATAGCCAGCGACAGTCAAAGCGAATTGAAGTTGAAGATTCATACACGTGGAGTGGTTTATTACGACCCTAAGCTGGATATTACGAACGCAGTGGTGGCTGCCTTGAACGAAAGTTTTCAGGGAAAGACGAAGAAAGAGAGTGCTGGAGACAAGTGAGCCATACACTGGGAGATATCGCCAAACACGTTGATGGAGTTCTCCATGGCGATGCAACTCGTATCGTACGAGGAGTGGCGGGAATCGAAGACGCGGGTAGAGAGCATGTCGCCTTTCTGGCGAACGAGCGTTATCGATCTCTGTTAGCGAACTGTCGTGCTGCGGCGGTTCTCGTTCCCGAGGGAACGGAGTGTGAGGGAGAATCCTCATTGATCGAAGTGGAAAATCCTTCACTAGCTTTCAGCGCAGTCATCGGGTTATTTCGAAAGGAACCTCCCGCGCCTCCGGCGGGCATCCATCCGAAAGCTCACGTCGATTCCGGCGCAACCCTGGCTGAAGATGTCGCCGTATCGGCATTTGCTGTCGTCGAGTCTGGGGCGACTGTTGGTGCTCGAACGATTCTGTATCCGAATGTTTACGTGGGGCACGAGGCTCGCATCGGTGAGGATTGTGTTCTTTATCCGGGCAGTTTTGTGGGAGCGCGAGTGGAAATCGGTGATCGGGTGATCTTGCAGCCCCACGCGGTGGTCGGATCGGACGGATTCGGTTATCTGCCTGTCGACGGCTTGCCGGTCAAGGTCCCACAGGCCGGAATTGTACGGGTGGGAGATGATGTCGAAATCGGAGCCTGCACGACAATCGATCGGGCTCGTTTCGATAGCACAGAACTTCGGCGAGGTTGCAAGGTGGATAATCTGGTCCAGGTGGCTCACAACGTCCGAATTGGAGAGGGCACTTGTATCGCCGCTCAGACCGGGATCGCGGGGTCGACAACCCTCGGTCGTGGGGTGTTGATGGGAGGACAGGTAGGGGTTGTTGGGCACATCCACGTTGCGGATGGCGTCCGTGTCGCTGCTCAATCAGGTCTCTCTTCAGATATCGATCCGGGAGAAACCGTGGCAGGGTCTCCGGCTCAATCGGCAAGGCAGTACTGGAAGATGATGGCTTCGATGCGTAAACTTCCAGCGGTGTTAAAGGAATTCAAAAAATTGCGTGAGAAGGTTTTGCGACTTGAGAAACGGCCAGAGGACGATTTGTCAACCGGTTGATATCGAAGGAGTAGGTCTCCATACCGGTGAGCATTGTCAGTTGCGGTTGAAACCCGCGGCCGTCAACACGGGGGTGGTTTTTGTCCGTACGGATATTCCGGATGCGCCACCGATTCCTGCAACGGTCGATTATCTTGTGGCTCGTCCCCGGCGGACCGCATTGCGGAATGGCTCTGCCGAGGTCCATACGATCGAACATCTGCTTTCCGCGGCTACCGCCCTGGAGGTTCACAATCTCGAAATCGAGATGAGTAATGTCGAGGTCCCGGGTGCCGACGGAAGTGCTCTCCCTTTTGTCGAATTGCTTACCCAGGCGGGGTTCGAAGAGCAGGATGAGTCGGTGGATACAATCGTGTTGGAGGAGCCGGTCGCTATTCGCAAGGGCGACACGACGATTGTCGCGCTTCCCTCCAAGGAGGGGATGACGGTTTCCTATACGATGATTTACGATCATCCGTTTTTGGGTACCCAGCATTTTGAATCGACGCTCACTCCAGAAACCTTTCTTCAGGAGATTGCCCCGGCCCGGACGTTTTGTCTCGAAAGTGAGGTGGAGCAGTTACGGGAGCTTGGGCTTGGGATGGGGGCGAACACGGAAAATACTCTGGTCATGGGCGCGAATGGGGTGCTCGATAATGAGCTCAGATTCGCCGACGAATGTGTTCGTCACAAGGTGCTCGATTTGATTGGTGACCTTTCACTCATGGGGAAGCGCTTGCAAGCTCATGTTGTCGCCACCCGCTCGGGACACGCTACGAATGTGGAATTAGCTCAGAAGATTCTCAACCTCGAGAAAAAAAAGGCGGTTGGGGATCGGGGATGCCTGGACATCCAGGCTATCCAGAAGATTTTGCCACACCGTTATCCTTTCTTATTGATCGATCGAGTGATCGAGGTGGAAGATAATCGTAGGGCGGTCGGGATTAAGAACGTAACGATCAATGAGCCCTATTTTCAGGGACATTGGCCGGGTCGCCCCGTGATGCCTGGTGTGCTTCAGTTGGAGGCGATGGCGCAATTGGCGGGGGTTTTGTTGATGAGAGATCTGGAACGAGCTGGAAAGCTTGCGGTGATCCTCTCGATCGATAAGGTTCGTTTACGCAAGGTGGTATCACCTGGCGATCAGCTACGTCTCGAATGTCGTACGGTACGACTGAAGGCCCGGACCGGTAAGGTGCATGGGCGCGCAACTGTGGAGGGCGAACAGGTCGCAGAGGCACAATTCCTTTTCATGCTTCTTGATGGTGAGTAGTTTCGAGCCGCGTGTGCCCACCACGAAACTCTCAAAATCTGTCTTTTTCGTTCACGAACTTGACCTTGAACCATACCAAAGTAAAATATGGGAATATTTTTGCCTAACGCTCACGGTGTGGTCCCCTGCCATCGTCAACTGAGCGGAGAACCGGAGTCATGAAGCTCTCAGAAACCTGTTTTGTTCATTCCGGAGCCCGAATCGCTGAAGGGGTCGAAATCGGTGAATACGCCGTGATCGGCGAGAACGTCGAAATCGGCCGCGGAACTCGGATTGGACACCACGTTTCGATAACCGGGAACACTCGGATCGGAGAATTCAACGAGATTCACCCCATGTCGGTTATTGGGGGGCCTCCTCAGGATCTCAAATTCCGGGGTGAGGCGAGTCGTTTGGTGATTGGGGATCGAAACACGATTCGTGAATTCGTAACCATTCATACGGGTACGGAGCAAGGCGGAGGAATTACTGCGATCGGGAACGATTGCCTTCTTATGGCCTATGTCCATGTGGCGCACGATTGCATCCTGCGTGATCGAGTCGTTCTTTCCAACAGTACGGAACTTGCTGGGCATGTTCTTCTGGAAGATGGAGTGGTGGTTGGTGGGAAAACGGGTGTTCACCATTTCGTGACC
This sequence comes from Planctomycetota bacterium, assembly GCA_030748635.1. Taxonomy (GTDB): domain Bacteria; phylum Planctomycetota; class JACQVV01; order JACQVV01; family JASMLP01; genus JASMLP01. The sequence goes on from JASMLP010000189.1 coordinate 16,683, forward strand.
ATCGGTCGGGGCGCTTTCATCGGTGGCATGAGTGCCGTGCGTCAGGATATTCCCCCCTTCATGGTTGCAGAAGGTATGCCGGCTCGGGTACGAGGAATCAATTCGATCGGTTTGCGTCGTGGCGATCATACTCGCGATGGAATGGATGCCGTCAAGGAAGCCTTTCGGGTCCTGTTTCGTTCGGATCTCAACTTTCGTGAGAGTGCGGACCGACTTTCGGATCTTGCTGACAAATACGAAGAGGTGCGTTCCATTCTCGATGCCATGAGGGGGATGGAGCAAGGGCGAGGCGGACGGGCGCGTGAATCGACACGGATTTACCCGGCTCTGTCCTGACGTGAAAACGAATCCAGAGAAGCTGGCTTCATCTGTCGGCTCACATTTTTGATGGAGTCGTTACGAACCGCAGTGGTCGGTGTCGGTCATCTCGGAAATCATCACGCTCGATTGCATTCCCAGGCGAAGGGGGCGCGATTAGTGGCGGTTTGCGATCCCGACCCGAAGGCAGGGAATTCAGTCGCGAAGAAGTTGGGCGTGGAGTGGGTCGAGGATTATCGGGATCTGGTTGATCGTGTGGACGCAGTTTCTGTTGCCGTTCCCACGATCTATCATCATGAAGTCAGCACTTTCTTCCTAGACCGTGGTGTGCATGTTCTGGTGGAAAAGCCCATCGCTTCGAATCTGGAACAAGCTCGGGACATGAATGACCGGGCTCGTAAAGGGGATCTGAGGCTGGCGGTGGGTCATGTCGAACGATTCAATCCTGCGGTTTCATCCATTCGGGATTTGAAACTCGATCCTCGGTTTATTGAAAGTCATCGGATCAGTCCCTTCAGTTTTCGTTCTGTTGATGTGGGAGTGGTGCTGGATCTGATGATTCACGATATCGACATCATCCTCTCCCTCGTTTCGAGCCCGGTTTCCCGAATAGACGCCCACGGGGTTGGGGTCCTCGGTGAATGCGAGGATATTGCAAACGCTCGTATCCAGTTTGAAAACGGATGTGTCGCCAATGCCACAGCCAGTCGGATCAGTATCAAGAGTATGCGGAAAATCCGTGTTTTCAGTGAGAACTGTTACGTCTCGTTGGATTGCCAGAATTTCGAGGGACACATCTATAAAAAATCGCCAGACTTGAGTCTGGATGAAATCAATGTACAGAAGATGAGCAAGTCCAGCCTGATGGGATTGAGAGAGTTGGGGCTATTTGGGAAACTGGTCGAAATCAAGAAGATCAAGCCGCAACGTGGCGCCAATCCGTTAGCGTTAGAGATCCAGGATTTCCTCGATTCGATTCGAGAAGGACGGGATCCGATTGTGCCGGGTGAGCACGGGATCCGGGCTCTCGAAGTAGCGACCGGAATTCTGGAACGCATCGAAGATGTGATGCGTGCTCAGGGGCGGATTGCTGACGGGACACTCGACTCGAAAGCACCTGACTCTTGACTCGTCTGAGGAATGACACCGCTTTCGTTGTGTCAGGCTGAAAGGGGCGAGATCGACTCGAGTAGCCTTTTGGTGAGGCACAGAGTGTTACCCGTTTCAGGTGAACTTTGGTATTCGATATCGTCACACGCTAGATGAATAAGATGCAATCCGAGTCCTGAACGGCGTCCTTCGCGAATGTGCTCTGACAAGTCATGGGATTGAAAGTCCGAGGAATCGAAAGGGATTCCTCGGTCGTGAATATAGATTTGTATCTTATCTAAGGTGGCGCGAACTTCGACCTGGAGTGTCGATGGAGTGTTGGGGTCTGTGAGGCCGTGACAGATGATGTTGGAGAGCGCTTCGTCGGTAGCGAGGATGATCAGGCTCACTATCGAAGGCGCGATGTCCAGGGTCTCGAGGCATTCACGCACGAACGATCTCGCTAGCACCAATTCAACCGTTTTTGGCTCAATTTCAATGCGTTCGTGGATGATCATCGAGTCGGTCCAAATCCCCAGGTGCCCTGGCCCAAAACAGGGGGTTATCCGTCCATTCGTTCCCACTGATACGGAATGCTTGGGTCATCGGGCGCAATCCTGAACTCGTCGGGATTTTCGTAACAGTACGCTTCGGTCGGGACATTGATGACAATGGTCTCGCTCTCCGAAACCCCTTTGAAGCCGTGATAGACCAGTGGAGGGATGGTTACAAGAATCGGATTGTGTACTCCCAGGAAGAATTCGTTGACCTCGCCGTGGGTTGGGCTTTCTTCGCGGGAATCAAATAGAACCAGTTTCATCATTCCGTGGACGACTGAAAAATGGTCGGTCTGTTTGCGGTGATAATGCCAGGCTTTCACGACTCCTGGATAGGCTGTGGTCATGTAGACCTGTCCAAAACGCTGGAAGAGATCGTCATCGCAGCGCAAGATCTCCATCAATCGTCCCCGTTCATCGGGAATGACTTTCAGTTGTTTGATCTGAACCTGGTGAATCATAAATGTTTCACACCAATGAAAATGCGCAAAATCGGGGTCTTTAGGATCGGGCTGAAGTATACACTGGGCTTGCAGTCCATCCAAACAGGGATGTGAGGTCAACGTTCAAGCGTCTTGACAGAAAGACAGTGTTGGGCTAGGGTCCGGCCGTAATCTCGTTCGGTCACAAAGAGGTTTTTTTTATGCCTGTTTCGAACTGCTGGCTTGCGATTCTGTTTTCTTTCTGCTTTCTCCTGGGAGGGTGCGCTTCCGATGTGGAGAATCATCCCAAACAGAATGAAAAACCGGCTTTGGATGAATCTCCTGTCGATCACGATCAGGCTGAAGATCCAGAAGTTCTGTTTCGCCGTCTCGATGACACGATGTCGCGATGGAGCGATGCTCGTGAACGTGGCGATCACGGGTGGATCCACGCCCTGGAGCGGGAGCTGCGTGAACTCGCTATCTCCAACATGACAATTCTCACCCGATGGTTACAAGGTGAGGATGGGGGGCGAAGAGTTGTTGCCGCTATGGCCTTGGGATTTTCTCGAGATTCTCGGGTGCTTTCACCGTTGTTGATTGCTATCCAGGATGATGATTCATATGTCCGCTCCAACGCTTTGATCGGCATCGGACTCGTTCACGATCCCGATACTCCGGTCGATCCGATACTCGAGGCGCTTTCCGATAAGGACCCGGCGGTACGATTGGCCGCAGCTTATTGCCTGGGTGAGATCGTGCCTCCCAAGTCCGATGGTGGAGCTTTGGTCCCCTTGATGAAAGTGTTGCGCACGGAAGTCGAGGACAGTGTCAAGAATCACGCCGTGATGAGCTTGGGACACCTTGGGAACCATATGGCTGTTCCCACGATTATCTCTTCGACTTTGTTCTCGGAGAATCCCGATTTACGTGTCAATTCAGTCGTCGCGCTCGGCAAGATCAAGGATCGGCGGGCAGTGATTCCTCTGGTGAAACTTCTTGACGATCAGAAGCGTTCCGTTCGTCAGGTCGCTGAGGAGGCTCTCGCGGCCATCACGGGAGAAGATTACGGGAGTAATCGTAAGGCGTGGGATCGCTGGGTCGAAGATAATCGCAACTCCTTGGATTGAGCGTACGCTTCAAAATACCTGAGTGTGAAAGCAGGTTCGAAGCGACCGGTCTCAAGCTATCCAGAGCAATAGTGAGAGCAGGAGACAGGATCCGGTCAATTTCGGGACCCAGCGAAAGGACTCCTGGTCGTCATCGCCTAGCCCCAGTTGGTGAACTCCAAGACGATCTCCCAACAGCCCGATGCCGATCAGGGTGAATGCACCGCACCAGGTGAGGAGTAGTGTGTGAAGGGGATCGATGTCCAGGTTCGATAGGGTGTGCTGTATCGATCCCAGGAGGATGAGAGAGATCAAGCTTCGAAACAGCTCCGCGATTCCATCTTCGGTCCACTGCCAGAGGATCCAGAATCGAAGAAATTGGGTAAGTAGTCCCCCGAGAATTAGAGCGCATAGATAGTAGCGGACATCCTGAATCCGGTTGATAGGGGCAAGGCGTTCAGGTATCCACCAGGCGATGGCGACCAGGATCCCCATGCCCAGAGAAAGTAACAGGTGATCAGGTCCGAGGGCTGGGGTGTCTTCCTCCAGGCCCCAGAACATCTGAAGAAAGGTCCTCAGAGATGCGGAGATCAGGCATTGGGCGGGGAGAAACAGTATCAAGACAACCAGGGATTCCCAGGGAGTGTGAACATGGCCGAGTTGAAACAGGAGAAGAAGCGCGATGAGCAGAGAGCCTCCTCGCTCTATGACACGAACTGGAGTGGACTCTAACCACCACTCAGCCGCCAGGAGCGATCCCAGGCAGAGAATGGCCTGGGCCATGACGGCGGAGATCAGAGGGAGAGTCATCTAGAGGTTAGTTCATCGAGAAAGGAGAGAGCTTGAGAAGCCGCACGGTGAGAGGCTTGAGGGAGATAGACTGAATCTCGAACTGCGCGTAGATCAGAGAGCATCTGCTCACGGCGGGAAGAATCTACCAACAGGGGAAGAGCCGCTTGGGCTACGCGTTCTGGATCTTCTCGAACCAGCAGGATCTCCGGGACAATCTCACGACCGGCCAAAATGTTGACGATTCCGAAATGGGAGGTTCTGAGAAGAAAACGAGCGACTTGGCGGGCCAGGAATCCGACGCGATAGAGAGTGATCAGAGGGGTTCCGAAAAATGCCGTTTCGAGCGTAGCCGTTCCGGAGGCAACCAGGCAAAGAGAAGAGTTTTTCATGACCTGGTGAGCGCCTTCCAGGGCGATACGTACATCGAGATCGTAGGCATGAGTGCGGAGGATCGATTCGACAAGGGGAAGGTGGCGTGGTCGGGCCACGGGAAGATCAAAGGTGAGTTCAGGAATTTCTTGACGAAGAATCCGGGCTGTTTTGAGCATGGTCGGAAGAAGACTACGGATCTCCTGGCTGCGACTTCCGGGCAGTAACCCTACGGTGCGAATGGTGGGCGTCGATTCTTGGGGCGTCCGGGCTATCGAATCCAGATGGTCGAATAGGGGGTGGCCGACAAATCGGGCATCGATCCCACGATCACGGTAAAAAGATTCTTCGAAGGGAAAGATCACCAGCATTCGGTCGATAAGACGTCGGACTCTTGGGAGGCGCCAGTGTCCCCAGGCCCAGAGTTGAGGGACGATGTAATAAAGGACAGGAATGCCATGATTGCGCGCGAATCGAGCCACGTGGAGATTGAAGCCGGGAAAGTCGATGAGAATCAGAAGGTCGGGGGGGCGACGTTCCAGTTCGTCATAGAGCCGATCTAGGATCCAGCCGATTCTCGGTAGGCGGGTCAGAACGGGAATGAAGCCCATCACCGCCAGGTCACGAGGCAAGTCGTGGATCTGTTCCATCCCAGCGTCCACCATTCGTTGACCTCCCAGGCCTGCAATCTCGATCTGGGGGTTCAAGCAGCGAAGATGTCGAACCAGCGCACCACCGTGGAGGTCACCAGATTCTTCTCCGGCAATCAAGAAGATGCGTTGGCTTTGTGAGGAGGCTATAATTCCCGCCATGTTCTGGGGCTTACGTTCGTTCACCGGGCTACTTTGCTGGATCCTGTTGCTGGGTCTTGTTTCTTCATTCGTGGGCTGTCGGTCGATCGGATCTTCGACTCGTGGGAGTTATGATCATACTCCAAACCGGCCTCTTCCGACGCATCTGGGTGCTTTGCTTGAGCACCCAACGGTCCTGGATGCGCAGGAGATCTGGATTACCCTGCCGATCATCTGGAAGGAACGTTTTTTATGGATCTCGGGGCATCGGCGCTTCCAGATGGTTTCAGGAGATCGCTTGGAGGTCGGTGAAGGGAATTGCCATTTTCAGATCGACCAACTGAAAATGAGTGCTCAGAACTGTCGAATCAAGTGGATCGATGGCGAGGATGGGTGGGGGGCCGTGAGTATCGTGGCACGGGGGGGGATCGATTTCCGGTTTGGGAAACATCGGGTGAAGGCGAGATCCTTGCTTGTGGATCAAACCACCTTGCAATACCAAGGCGAGGTCACGGCTCGAGTTGGGCGGGAAGCGGACGAAAAGGATCGATGAAACCGACGGGAACCAGAGGACGCTACCTGACCGGAACGATATTTGGAGTTGGCTTGGCAACGGCCTGGGCTTTGTTTTTTGCGGCTCCCCACCTGGATTTGGAAAGCGATCCGGTGGGTGCTAATGTTTGGATTGACGGGAAGTTGGTCGGCCAGACTCCGATTGAAAATCACCCATTGAAACGAGGAACGGACAGTTCGGTGCGGATCGGAAGCTCTGGGCGCGAAGATCGGGATTTTGTCCTCTCAGGGCTCTGGATCGGTTCTCATCGAATTTCGATTTCGTTGCCAGAGGAAACAGGCGAACTGGTGGTGAATAGTGTTCCGGGGGGGGCGTGGATTCATGTCGATGGGAAGAAACGATCGGAGAAAACGCCGACAACGCTTCGATTGTTGCCCGGATTTCATGAAATCCGAGTCTCCAGAGAGGGGTATGAAGATTCGGGACCGCGAACCGTTCAGATTACGAGGGAAGCGACTCGATCCATTTCGCTGCGGTTGAACTCACGCACCGGAAAATTGTCGGTCCAAACACCAGGAGTTCCGGGTGCTCGTCTTCAGATCGATGGGGGAGCAGATCGGATGGTTCTGCCGCTCGAGGAGTGGTCCCTGACCGCGGGTTCTCATCTGATTTCAATACGTGCCCCTGGGTTTCATACTTACAAAGAAACGGTGCAGGTTCTTGCCGGAAAGACTCTCTCGCTTCATCGTGAATTGGAGCCGATCAGGGTGCCGCTCCGAATCCTCTCCGATCCCTCGGAGAGTCGAATGTCTCTGGTGCGCGCGGGCCAGACGAACTGGGTCCGTCAGGGGATGACTCCGGCTGCGTTTCGGGTTTCCCCGGGTCTTTACCGGATCCAGATTGAAAAGGCTGGATATTTCTCCGGATCTATCCAGACCCAAGTTTTGGAACCCGAAGAAACGGTGCGGATCACTCTTCCAAGATTATGGCGTGAACGATGGAATTGGGTGGGAAGTGGGTCCGCACTCATCTCGTCCCCGGTGGCGGGAGATGTTGATCGGAACGGAAAGCTCGAGGTGGTTTGGATCGAAGAAAACGGGCGTATCCAATTGGTGGATGGAATGACCGGAAAACCTCGATGGCAACGGGACCTTGGCCAACGGATTTTGGCGACTCCGACGATGACGGAGGTTGCAGGAACCGGCTTTCTTGATGTGGTTGTCGGAGCATGGGATGGGAATCTTTACGCCCTGTCGGGTCGATCAGGAACCCCACTGTGGCGTTATCGGGGAGGCGCGAGGATCGCGGCTTCGACTCGGGCTGTCGAACTGGACGGGGATGGTGTGTTAGACCATGTTTTTGGGGACTATAAAGGCCGTGTACATGCGGTGAGTGGTGCGACAGGATTGCCCCTCTGGACCGGTCAGCTCTCCGGTGAGATTTATGCGCAGACGGCGGCTCTATATGGGCAGTCGGGGACGATTTCAGGAATTGTGGTGGGGACACTTCGTGGGCATCTGGCGGTCCTTTCTCCGGAAACGGGGCGCGTACTGTGGGAAGATCGAAATGTCGAGGGGGAGGTGCAGGCGTCGCCTACAGTCGGTGATGTCGATGGCGATGGTTCTCCTGAAATTCTTGTTTCCGTGACCGCCGCCGTTTCCAGACTGGAATGCTACGACAGTAGAACATTCAAGAAGCGGTGGTCTATTCCTACCGCGGGCGCAGGACCCTGTTCGCCTGTTCTGGTAGAGGGTTCGAGGTCACTTGAATCTCTCGTCTATTTGGGATGCCGAGACGGTTCGATCAGAGCGTATGCCGCTCGAGAAGGGACGGAACGTTGGGTATTCAGGGCTCGATCTTCGGTGATGGGTGGGATGGCGCTTGTGGATGTTACCGGGAACGGAGTTCCTGATCTCATCGCGGTCGAAGATGGGGGGATTTTGCACGCACTCGAGGGTAGGACGGGTCAGAAACTCTGGGGTATCGATGTCAGGGAATCTTTGTATGCGACCCCTTGTAGTGCGGATTTGGACGCGGATGGAACCCCTGAGATCTTGTTGGCTACACAGGGGTCGCGTGGTCTTTGCTTTTCCATCGAACCCACGTTCGAGAGGCGCGCCGTTCATCTCGGATCTCAGGCCGGTGGGGGTGTGCTTCATGCGGATCTGGATCGTAATGGTCTCCCCGAAATCGTCGTTGGGGATGAGTCAGGGAGGCTCACAGCCTATGAGGTGGCGACGGAAAGGACGCTCTGGAGGGTTCGGACCGGTGGAGTTGTAGGTGCCACTCCGGTCGCGGCGGATGTCGATGCGGATGGCGATCCAGACGTCATCTGTGGATCGTTTGATGGAAAAGTCTACGCATTGGAAGGTAGCAGCGGAAAGATACTCTGGAAAATCGATACCGGAGATGCCATCTATGCTCGAGCTTCAGTGGGGGACCTGGATGGGGATGGGATACCGGAGATCGTGGTCGGAAGTCGTGATTTTCACCTGTATAGACTGGAAGGCAGAACAGGAAAGGTCCTCAGTCGATTCGCAACCCGCGGTGTTCTCGATGGCCAGGTAGAAATCCTGGATCTCGATGGCGATTCACTACCAGAAGTCGTGGTGGCCTCGGGGGACGGTGTCCTTTATGCGCTTCGACTGGAAGAGGGGCAGTGGAAACCGCTTTGGACGCATCCGCTAGGAGCCGTGAGTTCGGGTGGGGTGTGCGCCTTTGGAAAGGAGTCTGATCTCCTGGTAGTCGCTTGCAAGAATGGGCAGGTTATTGCCGTGGATCGAATCGGGAAAAGACGATGGACGGTCCAGCTTGATGGGCGGTGTTACGGGGCTCCAAGTGCACGGGATGGTAAGGTTTGGGTCGGGTCTACCGCGGGATGGGTCTACCAGATCGACGCTTCGGGGCGGATCCTGAACCGCTGGAATGCTCGGGGGGCCGTTCTGGGTTCAGTGGGCTTGGATGAAGGAAAGATCGCAGTGGGAACCCGGGAGGGGCAACTGTCCCTTTTCGATCTGGAAGGGCCAAAAAAGTGGAGAGGGTTTCAGTTGGGATCCTCCATCCCGGGGCCACCGCTTCTAGGGCGATTTGATGGCGAAGATGGACCCCTACAGGTGGCCGCTTTGACCCGCTCGGGACGGGTCGATATTTTAAGAACCCAGGCTCCCTCGCTGGCCCGTTCCGGTTCGGGGATACGTACTTGGCGACAGGCTCAACGGGCCGGAAAAATTTCCGGAGGTGAACTGGGGAGGGAAGAGAATGTTACGGGTGCCCCAAGGAATCGTCTGGATCGCAGTCGACTGAGAAGAATCGCTCGTCAAGGTGCGATGGAAACTCTCAGGAAGTTCGAAGACCGAAGTTTACGTCTCGTAGCGCTTCTCGCGTTGATGACTCCGCAGGAGCGGTTGGCATTTCGACACGCCCCGGTTCCAGTGGTGGCCGCTTATGCGCTGGGTGATCTTGACTTGACCTTGCGTTTGCTCGATCGCAAAGAGGAACAAAATCCTCTCAGCGAGGATGCGCCCCTGGCTCTTGGTGCGGTTCTTCAGGCTGGCGGAGATTCCAGTCGGGCGATGCAAGTACTTTCGGCCGCTGTTCCACCAGAACCTCACTCGGGAGAAGGGCTGGAAAATTTACGAGAGCGTGTTCGAGGTTTAATCGAAATAAGAGCGTCGATTGCCCGTCAGGACGAATTGGGTTTGTGTGAAAATCTACTACGGTTCTGGACATTGTTCGATGAAACGGACCGAACCTGGGCCTCGATGTCTCTGGAAGAGTTGAGTGACGAGGTGCGTGCGCGGATTCTCGAACAGGTGACTCGATTAGGTGGTCCACTTTCTCTACGAGGCTCGTTGAAAAAGAGAGTGCCTGGCGACCGTTGAGGCGGCTGAATCACATCTGTTTACGGACCATCTCGATTTTCTTGTGCACCGCCGCGACCTCTTCAGAGAGATCGAGGTTTTCATAGATAGGAAGGCAGCGTTCCAGGTTCAGAAGGGCTTTGGGGTAATTCCGGTTGGAAAAATGAAGGATGGCGATATTGTGATACGAGGTGGCTAACCCCTGGGGATCTCCAAGGTTCTTGGTGATCTGAAGATCCTTTTTGTAATAGTGCAACGCTTTCTCGTATTGCCCACGAGAATCATGAATCACTCCGATGTTATTACAGGTAGCGGCGAGTCCGCGTTGGTCGCCAATCCGATCCTGAATCTCAGCCGCTTTTTCGAAAATCTTGAGAGCGCCATAGTCGTCTCCCCGGGATTGTTGAACCAGCGCGATGTTGTTGTAGGAGGCGGATAGACCCCGTAAATCCCCCGCCTCCCGGAGGATCTCGGCCGCCTCTTCCTGGCATTGGATGGCTTCTTCGTATCGCTCTTCTCGTGCGAGAAGAAGTCCTTTGCTGGTCAGGCAGTTCGCTCTGTCTTGAGGAGAACCCCCTTGTGCAGATAAATCGAATGCGCGGTCGATTTCCTTGTGAGCCGCCACGAAATCCTTTTGAGCAGCATGCACAAGAGCCACGGCTGCGTAGGTGTGAGCGAGTCCGGGCGCGTCCTCCAGTTCTTCCTTGATGGCCAGGGAGCGATTGTAATATTCGAGTGCGCGACCGAGATCTCCTCGCCCCCGGTAGAGTATGCCAATGTTGTGGTATAGGCCGGCAATTCCTCTGTTGTCTTGAATTCGTTTCCGGTATTCGAGCGCTTTTCCGTAAGCTTCTAAAGCCAGATCTTCATTGCCCATTTCATAATGGACGTTGCCGGACTGGTGAATCGCGGTAGAAAGGTTGACGGTATCTCGCCCCAGTTCGAAGATCTGAGCGGCCTTCTTGTATTCAACGAGCGCGTGATCAAAGGATTCGATCTCCTGTAAAGTCTTCGCGTGGGAGAGAATCATGGTCCCGAGTTCAGTTCCTGAACCGAGTCGGGACTGGAAATCGATCCCTCGCTGAGAAGCGGCTAATGAATCCGCTGAACGGCCAGCACCCCGCAAGACTTCACTCATACGATGATTTGCATCGGCCAACCAGGAAAGATCGTTGGTTTCCTGGGCTAACTGTTCATATTTGCGAAGAAAATTGAGGGCTCGTTCCGGGTGATGAAGGGTTTCTTCGAGTTGCGCCCCGTTTCGGTAACATCGAGCGATTTCTTCGGGAATGTTGGCGGATAGAGCGATATCGAGGGCAGCCGATAGGTGATCGAAGGACTTCTCTGGAGAGCCGTGTTTGGTTTCGTGGTGGAATAGAGCGTGGTAGAAAGGGAGCGCCTGCGATAAGGGAGCGGAGGACTGCAGGAGTTCACGGCCTCGTTCAATCCAGGACAAGGCTTTTCGGGGGCGATCGAGTTCCTCTTCAATCTGAGCCAGGTCCAAGTGAAGGAGGGCCGCTTCGGGGGCACGATCTCCTTTGCGGTACAATTTGATCGCGTCCTTGAATCTGCGAGCGGCACGACGGAAATCCTTCGCTTGCGAATGAGCGCGTCCTGCCCGCGCGGTGAGGAGGGCTTCGTCTTCGGGGAATGGGAAATGATTCCGGAAAATGGGAAGAGCACGTTCACAAAGTTGCGCCGCTTCTTCAGGATTTCCCGCTTTGTCCTTCTGATCCAGGAAGACGAAGAGGATCGGGTATATCGAGGCCGAAGGGTTCTTCAGGATCGCTTCGAGCAAGATGTCCTTGATCTGTGCGTTTCGTACTTTGGGGCGAGTGGAATACAGATCGGCGGATCTGGCCAGGCGGAGGAGGGCTTGGATCAAGGAGGGGTGAGCGTTGGTAAGAATTTGTTGCGAAAAAGGGTGTTCGTTGAGGCTGATCAGGGAGAGAAGTATGTGGACAAGAAGACCATCAAAGTAGGTGTCGGTCGGTTGTGACTTAATGTTCGCTTCTAACTTGGGCAAGTCGAAGGGGCGGTCTCTCGACTCTTGCAGGTAGAGTAGATAGTGAAGAATCGATGGGCTGGAGAAACGAACGAGTTCGATCTCCTCGGCCCCCTGTCGGATCCTTTGGCGTTCCAAAGAGCCGTTATCTATCAAGGGGCTGGCAGAACGGTTTCCAATGCCGGAATCAAGAATGGAATCGACTACCGTGGATGAACCCTGTTCCAGAAGCTCATCGAAAGATATCGACTCGTGCCTGGCGTTGAAGAGTAGCTTCAGGAAACTGCGAACGAAATGCCGGCGTGGTCGATCACAGAAGATACGACGTCGGCAGAAATCTTCGAGTAGAGACTCCAGGGAAAGGCGTTCGGGGATCTCCTTGCCGGCATATGTGGAAGCGAGTACGCGGGCCAGGTCTGGATGAGAAATGAGCGATTTCGCTCTTTCTCGGAGGAGGTAGTAAGGGGTGATCGGGCGTTGAGTCGAGTGACTTCGTAAGTTTTCGTAGAGGGCTTCACGTTCGGGGCTAGAAAGCCGATGTAGATGTCGTGGCGATCGTTGGGCGAATAGATTGTCGGGAAGATCTCGAAAGGCAACCTGGAAGCGATCGAGATGAGCTGAACGAAGGGCGAGAACCACCTTGACGACAGGTTGGTAGTGGCGAAGTTCGCTGAGAAAGGAAGAAAGGCGGGCTGGAAATTGAGGATCAGGGCAAGTGCGATCGATATGGTCAATGAGGAGGACCAGTCGGTTTCCCGAGGGGCCGAGATCTCGCACGACACTGTTGAGAGTGGACTCGAGACGCTCCGGGTTGCGCAAAAGTTGAGCCAGTGGACGCCGAGGGTCGGGGTTTTCTTTTTGGTCCATGTCCAGGAAGAAAACACCATGCCCTTCCTCTTGCCATTGAGCCGCGAGGGTGCTGAGGAGCGTTGTTTTGCCCATTCCAGGCTCACTGCAAAGGAGAAACGCAACGGAGTGGTTGAGGTGAACGAAGTGATTGAGAGAGGCGATGGGGTCTTGTCTGCCGACAAATCTCCCCCCAAGGGGTGCGGGAATCCGGTCCAGTTCGTGTTGAGTCCAGGAATGAATGGCGGCAAGAAACTCCGAAGAGGTCTCCGCGGTTCCGCTTCGGGATTCGAGCCCTTTGCCTGTCAGTAACTTGGCGTAATCTTGACGATATTCACGAAGGACGATCCTCTTGTCCTGGCCCTGGTAATGAACACGTTGAGAGGAGTGCCCCTCATAAAAAAAGACTTCGTAGTTGGGGGATGAAGAGTCTTGAGATGGAGACTGGTTAGGAGAAAATTGAGGAAGAGCGATCGCGAGTGGATGGAGAGAGAGAAAATGGTGTGTTTGGGAGTCGTGCCAGTAGAGGCCTGGCCCCAAGTCTCCGGGAAGAGTCGAGGATTCGAACGGCTGGCTCGGTTCCCAGGGATCAGAACCCCGGAGGAGTCGGACAGGTTCCTTCTCGTCGGCCCTAGGGATCTGGATGAGTTGGAATCTCGTCAAGAAGTGGGCTTCGTTCAATATCTGATCCAGCAGATCACGAGCAAATCGAGCGTGGTCTCGAAGACGGCGGGCGGGCAGATGGAGGAGCCCGGTTGAACTGGTATGGATGAAATGGATGAAATGAGAGATCAGTCCTAATTCGTCTCGTTGGTGTTTCCCCTCGATGACATCCTGAATCACCATGAGGCATTCGGTCTCGGCACGGTTCAAAAAGCCGGAAGTTGTTTGCCCGATCGGATCCTCACCGGGAAAAACTTTCGATGCGTGGGTCAGGAATTCTTGCCAGGAGGAGGTGGAGGCAGAGCGAAGGTTGGTGACCAGGTCAGAAAGCGAAGGGATGTTTTCTGGGCTTCGCAAGTAACGGGCGAGTTGAATAACGCCGATCAAGCGGTGGAAATTATGAAAGGCCAGGAAGATCGCATCGAGTTGTACGCGGGGTGAATCCGCGCGGTCGGCCTGTTGAAGTGGCAGGGCGATGGGAGTCGGTAGTTGGTCGGCCAGACTCTTGGGCTCGGATGACTCAGGAGTCTTGGGGGGCGACGGGCGGGGCGATTCCGACTTCGGGGTAGCTGGAGCGTTTGGAGAAGAATTTACAGCCGACCCGGAGACGGAATCGATACTCGCTGGGGAGCCGATTTCGGTTCGGGGTCTTTTGATACGAGGTTTCCAGGGATCGGGGTCGTCCCCGAGTGGGGGATCGAATGAATGGGGAGGTTCGGGGCGATTCATAAATTGGTTATTCAGAAGTGTACCAGGGGAAGGGGGGAAACCGGAGTGCTCATGCCTGAAGGGTTGGCAGGAGGGAATGACGTGGTGTACCCTCTCACTGCCAAGTGGGTTAGCATGGGAAGTATGACAATAATGAACAATATTCTTTCTGACTCGGTCAAGAAATCTTTGAAAACCAAGCGGTTGTCAAATTGGATTGGATGGTCGAGTCATTTTTGCGGGTTTTTGCCGATTCTCCTCGGTCTCGTGATCGCCCATTCGTCCATGCAGGCCGTTGGGGAGGAAGAAAACCTAAACTCTCCGGACGGAACCCCGCAAGCTATCCCGAGCGTTCACCTCGTGGAGGTTCCGATCAAGGGAGTCGTCAACGATGTCATGGTCGTGTTGGTGTCACGAGCCGTGGACCGGGCCATTGACGAAAAGGCCAGTCATCTCCTCTTGCGGATGGATACTCCCGGAGGGAGCGTCGCATCTTTGAAGGAGATCATTCGGCATCTGGATCGGGCGAGTCGTAACGGGGTCCGAACTGTCACGTATGTGGTCGATTGGGCGGGTTCGGCCGGCGCTGTAATGTCGGTTGCTTGTGATGAAATCTATTTGCGTAGCAACGCCACGATGGGCGCGGCCGCGCCGGTCTCGTACGGGACTGGTGGAGCCGAGGCGCTGGGAGAGAAATATGTATCTTTTTTCAGGACCACGGCCAAGGCCTGGGCCGAGAAGAAAGGATATCCGGGCAATTTGGTCGTCGCCATGGTGGACAAGGACATGGAGGTGGTGGAGTGCGAGGTTCTTGTCGAAGCGGAGAAGGAGCGCTCATTCCAGAAGAAATACCTGTCCCGTCAGGAAGTCGATGATCGGATCAGAGAGATCAAGGGGCAGGATCGGATCGTCAACAATTACCTTCGCGTAGGACGCGTCATCATTGCCAAAGGCAAATTGCTGACTCTCACCGGTCCGGAATGCGTGAAGCTGGGGTTGGGTCAGTCGCTTATCGAGACCGATGAACAGTTGCATCAAGCTTTGGGGCTCACGAATCCGGTCATTGTCCGTTTGCAAACGACCTGGAGCGAAGATCTTGTCGGGTTCTTGACCAGTCCGGGGGTCGCTTCTTTATTACTCCTGATCGGAGTTGTTGGACTTTGGACCGAGTTTCAGTCTCCAGGGCTGGGTGTTCCTGGAATCGTGGGGACGTTGGCTTTGATCCTCCTTTTTGGCAGCAGCCACTTGATGGGGTTGGCCGATGTTATGGATGTTCTCATCTTCTTTATGGGGTTTGTATTCCTCCTGGTAGAGATCTTTGTCCTTCCAGGTTTTGGAATTCCTGGACTGCTCGGTTTGCTGATGATTTTCGCGGGTGGCGTTCTTTCGATGCAGAGATTTACGGTTCCCACGGAACCCTGGCAGGTGGAAATTTTGAAGACGAACCTTTTCTGGGTGGGATCCTCTCTCATGGCGGGTTTCTTTTTGATCGTCTTGTCATTTCGATTTCTCGGTGAATCCGCCCTTTTTCGTAAAGTGGTTCTTCAACAGGAGATTGGATCTGCAGGTGGGAGCATCGCAGTGGACTCTTCGAGGTCTCGGTGGATCGGTCGAACCGGCCGAGCGGATTCCATGTTGCGGCCTATCGGCACCGCGGTGATCGATGAGGAATTTTTGGAAGTGACCACCCAGGGCGAATTTGTCGATGCCGGAACTCCTGTGACAGTGATCTCGGTTGGAGGCAATCGAATTGTGGTGAAGGAAGAGAAGGAGGAGCGTTAGATGGCGTTGCCAGCGATCCTGGGTTTGTATGTATTAGGCCTGTTCTTGCTTTTTGCGGAACTCTTCGTTCCGGGGGGCCTTCTTGGAATCATCGGCCTTTTTACGGTGGGCTACTCGATATATGAGAGCTTTGTTTCACTGTCCACCCCTTGGTTAGGAGTGGGGATGATCGTCTTCGCGGTCGTCGCTGTGCCGGTTGTCGCGTGGAGGTTTCTTCGATCGCATCTGCTTCAGTCCCAGCAGGATGTGGAGGAATATGTAGCTGCGGATAGCTCCTTGTCCGAGTTGGTAGGAAAAACTGGTACCGCCGTGACTGTGTTACGACCGGCAGGAAAAGGGATCGTCGAGGGACGACGAATCGATGTGGTGAGTCAGAATCGATTCATCGAGGCCGAATGCCCCATCGAGGTGGTTGAGGTCCAGGGAATGCGGGTAGTGGTTCGAGAAGCGAAAGATCGTTAGACTCTTAGCTGTTTCGTGTCTTCCCGGGTGGTGGATTAGTTTAGGAGTGATTGGCAGATGCTTGATCCGGCTGTTTTCAATATGCTGTTGGTGGTAGGGACTCTTGGCGAGGTGATTTCTTGGGGATTCATCTTCATCGTCGTTCTGTTCTTCTTGGTTTCTGCATTCATGGTTTTTACCTCGATCAGTCTTTTTATCGAGGCATGGACTGCTGGGGCCAAGGTGCCTCTTCTCGATATTGTTTTCATGCGATTTCGAAAAGTGCCTCCAATGGTCATTGTCCGGTCCTATATTCAGACGCGCAAAGCGGGGCTCAATCTGCCGGTGGGAGATATGGAAGCTCACTATCTTTCTCGTGGGAATGTACCCAACGTGTGTCGCGCGTTGATCGCTGCGGACCGAGCTGAAATCGAGCTCCCCTGGAAACGTTGTGCGGCTATCGATCTCGCGGGGCGGGATGTCCTCGAGGCGGTGAGAATGTCCGTGATGCCCAAGGTGATCGACTGCCCAAGCGTCGGAGCTGGGCGACCCACCATTGATGCGATCGCGAAGGATGGGATTCAGCTCAAGGCCAAGGCTCGCGTCACTGTACGAACGAATATCGATCGGCTTGTTGGTGGAGCGACCGAGGATACGGTGGTGGCTCGAGTGGGCGAAGGGATCGTGACCACGATCGGTTCGGCTGAAAGTCACAAAGACGTACTGGAAAATCCAGATCGTATTTCCAAGAGCATTCTGGCTCGAGGTCTCGATTCGGGAACGGCTTTCGAAATTCTTTCGATCGATATCGCGGATATCGATGTCGGTGACAACATCGGAGCCCAGTTGCAGGCGGATCAGGCCGAAGCGGATAAGCGAATCGCTCAAGCCAAGGCGGAAGAGCGTCGGGCCATGGCCGTCGCGCTGGAGCAAGAGATGAAGGCGAAGATCCACGAGAACCGAGCGAAGGTCATCCTGGCGGAAGCGGAGGTGCCCAAAGCGTTGGCCCAGGCGTTCCGGGATGGGAATCTTGGGGTTATGGACTACTATTCTCTTCGCAATATTCAGGCGGATACTCAGATGCGAAGTTCGATATCCGGTAACGGTGAATCCAATTCCAAGTCCTGATCTGGGAGGGATCTGATGGATGACGGCTCTATTGCGGAGCTGATTTTCTTCGCAATCATTCTGTTCTTCATGGCCATCAAGGCGGTGGTTGAAAAGTTCATAGCGAGCTACAAGGGAGCTGATCGTTCCGTTCGCGACCGAATCGAGAAAATGGAGCGAGAGTGGGACGAGGAGTCTGATTCGCTGGAGACTTTGGTGGTACAGGAGTCTGAAACGGCCGATCCCTACAGTCCGAAAGAGCGGTGGAAAAAGCGCCGCCAGTCCGTTCAGTCCGAAAGGACTCGATTAGAAAGAGTCCCTCAACGCAGGCAATCTCTACGGGTACCCGAGAGGTCGGATCCAGCCGCTTACCGCGAGGTTCAGGTCAAGCAGACGAAGGCTAAACGCCTGGCAGGGAACATTGAAGTGGATCCCGATATGAATTCGATCCGAAATGACCGGGGGGTCGCCGAACATGTGCAGCAACATGTTTCCAGGCATGTCCAGGAGCACATTCATAATTCGGTCAGAGATAATATCGGTCGTTCCGTTCGGGTTTCTCTCGAGGAACACATCGCTCCGAGCACAAGTCCTCGTCGTTCTCGGTCCAAGCCGAGGAAGCGTTCGGCTCAAAGGGATGTTCGAAGAGTTGCCCCGGAGAGCACCTCTTCCTCTCCGTTGATTCCCGGCGGAGTAGGCATCAATCCTCTTCAGCAAGCTCTTTTGCACGCTGAAATCCTCGGCCCACCGAGATCGTTGAAACGTTGGCAATCCCGAAGGATGTCCTCTTAGGAAATTTTGGGAGTGAGGAGGGATGGGGCGCGAACCTGAAGATTGGCAGACGGTCCGTTTCGGCCGATGGGGTATGCGTGGTCCGGAAGATCCTGTTCTGCTCGCTTACTGGTGTGTCGTCGCTTTTTTGATCGTTATTTCGCGCGAACGAATTCCAGATTGGGGCTGGCATGTCGCCTTGCACGGGGCGGTCGTCTTCCTGTTTTTGGGGATATCGCGTGTGTTGCCTCGCACCCGCGGCAAGTTTTATATCGCGAGGTTCGCCCTGTTGAATGTGACGGTGTTTGGCGCTTTTACGGAACTTGGCAATGTGATTGAATGCATTCACCCCGAACTGGCCGATCCCGTTTTGATCGGTTTGGATGAATGGATATTCGGTTTTCAGGCTTCTCAGTGTCTGGAGCGGTGGAATCATCCAGTGCTGGTCGATCTTTTGCAGCTGGCCTATTGCACCTACTATTTTTTGCCGCTGGCCCTCGGGATCGCTCTTTATCGGAAAAAGCTTTACGGGGTGATCGACGAGGTCTTTTTTGTTATTCCCGCCAGTTTTTGTATGACTTATCTCCTTTACATTCTCGTCCCTGCGACGGGTCCACGGTTTAATCAGATCTTTCAAACCCCACTTCATGGGTTGGCCGTTGGCGACTTTTTCATGTGGCTTCTGAATCAGATGGAGAACATCAAACGAGATTGCTATCCAAGCGGACATACGATGACGACGTTGATCGTCTTGGTGTACGCTTTTCGGTATGCCCGCCAAACGGTTGTTCCTTTCGGAATCATTACCAGTTTGTTGATCTTTTCCACGGTGTATCTCCGTTATCATTACCTGGTAGACGTTCTGGCGGGGGCGGCGGGAGCGGTTCTCATGGTTTTGCTCGGTCCGATTGTCTGTCGAGCGTGGTACGGTCGTTCTTATCTGACGAATTCGGGATTATCCACAGAAAATATTTCTGAAAGTTATGTGGGCTGATTGATGTTCTTGGACCCGTATTCCGAAGAGATGGATGAACTTCATGACCTGAAGGTCATACCTGTGAAACGGGAGGCCATTCCACACCTTTGCTTGATCAAAAATTATGGATTTGCTACTCTCGACCACAACATGGTGAGCGGTTCAACCCGGAACTGGACGAAGAGGCCCGAATGAGCGCCGTGCGCCGTGCCCGGCAAAGACGTAGTTCCAAGGTCCGTCGTTTGATCTCTATGATGGAACGTGCTAGTCGCTGCAACTGGCAAGA
>JASMLP010000190.1 GCA_030748635.1 Planctomycetota bacterium
CGCTTTCCATGACGATCGGAAAGCCATCCCGCGACACCGGAGAAGAGGATAAACGGCAACGCGAAAAGACCGGACGCGAGGGCCTGAATTCCCCCGGACGAGGAAGCGTCCACTGCAACCAGCAGGATCATCTGCTTGAACGCATTATCGTTGAATGCGCCGAGAAACTGAGTCGCAGTAAAAGACCAGAAGGAACGATTACCCCTCAGAGTATTCAACATTTTGCTCCGAAAGGGCTGTTATTTTGTGAGCCTCTGAAAATTCGAGTCACTGACCAGAAAGGAAAATTCGGGCAAGGTCGCGGCCTTGCCAACATCCACATTCCCCTTCTTGGCCTGTTCCAGATGAAAAAGACAATCGTTCACCATCTTTTTTCGTGCTCGATGCCGAGCAACTTCCCAGTGCAACCGCCCCCAGGAAAGATATCGGTGTGACATCCCGTGAAGATCGGTCCATCGGACGGCGTCATCTCGCTTGAGAAGACGAAGCATTTCAGCCTGTCGAGTCAGCGCTGCGGCATGACTCGGCCGGAGAAAAAACACCTTATCGTAGTGATCGATAGCTGACGCGTAACGGTTTCTCTTCCGCTCGGCTTCTCCAGCATAAAACCAAGCATCCACCCGTTTTCTGTCCACCTCGGTAACTCGCTGAAAATCTTCCAGCGCCCGAGACCAGTCCTTCTTGGAAAAATACGCCTGCCCACGCTCGAAAAGCAGATCGATCTCGTCCGGATGTTTCCTCAATCCCCTGCCCAGCACCCTCAGAGCTTGATCCACCTCCCCCGCACCCCTCAAGGAGAGAGAAAGGTCGCGGTAGAGTTCGGGCATTTCTGGAATCCAATCCAACGCCCTCGTCAGTATCTGTCGCCGGATCGCCTCCCGCTCCTTGGCGCTCTTGGCGGAGATATTCTTCGGATGAATAGTCGCCAGGCGATGCAACCCGAAGCCCGTACCCCGCCGCACGTACCACGGTTTCGATTTGAGTCGCTCGAACAGATCGGGAAATTCAATCCCTTTCTGATAGAAAAGGTAGGTCAAGGAACCTGCGGCGACAGACGCCACAATCACGCTAGGATCGTCAACTCTCTTCCATAATGCGTCTCGCACATCATCCCCACTGCAATAAGCCAGAGATGTAGCTGCAGCCGCACGAATTGCGGAATCCTCGTGTTTTAGATTCTCTATGATCTTTCCTTTTGCGAAATCCCGCGTGTACATCCCCATAGAGAAAAGTGCGACCATGCGAGCTAACCGATCCCGACTTTGCAGCAATTGCGGCAATTCCCCGACCACGAGAAAATCGTTTGTCGCCGAAAAATAGAGCAGTGCGGCTCCTCGCTCGATGACATTGGCTTCATCGTTGAATAGGATCTCATGCATCATCGAGCGTGCTCGCTTATCTTTGGTGCGCGCGATCGCCAGCAATGCCATGGCCCGGATGTCATTTCTCGTCTCCCGCTCCACCAACTTCATCAGCCCCACGGCATTCGAGATTCCTTGCTGAGACAAGGCGACAACAGCATCGCGACGAAGGCTCGGTTCATCATCCTCTATCATCACAGAAAGCGCTGCGACACTATCCTTTCCTTTCAGGTGCCCCAGCCCACGAATCCCAACCCGCCGAACTTCCGTCTCGTTCGACTTCAAGGATTGCATTAACGCAGAAATACCACTCCGATCTCCCCGGAGCGCCAAACGTCGTGCGGCCTGTACCCGAACCCGGTGATCTGCGTCTTGCAGTCGATCGCGCCACCTCTGGACCTCCGAAGGCATGAACGGAGTTCGCTGCACAGCCAGAGCGCGAATCCGAGGATCCTTGTCCTCAAAAAACGAGAGCAATCGTTGAAAACTCGAGGCGAACCCCGCCCCATACATGTAGTCGGTAGCCACGATCGCCACGAAGGGATCTTTCGACCCACAGGCCGAGACCAGCTTCGCAAACGCAGTAGGCATTCGCAAATCGAGCAGGGCACGAGCGGCCAAATCCCTCAACACCCTCTCCTCGGTCGTATCCAGAAAGAGAGAATCCAGGCGATCGATCACCGACTTGCCGCCCTTTTCCAAAAATTCGAAAGAAGACGCGTCCCGACCGATATAGAACTTGACGAGTCGCGCCGAAAGCTCATGTCGCAAACGCGCACGTCGATCCTCTTCAATGCCATCGAGAGCCTCATCCAGAACTTTCTGCAACTCTTGAGAAGCTTCCTCCCGTTGCTGCTCCAGCAATGGAACCATGACTTCTCCAGCACCTCGTAATGCCCCTATCGCTGCCTGCCGAACCGTCTTGTCACTACTTTCCAGCGCCCAGACATATCGAGCATAGAGCTTGCGAGCCTCCGCCTCCCCTTTCAAAAGCTTCACTCTGGGTTGTTCAAAAACATACCCCTCGACGTAACGAGAGAGAAAGTCAGTCGATCGCGGATCGAACAGAGAAACAGGCTCATTCCACCCACGACCATAGAGGTTGTTGACCAAGCCCTGCATATCCAGACAACGATCGAATCGACCTTGCCCTATGTAGGAGAAGAACAAGCCGACCAGAGGTTCAAAATCTTCCACATCCAGAGCAAGCGCTTTATCGAGATCTTCCTCCGCCCCCTCGAACTGCTCCAACTGAAGTCGACACTTCCCCCGCAAGCGGAAGAAACGCGCCTGGAACGGAGACTGGTGAATCGCTTCGGTAACCACCCGGTGAGATTCTTTGACATTTCCAAGCTCGAAATAAGACTGTGCAAGAAAGTAGCGAATCTGGGGATGAGTCATCCCCGATCGAACCAGAGCTTCGAACCGCTCCCGAGCAGGCTTCGGCTTACCTTCCTTCAGGTCGATTCTTCCCAAAAAGTACTGATCCATACCGGAAGCGTCATATCCCATCGCCCCTGCCGCTTCGAGATCTTCACGAGCAGAACTCAATTCGCGACCTTCCTCAGTGCGAGCCCTTCCACGCACATAACTTGCTTCAGCTTGTATCGATAGAGAAAGATTCTTCTGGCGAAAAACACGATCCAGATCCTCGATCGATCGACCATACCTCTTTTGGCTCAGGTAAGCCCTTGCCCTAGCCAGATAGAGATCTGGCTGAGTGTACTGATTCGCTTCCGCTCTCTGAAACCAATCCACCGCGCGCGCCATGTTCCCACGATCCACGGCGATCTCTCCTCGAACTGCCGACACCTCACCGATCATGAAGCCCTTGCCTTCAAGCCAATCGAGGTCTTTTTCCGCGGCTTCCTCATGGCCTAACTGCGCGAACAAACGAGCACGTTCGATCCGGTATTCCGGTCGCCCACCTCCCCGAGTAATCGCACGAGAAATCACCTCCAAAGCCCCATTCAAGTCCTTGAGTTCCAGGCGGACCTGATACTCGAGGTAGAGAGCTTCATGGTGATCCGGATCCCCTTCGAGAATCGCCTGCACCCGTTCAAGGGCCGCAGGAAACTCTTTCTTCCCCATCAAGTCCCGAATGGCGGACAACTCGGTCTCAGAAGATTTTCGCAGAAGCTTACGCGCCACGAGACGATCCTGAAGAAAACGATCGTTGTCCCCTAACCCGAGATAGGCTTTAGCGCGCAACTGGTACGCGGCCGGATCTTCTGGGTTGGCCGATATCGCCCTTCCCAGCATCCCAATCGCCTCATCACCGCGATCGAGTCCGAGCAAAGCCTTCCCTTTCAGGAGAAAAACTTCACCCCCATGTTCCTCAGGAATCTCGAATCCATCAAGCGTATCGAGAACATCCCCAAAACGTTCCAGAGCGAGTTGAGACCGGGCCTT
>JASMLP010000191.1 GCA_030748635.1 Planctomycetota bacterium
GATGAAATGTATCGACAGGTCCTGATCGGGGAACGGGCCGGTTCAGGCATGTTCATATTCTCGACGCTTCTCGACGGGGGGGAGAACTCCCTCAACGAGGAAGGCGTTCGGGCGGAGGTGAGTTCCGTCAGGGGATGGACGCGCATCCGAGTGATGAAGGAGTATTGCGTCTATCTGGATCTACTTGAGCAAGCGATACAGAATCCTCGGGAGGGTTTCGACTATCGAAACCTGTCTGAATCCCCGATGACCGCCGTGTTGAGTCCGTCGTTTGGAGCAATGAGTGGTTTAGTGGATCGGGCCATTACGCGACGAAGAATGGTGCGCATCGCTCTCGCGCTGGAGAGGCATCGACACGAACATCATGAGTATCCGAAGAGTTTGAACCCACTCCTCTCCTTCGACGGGGAGAAACTCGACCTCACGGATCGCATTTCAGACCGGCCGATTCAGTATCAGAGGGACCCCAAGGGGTATAGGCTGAAAGTGGACTCCAAATCGTTATCAGACGCGAACGAAAGAGCTCAATTCGAATTCCGAGTCATTCGATAACGAGGCTCGATTCGATCCGAATCTGTGGCAAAGTGAACCGTGCTGCTACAAGGGTGCTGCTGCTACAAGGGTGCCTACAAGGGTGCCAGTCCGATTCGTGAAGCTCGGTACATTGCGGAACCTGTATCCATAAGCCATTGATCCATAAATGGATAGGGATTTCTTGGGTTTACTCACCCGACTTTTTTGTCGCCGACTTTTCCTCGGCTGGCGCGGGGGTGAGATCGTTTCCTACATACTGTTGCTGCACCGCGCCTCGGAAGGGGACGTCGCTTTCTCCTTGGAGCCTGGCGGTGATGTTCACACGGTAGAGCTTGGGTCGGATGGGGGAGAAGACGAGGTTCACCGTGGCCGTGCCTCCGTCCGGGGGGATGGTGACGGTTTCGCTGGAGAACGCGAAGAACTCCGAATCGTCGCTCAAGGTGAGGGTCGTTGCCCGGTCGGAGAAATTGTGAAAATACAGGGGAGTGGCGTGATGAGCGTTTCGGGTGTCAAAGAAGGTCCTGTGTCTCCAAGAAACGACCAGACCCTTGTCTTTGGAGAAGTAGGGGGCGCCTTCGTCGGACACCGTGAGCAAGATCTTGTCGGGGGCGATCTTTTCGTTGATCCGGTCGACCACCGCGCCGGTCCAGGGGTCCAGGGTACCCGTCTGGTGGGCACCCAATACTCCGAGTTTTCCATCGAGGTCGACAAGGGTGGGGCTTCCGGAATCGCCGCCTATGCCCAGAGCGCCATCGTTGGCAAACGGGCCCTCGGTCAGCTTGGGGTTGTAGCCGAGAAACGGGATCTTGAACTGTTTGGTTTTGAGAAAGCGCGCGATTCGAGTGACCCCAGCGCCCGGTAGGCGATGGCCTTCGGGTACGTATTTGCCGACAAAATAAAACGCGTGTTTGCCCGCAAGTCGTTTCGGCAGTCTGGTGGCGATGGGGATATGGGTGACCTTGTCATCGGGCTCGAAGGGGGTTTCAAAACGAGCAATGGCAACGTCGTCCTCGATGTGGTCAACCCGGTCTACTTTCCTCAAAACAAGCTTGTTGTCTTCGTTGAGGAATTTGACCTTGGCGCCCTCCCGTAATCTGAAATGCTGGGCCATGAGAATGTGTTGCGGGGTGATCAGTACGAACTGTCTCAGCTTGGGCTCTACCTTTTCCTGAGCTTTTTCGTAAATTCCGGGAGCTTTGAATACCCAGTTTTCGCGCGCTTTGCGGCCGAGGAAACCCACGCCGGTGATCTTGTACTTGGCCAGGAAGAAGTCCGGGTTGTGGGTCATTTCTTTCGTGCCCCAATTCAAAAAGCGAAGATGACGCTTCGGGTTGAATTGGCCGAATTTGAAGTTGTCGCCCCAGGCCATCGTGGGGACGGTTACGAGCAAAAGGCAGAGGAGAAACTTGGAGCGTGTGGTTCCCATATCCACACCATAACCGACTTGACACGACTTGACAGCCCGGCCTCCGAAAAAGGGCGCCGGCCCGATTCGTGAAGTTTTTGTAAGCACTTCTTGCCAAGGACGTTACCCTGAACTTAGGATCGAGCGTTCGGAGGGCTTTTTCCTCCGGCTGGCCCCCTTTTTCCCGAGGCCGATTTTGCGTTCCACCGTTTGGACAGTTCGGTCCGTGTAGCGGAACGTTGAGCGGATCCGGAACCGCTGGTGAGCGGGTTCGGATCGTTTTTGCCCCCACACTAATGGTGAATATTTTTGACATCCTTTGATTCGCTCGACCTGATCGAGCCCCTCCAACGAGCGGTTTCGGCCGAAAACTACCAGACCCTGACCCCGATCCAGGCCCAGGCCATCCCCCCGTTGCTCGAGGGGCGGGATGTGCTGGGTTGCGCTCAGACGGGTACGGGCAAGACGGCGGCCTTTTTGCTCCCCATCCTCCAGCATCTGGCCACCGATCCGCTTCCCGGAAAACCGGTCATTCGAGCTCTTGTGTTGACCCCGACCCGGGAGTTGGCCGCTCAGATCGGGGAGTTCTTCGAAACCTACGGTCGCTTCCTCGATCTGTATCATCTGGTGATCTTCGGTGGTGTTAAACAGCGCGCGCAGGTTGCGGCGTTACGGCGAGGCGTCGATGTGCTGGTGGCCACGCCAGGACGTCTGCTGGACCTGCAGGACCAAGGGTATATCGACCTGAATGACGTGGAGTTCTTTGTTCTGGACGAGGCGGATCGTATGCTCGATATGGGCTTCATTCGCGACATTCGCAAGGTCCTCCGACTGCTCCACGAAGATCGGCAAAATCTACTGTTCTCGGCGACGATGCCCGATTCGATCGTCAAGCTGGCCAGCGCTTTCCTGGACGATCCGGTGCGGGTGGAGGTCGACCGCCAATCGACGACCGTGGAGATCATTCTCCAGAAGGTTCTGTTCGTGACCCGACCGGACAAGAATCGGTTGCTTCGCCATCTGCTGAAGGACCCGGAGATCGAAAGCGCGATTGTGTTCACGCGTACGAAGCACGGGGCCAATCGGGTCACCAAGAATCTCGTCCAAGCGGGTGTCGAGGCCGCCGCCATCCACGGGAACAAGAGCCAACCCGCCCGTCAGCGGGCGCTGGCGGGATTCAAGTCCGGTAACCTTCGGGTGCTGGTCGCGACCGATGTCGCCTCTCGCGGTATCGATGTGGACGGAGTGAGTCACGTCTTCAACTACGACTTGCCGAATATCCCGGAGAATTACGTCCACCGGATCGGCCGCACCGGCCGCGCCGGGCGCGAAGGGGTGGCCATCGCTTTCTGTGACGAAACCGAAACCGCCTTTTTGCGTGATATCGAGAAGCTCACGGGGAAAGCGCTCGAGGTGGTGCTCGATCACCCGTGGCATCTACCCACGGCGATGCCCGGATCTTCGAAGTCCGGACGTCCGCATTCGTCCTCGAAACCGTCCGGTCGGAACACGAGGAACTCTTCCCGGGAGAGGCCAGAGAAATCGCCTCGCGATGGGGGCCGCAAGCATTCGGGTCCGAGAAAGAGGTCGCGTCGGAAGCCGCCCGGGGGGCGCGGTCGGCGTGATTGACCGCGACCTGCCCCCTTTCGAGTGAGATCTCAGATTCACAATCGGGTTCGGACCCACTCCATGACCTCAATAAACTTGGCCCGCCGGTTCATATCCGAGACCGTAACCGGAGAGCTTGCCGTCTCCTGAGGCTCGAAACATTTCCTTCCCGAATTTAACACTGCTCTTTGTCTTCGAAGATCTCCTCCTGGTCAACGACAAGGGAATTCAGTCGGTACTCAATGACAATGTTCTCACGCGCCTGGGTGAAATGATGTCCACCTTTATCGTGCGTGCTGACTTTCTGGAATTGGGTGTCGATATACGCGTTGGTGGGACGAAAGGAAGTCAAAGCGGACTCAAGGGGTGCTCTTAGGGTGAGATATACGTTCAGGGCCATGATATTTACTCCCGAAGGGGTGAAAAGAAGGTCGAGAACGGTTCTCGACTGCCCTGTTCACGCCAGAATTCCTTCGAGATCCTCACCCGATCCGGATTTTTTTTTATCACCCGGGTAAAAGGTGTCAGCCTTTATTCGAGTTCGTGTACAGGGGACACGGAGCGGGATTGTTTATTTCAGATCATCCTGATTGCCCGGTCTTTTTCTCTCGGATTGGTATTCTTTTGCGAACAGGCGGCGTCTTCTTTCGATCCGTCGCGCTCCTACCCCGAACCAGAAAGAGAACATGTCCAGCGACACCGGACCCGCACGTTCCGAGGTGGATCGGAGATCGCTCGATCCCGACGCGGAGACGATGCGGCGGTTGGGGTATGAACTGGTGGACCGGGTAGTGGAACATCTGCATACGCTTTCCGATCAGCGGGTCGCGCGGCGGGGAACTCATGAGGGGTTCGCGGCGCAGGTCGATGAGCCGTTGCCGGAGGGCCCCTCCGACCTGGAAGAGTGTTTGGCGTTCTTCTTTGATCGCGTCGTGCCCGGGATGACTCGCGTCAATCACCCCCGGTTTCACGCCTATATCCCCTGTCCTTCCAGTTTCGCGGGGGCGATGGGAGAGATGCTGGCGGCGGGCACCAACCCCTTTGCCGGGAGCTGGCTCGGGGGCGCTACCGTGTGTTCGCTCGAACTCACCGTGCTGCGCTGGATCGCCGAGATGCTGGGATACGATCCGCTGGCGGCGGGGATTTTTACGAGTGGAGGCTCGATGGCGAATCTGGTGGGACTCGCCGCGGCCCGAGCGAAGTGGGGGCGTGAAGTGCTGGAACGAGGTTCGATCTACGTGTCCCGCGAAGGACACGCCTCGCTCGACAAGGCGGCCGCGATTCTGGGGTTCCCCCCTGAAGCGGTTCGGAGGGTCGCGGTGAATGATCGGTTTCGCATGGATCTCGCCGATCTGGAGCGGCAGATCGAGGCGGATCGGAGCGCAAGGCGGCTGCCGTTTTTTGTCTCGAGCAACGCGGGGACCACTAATTCGGGGGCCGTCGATCCGCTGTCGGCGATCGCCGACCTCTGTCAGAAACAGGAGCTGTGGTTTCACGTCGATGGAGCGTACGGCGGGTTCGCCGCGATCACGCCCCAAGGACGCGCTCGGATGGGCGGGATGGAACGGGCGGATTCGCTGACGCTCGATCCTCACAAGTGGCTCTACTGCCCAATGGGGGTGGGCTGCGCCCTGGTCCGCCATCCGGAGTGGCTGGAACGCGCGTTCTCGGCCGAAGGCAGCTACCTGAAGGATCTGTCGACCGACGAGGTGAACTTCCTCAATCGGGGTCCGGAACTGTCGCGGCCGGCGCGAGTGCTGTCGGTCTGGATGGTCATTCGATCAGCCGGTCAGCAGGGGCTCGTCGATCAGATCGAAGAAGACATGCGGCTGGCTCGATTGGCGGCCGAACTCCTGGGCGAAGACTCCCGGCTGGAAGTGGACGAACCGGAACTCTCGATCGTGACCTTTCGACACTGCGCACGGAGGGAAGAATCCGAATCCGAAAGGGCGGCTCGCGATACCACCCTCATGGAAACCACTCTCGAGGACGGTCAGCTCATGCTTTCGACCACCGTTTTGGGAGACCAGAGCACGCTGCGCTTCGTGGTGATGAATCACCGAACCACCGAGACCCAGGTTCGTCACGCGGTCGATCGAATCCTCGAATTCGTGAGTTGATTCCTCTTCTTCGCCGGGGATCGAGTGCCGAAGTGGAAGCCCAGGTTCTGTACTCCTGCGCAGACCGGTCGTACGCTGTTTCAAAACGAGTTGTCGTCACCAGGAGGCCTTGAGAACGATGAGTAACGAGACCCATTACGAGATCCATACCGATATCGCGTTTGGAGATCTGGAGTTGATCGATATCGGAGGGATGGTCGATGCGTGCGAGAAGCCGTGGTTCAACCAGAGTCTCTGTACGGTGAATCAGAGCGTGGTGCGAATCGGAGTGATCGAGGGGGAGTTTCACTGGCACGCCCATCAGGAAGAGGACGAGTTCTTCTACGTGCTGGAGGGGCGACTTTTGATCGCCACCCGGACCGAGGGTCGGGAAGAGACCGTGACCCTTGAGCCCCGGCAGGGATTTCTGGTGCCGCGGGGAGTGGTACACCGGACCCGGGCTCCCGAACGGACCGTGATGCTGATGGTCGAACAGGATTCGGTGGTGCCGACCGGAGATCCGGGGATCGAATCTGAGAAGGCGTGCGATAGGGATACCGAGTCCGACTCGTAGACTTGGATTTGGTCGAGTCGCGGTTCCACCGCTCCTCGGCTTCGGTCTTGTTCGATGAAGAGTTCTGATCGAGGGGCGTTTTGCGGTCGGCTGCGCTCGTCTTCCAGGCTCTGGTGGATCCAGATCCCCTGGCTGAGGTTCTGAAGGCCTTTATTTGTTGATCAGGAGATTTCTGTGATACGCTTAATCCGAATCTTGGAAAGGGTCGGTTTGTGAAGTCCCCAGGGTGGAGTGGATATCATGGCGAGATGCTGGCTGATCGGGGTCGTTGCGATCTTCGTGTGGGGTGGCAACCCTCTGGGGGCGGAAGAGTACCAGATTGCTCGGGTCGAGGTGGGCCAGTACTTGAGCTACCGGATTGTTCCCGCTCGTGATTCCGACGCGTTCCTGAAGCGACTGGCCGAAGATGACGACTGGGCCCTGGAGGCGTGGAAGAGGAGCGGATTCAGAGGAGATACGCCCATCAAGCATGACGTGATCTTCCTCAAGGAGACTTTTCCGGACTGGGAAACCGCGGACGAGGCTCGTCAGGCGAAAATTTATGAGAACGCTTTTTTCTCGTGCTGGTGTTGCGCGGGGGAAAAGGAAATCTGCAAGAAGTGTAATCCGT
>JASMLP010000192.1 GCA_030748635.1 Planctomycetota bacterium
CGCCTTCGTTGGGTCGGAGAAGAACGGGTCGAGTTGGATTTTTTCCCGGAAAAAGGCGGGGCGAGGGCTCGCATGGAATTTGTCCGTCAGATCGGCGAGAAGTGAATTTTGAAGTGAGATGTATTCGGCTTCAAGAGCGAACGAAGGTTCTGGTGATCACCTCGTCGGGAGTGGAATAGGGTGAGTCCGGATCTGAGTTCAGCACTCCCCGAGCCGGACCGGGAATTTTTGCAAGAAGCGGTGGATCAGGGATTTCTGGACGGAGAGGAATTCGCCGGCCTCATGGATACCTTTTCCGAAACCCGGAAGGTGTCCCGGGATCTTGCTCTGGATCGGTGGCTCGTGGACGAGGGGCGTTTGAATCGGAATCAGGTTCGGCAAATCCTGGACAAAACAGGGGGAGAATCGTCGGAGAAGGATTGCGGTCATACACCGGAACCGACTCCCGATAGTGAACTCGACGGGACGCTCTTTTTGTCGAAAAAGGAGGTTCTCGGTACGCGACTCTACGATCGGGCGGATCAACTCAGCGGAGGAGGATGGCGCTATCGGCATCTGGAAGGGATCGCCAAGGGAGGGATGGGCCAAATTTTTAGCGGTTTCGACCCGGATCTTCAGCGAACCGTCGCGATCAAGATTCTCTCGAAGGAAAATTCCAATTCCCTGAGTCGGGCACGATTTCTGAACGAATGTCGGATCACGAGTCAACTCGAGCATCCAAATATCTTGCCCGTTCATGAGGTGGGGCAGATGCCTACGGGTGAGCTTTATCTGGTCATGAAACTCATCCGTGGCCAGACACTGGCCGAATTGCTGGATGAAGCCAGAGAGAAGAGACAGCGGGGGGAGTCCCACGAAGCCTCCGGTCTGCTCCAGATTCTGATCCGGGTTTGTGACGCCATGGCCTTTGCTCACTCCCGAGGATTTATTCACCGGGATCTCAAACCGGCGAACATCATGATCGGCTCTTTCGGGGAGGTGCTGGTCATGGACTGGGGGATCGGGAAGGAGTTGGGTTCCGAGAGTGGGCGCGTAGCTCGAGGCCCGATAGAGGAGTCGAATTACGATCTGGTGCTCGGTGATAAGAGGGAAGCCGCGCCCGAATTGACGCTGGAGGGGACGATCATGGGAACTCCCGCTTACATGTCACCGGAGCAGGCACGAGGAGATCATGGAGCGGTCGATGCTCGTAGCGACATCTACGCTCTGGGGGCTCTTCTGTACGAGTTGTTATGCCTCTTTTCCCCTCATAGTGGGACGAGCGCCTCGGCAGTGCTCGGCCGGATTGTCCGGGGTGAGTTCATCCCTCCTTCGGAGCGGGACCCCGAGGGGGGTGTACCTCGTGAACTCGAAGCGGTGGTGCTGAAGGCCATGGCGACTCACCGTGGAGATCGATATTCTCGGGTCCAGGATTTTCAGGAAGAATTGCAAGCTTTTCAGGCCGGTAAACTCTTGCAGTCAGCCAGTTATCATCCCCTGGAAATTTTTCGTAAGTGGTTGGTTCGTCACAAGACGATTGTTTTCTCCGGGATTTTCCTGGGGTTGATATTCGGTTCTTTGATCGGATTGTTCCGCTACCGGGAAGTCCTTAAAGATCGGGCGAAAATCCAGCAATCTCTGGATTGGGTGACGACCGAATTGGATTCTGTCGATCTGGTCGGGCTCGTCAATGAAGAGGCCTCGAGCAGCGAACGTCCCGGCCCCGAACTCCGTGAATTGCCCGGCCAGATGAAACGGAGGATTCAGGCTCTGGATGTTTATATGAAGGCGGTGGTGGTTCTCGATCAAGCTCTATCGATCGATCCGCGGCAACGAGATCTTCTGGAAAAGCGTCAGGAGGTGGGCCGTCGAGTCGGTCTGCTCGCGCTGGGTAGCAAAGATTTTCAGCTTGCTCGTCACGCCTTCTCGCGCTTACGCGCGATCGGAGTGAATGAAGCCGAGGTGGATGCGTTACTCGATCGGGTGACAACGGTTCAATCGGCTCTTTTCCAGTGGAGAGCCCAGCGACTCGAAGAGATTCTGAGCGATTTGCGAGAGGGGCTTTCTCGTAACGGGCGTGCTCCAGGAAGTCCACTGATCGAGGATTACTGCCTTGAATGTGCTGGATATCGTGACAAACAGACGGTGGAGATACTCTCCGGAAAGCACGGTCTGAAGTCCCTTGTGGAGCGAGTCGCTTCCGGGGCGGAAAAGATAGTTTTTAGTCAGGCCGAGCGAGATATCGCTAAATTCGTCTGTCGGGTCCTGGGCCGAATCCAGTTGGAGGAGTCTCTTCCGCCCCTCCTCGAGTGGGCTCAGATCGTACCGGATCCAGAGCTGGCTATCGAGGTCGGGATCGCCTTGTGTAACACTCGGCGCGAGGAGGCTGGGGGGGCGGTCCGGAGCTTACGCGAACGGTTCGGGGCGGATTCCAACGTGTGGCAAAGGATCGGTCGATATTATCCCAGAATTCCGGGATTGCCAGAGTCGAAATCCACTTCCGATCTGGACAGTCAGATTGAGAGGGGCAAAGAATGGCTCGTCAGGAAGAACTACGTGCGGGCCCTGGAAGTGTACGAGAAGATCTTGAGTACGGCTCCCAATGACAGAGATGCCTTGGCGGGAATGGGCTCGGTGTATCTCGCTCAGGGGCGCATGAAAGAGGCGGAACGTTACTTTTGTCGGGCTCTCGAAACCACGGGGCCGTTGCGAGGTCCGAAATCGGTGCTCTTGACCAATCGGGGTTATGCCCGGTTTCAGTTGGGGCGGCATGCCGAAGCCCACGAGGATTGTGATCGATCTCTGGAGTTGGACCGGGAGCGTTCGAGATCTCATGTGCTGAAGGGCTTGCTGTGTCTTCAAACAAAAGACTTTTCGGAGGCGCGGAAGCATCTGGATCGGGGGATTCGTTTGGATCCGGAAGTAACCATGGGTTACATCGCCCGAGGGAATTTACATTCGGCTCAGAAAGAATATGAGAAGGCCCTGGCCGATTACGATCGGGCGATCGATCTGGACCCTCAACTTTCGATCGCTTATGTGAATCGAGCGAATGTGTATCGCCAGACCCGTAGGTACGAGTCAGCGATGAGAGATATCGGTCGGGCTCTCGAACTGTCACCGAACAATCTGCTCGCCTATCTCAATCGAGGCATGTTGTTCAATGCTCGGAAAGATGGCCGGTCGGCCCTGAACGATTTCGATCAGGCGCTGCGCATCCAGCCTCGATCGCGCCGGGCCCGGTTCGGCCGGGGGATCGCGCACATGATCTTGAATCAACCGCGAGAAGCGGTGGATGATTTCAACGCGGCTTATTCGTTGGGAAACCGAACTTGGGATCTTCTGCTTCGTCGAGGTCGTTGTTATTACTTCATCAAGGAGTACGAAAAATCGGTGGTGGATTTCGATCGAGTCCTACGGGCTCGTCCGAATCTTCGTGGAGCCAACTACTTGCGCGGTTTGTCTTACTTGGCGCTCCAGAAATACGAGAAAGCTTTGGCCGATTCCGAGTCGGCTCTCGTCGTGGATCCGGGGCTCGCGGGAGCCTATAAGATGCGAGCGCAGTGCCGAATGAAATTGGGCAAGACCGAGGGAGTCGTGGAAGATTTGCGGAAATATCTGTCTCTTTCACCCCAAGCCAAGGATCGAGAAACGATCGAGCGATTGATTCGTCAGAAATCGTCCCGATAGGGTTTTCCCCTCCGCTGAAGGGCCGGTTTATCGGCGCCAGATGGGGGCTTTATCCCCACCGGGAGGGGGCGATTCCGGGTCGGGAAGGATCTGGCGAAGGTAAGAGGATAGATCTCGATCGGTATTCCACTGCCTGGGATACCCCAGCGAGACCTCCTCGAAACGGACCCCGTCTTTCCAGTCCGTGGCCCGAACGTGAAGGTGACCCGAAACGACCGCATGAGTGTGAAACTGTCGATGCCAGTCCTCTGTGTTCCGGGTCCCACACCAGATGATGAATCGGGGAATGCGTGGAATGCGCACGAGGTCTCGTCGGAGGGGGAAGTGATTGATCAGGATGAGAGGTTCGGCGGGGTCGATTTCTGAGAGTCTCTCCAGGGTGATCGAGACTCTCCGGGAACACCAGGCCTCTCGAGAGGAGTGTGGGTCGGGAATGAGAAACCGTTCATCAGCGCACAAGATGTCCTCTTCGAGAGCCCAGGTGACCGCTTCCTCGGGAGAGAGTCCATCGGGGCCGAAACTGTAATCGTAGAGCAGAAAAAGAGGGACCAGACGACAGTTCGGTCCTTGGCCAGGCCAAAGGAGGTAGGGGTCTTCCGGTGTCGCCACATTTCGGTCCCGGCACAGTTCGACGAAGTGACGATAACGGGATTCCCCCCGGAGACTTTTGGAGTCTTCTGGTTGGGTCCAGAGTTCGTGGTTTCCGGGAACCCAGAGGATTTGGGCGAAACGCTCGTTGAGACGGTCGAGACCCCAGGTAAAGAGATCGGGATTCGAGGCGATGTCGCCGGCCAGGATCAGCCAGTCCTTCGGGTGGTGCGCGAGATTCTCGATCGCGCGACGTGAGGGTTCGCGTTCCAGGTGGAGATCGCTGATGGCCAGAAGCCTCATGCCGGATTCGGGGAGATTATCCATGCAGGGAGTGGGGGATCGAGTTCAGCGCGTGGACGACCTCGTGGGCGACTCGGCGAGCTTTCTCCGGAGTGTCGATGAGGTCTTGTCGTAACTCGAGTTCCAGGAACAGAAGGTCGTGAGCCTTGCCGTGGAGGCGAGCGGAATAGATGAGGCCTTCTCGGCCGGAGTAGGGTTCGTTGAGGGCGCAGTCGAGGCCTCGTTGACACAGTGAATCACGCAGTCGGTGCGCGGCGAGAGCGTGCTTGTCGAAAAGAACTCCAGCCTCCATCGTTCGGATACTATCGCCGAGTTTGGGGGTGTAGGAGTGGACGGAAAGAAGCCAGAATGGGATGGGGTTAGTCTTTCGGCTTTCGATGGTGCGCTCGATGGCCTCATGGTAGGGGTTATGAAAGGTCTGAAGTCGATATTCCAGCTCCGATGGAGTGAGATTCTGATTGAAGGAGACAGGGTGACCATCGACGACAACGGGGATCCAACTCGGATCGGTGATCGCACGGTTCGGGTCGCAGTAAAGCCGTGAAAAGCTTGAAAAGATACCGACCGACTGGGTCATGCGAATGATCTCGGCCGCTACATCCCTCGCGCCGATATCCCATCCTCGATGAGTGGTGAGCAGGTGGCTTTCGTGGGCGTCGATATGGATAGAGCCAGGAAGTCGGTTGGTCGCGTGTTCACAAGTGACCAGAAGGGGTCCCGGATGGGTGACATCGCCGACTAGGAAATAGCTTTCAGGGAGCATCCTTACCCACCCGAAGTAGACTTCGTTCCCAAAGGTATGTTTCTAATAACTGGGCAGGAGTGCAATTCCTGACACCTCGAATCAATGGGTCGCCAATTCGAATGCTGGGAGTTTGATCCTCGGTCATGCCCAGGTACATTACCGCGTGTCGACGCTCGCCCACCTCGACTGGCAGGATTCCAGGTGGGCTAAGCTTGGATAGTTCTTCCACGGTAAGATTTTGAAGAAACTGGAACTGGATATTCCGTTTTCGAACCTGAACTGCTTCGCGAAGAGCGCGCACCGCATCCGACCAACTCGTGCCCAGAGGGTTGGTTCGACATCGGACGGCCATTTCCCCTTCGGTCGCGGGTATTCCCATCGAGAGAAGAAGGGATGCACAACAAGCAGGCACGCAAGTTGATGGATGAGATTGCAGTATATGATTTTCGCCGTAGCGATTGGAGGAGTCGGAGTATTCCTGGCCGACAAAGAGCAGGCTGACCGGCTGGAGGAGGACATAGAAGCTACTCAGCACCGATAAAACCGCACAAAGGATTCGGCCACTTGATCGATTCCAGCTTTCGACGTAAGCGACTCCCAGCAGCAAAAAACCGCAAGCTTTGAGAAGGTCCTCGGTAATGGCCAAGGGAATTGTTAGCGCGGGGAAGCGGTCAAACAAGAAAGGAGAACAGAAGAGGGCTACAGCGAGAATAGCGAATGCACGCCCCACCCGACCCTTCTTCCGGCTAATGACGACTCCGGTCAGCCCCGCGAGAATGCAGGTCAGGATGATGGAGAGACATTCGAGAGAGTAAGTGAGGAGGAGACTCACGAGTCATCCTCGTAGCGAGAAAGCACGTCGCGGCAGGAATTTGCCAGCGCTTGACCGAGTTGAGGTGGATGGACAACTTCCAGATCGTTTACAAAGGGGAGGATCCAGGGAAGGATCCAGTCGAATCCTTTGACGGCCAGGGTCAATTCGACTCCGCCGTTGGGGAGTGGGTGTTGTTCTCGGGCGGGAAGTCGATCTCGTACGAAACGAGCGGAAGTACGCCCGAAACGGAGAGTGACATTTTCTTCGAGTCGACTGCGCCAGTCGGTGAGGCCTTGCTCGAGTGAAAGGTCGTTCGGGGAATCCGGAAATACCGGCTCTCCTGGGGCCGATTCGACATTTCGGATTCGGGTCGTTTTGAAGTGTCGGCGAGCGTTGCGCTGATGACAGTGGCCGGCGAGATACCACTCCCCTTCACTTTCCAGGAGTGCCCAGGGAGTTACCTGGCGGGAGGTCATCTCGTCACGGCCCGCGGTGTAATACTCAATCATCACGTTTGTTTGGGCTTCGATCGCTTCGTGAAGGATCTGCATCCGGCGATTGCGGTCGCTGGAAAAAGGAGTTTGAATTCGAGGGCCGGTGAGGTCAAAAGATTTACGGTCCTCGGTGGGCAAAGCGCTCGCGAGGTGTTGGGAGAGTTTTTCGGCGGCATCGGAGAGAGGGCCACCGGCGGCGATGGGAAGGGAGCGGGTGGCTACAAGCAGGGCCGTGGCCTCGCTCAGGGTGAGGCGCAGCGGTTGGCGAAAATGCTCGGCAAATCGGAGGGAGAGTCGATCACCCTCCAGGTCGACAGCGATGTAATCGTGGGGAAGGTAGGGAGGTTGTCCGCACAGGAGGATGCGATCGAGTTCTGTCAGAAGAGTATTGGAGGGGAGGCCAAATCGTTCTTCGAGATCAGCTATCTTGGTCCCTGGGTTGGAAGCGAGGTAGGGAATCAGCGCCAGCAAGCGACCGATGCGACTGGATACGGTGGTGGTCACGTCCCGGAAGCCTCCTGTTCGGCGGTGGAAAGACGCTCTAGAGATTTTCGGAGAAGTTCCTTCAATTCGAGAATGAGAGAAGGGGGATCCAGTATTCGAGCGTGAGTTCCGAAGGCCAGGATGTATCGTAAAAAGGCTGCCGGATTGGTTACATGATAGATGGCGATCCCTTCTCCGGCGGTTTGAGAGTCGGGGTGTACTTCACGAGCCATTCCGCTTTCACAGACTCTCCAGAAGTGGGTGGCATCGAAACGGACTCTCGCGGTGACCTCCTGGATATCGGTCTCTCCCTGGAAGGACCAAGGCGGCCGTTTCGCGTAACGATCTATCGTGAATTCGGGTGAGATCTCAAAATCAGCTCGTTCCGCGTCACCTCGCCAGTGGGGTCGGTTCTGGATGCGATCGATCCGGTAAGTACGGATTTCTTCGTGGTTGGGATCGTGACCGACGAGGTACCAGAATGCGTCCCGATAAAAAAGTCCGTGGGGAGCGACTTTTCGTTGGCTCGGTTCCGTTGCGCTGATTGATTGGTAAAGAAATGAGACATGCTTTCTGCGGTTGATCGCTTGACCGAGAGTGGCCAGATTTCTGGCCATCTCTTCATCGTGGATTTCGGATGTGGCGGAGGAGAACGGAACAGGGTCCCATACATCGGAATCGACGGGGAAGTCGAACCCGATCTTGAGAAGCGCGCTCTGGATGTGACGAACGAATGGGCTGTCTCGGTCCGAGCGGACAGACCGTGCGACGGCGCCCAGCAGAGCTCTCTCTTTGGCATCTAAGTCGAGGGGGGCCATCCAGGATCGACTTCGAACGATACGGTATCCTTCGGCCAGATCGTCCTGAACGTACTCCAGAACGATACCCAGTTGCACGAGTTCCCTCTTGTCCCGTTCGAATCGACGTCGAAGGGATTCGGGGTCTGTGGAATCGTCATCCTCCTGATAACCGGCTACCTGAACACGAATGTCCCGCCAGGGGACCGGGCAACGGGCAGCGAGAAGGAGAGAGACCAAATTGAGAATGCGTTCGGTCTTCGTGATCTCCGGCATAATGAAGTTTTTGCATGTTATCCTGGATGGGTGTTGGTGGCAACCTCCTCGGCCGTTAAGGTTTGGAGCGAACGGTTCGTCTCCTATTCATCCACCTTCTTCTTTTTGTTGCGAGCTTTCAGTGGTTTTCATTCAGGTTGTACTGGCTCTTGTTTTGGGGCTCGGCTTTCCTTTTGGGTTGCCGTGGAGAACCTCCTGGCCGGGAGGGATTTTTCTCGGGACGGGCCTCATGGTTCTGTTGCCTTGGTGTCTTGGAAGAGTGCTGGTGGAGTCCTATTTGCGGGAAATGCGCTCAGGGATCACCGATTCGAAACGGATCCGGACCCAGAAAAGGATGCTATCTCTTTACGAATGGTCCCCTCTGATCGTGTATTCAGGGGTGGTGATGGGTATGGGGTGGACCCGCTGGGTGGATGAGGACCTGGGGTTGTCGGGAAGTGTTTTGGTCGGGGATCTTCTTCGGTTACTTCCATTTGTTCTGGCCCAGATTACAACTCTCGTCCCCATATATCGGTTGGGGAGTCATTCGGGGCACTCCTTTTCAAGCCTGGGGAGCATGTTGGGGTTTCACTTCCGGATGAACTGGATTCCGGTGGTGCCGGTTTTGATGATGTCGTCGCTGGCTGAATGGGCTGCAAGGCTTCCCAGTGAGTGGTTGGACCCGATCGAGGTCTATCCGTTTCTCGGTTGGTGTCTGTTGCTTCCTGTTTTGGGATGCCTCGTCGTGGGATTTCCTCCCATTTTGATCCTGTTGCTTGGAACACGAACAATGCCTCCAGGAGAAACCCGAGATCGATTGGACGAAATTCTCGGTAAACGAGGGGTCAAAATCAGGGACTTTCGGGTCTGGACGATTCCTCATCCTCAAATGCTGAATGCCGCGGTGGTCGGATTGACCAAACGTTGGCGCTATGTGATTTTTACTTCAGCTCTCCTCGATGCTCTTTCGGAAGAAGAATTGGTCGCGGTGCTAGCCCATGAAAATGGGCACATCGAAGCGGGTCACCAGAAGATATTCATGGGGATGGCGATTCTCTTCTATCTCACGCTGTACGGCCCCAGTCGATGGCTGGAACCGATTCTCGGGGAAGTCCTGTTTTCCGCGCTTCTCTTGGCCGCTTTTGGGCTGTTTTTTGGTGTGTTTCTATTCGGTTGGCTTTCCCGGAGGTTGGAGAGGGAGGCGGACCTGATTGCCGCCGAAATTGTGGGATCTCCTCTCCGGATGTCTCTCTGTCTTACGCGAGTCGCTTTTTTGGCGGGTCACGACCCAGACCAAGACGGATGGAGGCATGGATCCGTGTCGGGGAGAGTCGGGTTTCTGGCCAGCGTGTCGAACGATTCCCGGATTGGAAGGCAATTTCGGGAACGATTGAAAAGGGTGATCCGAAGAGTGAAGGGGAGTTTGCTCTTGTTCCTGATTCCCACCCTGGTCCTCGCGGGTCAGGAATGGATCTCTCCGTATATGCGGATTCAGGAACTGATAGAAATCCGAATCGAGTCGGGAGAGTTCAAACGCGCGCGACAACTGCTGGACCGATATCCAGAGATGCGCTTCCTATCGACAAAAGAGTTCCGACGACAATTGGACCTCCGGACCGAGGAGGAAGATCGATAGGTCAGAGGCGCTTGATTTCCTTGAGAAAGGTCCCGGTTGAAATCTTCACATTGTCCAGGAGGGTGTTGTCGAGAATGTGTCTCAGAACACGTTGGTGTTTGTTCGAAAGATGATTGATGAGGACGCCGGTACGATAGGCGTCGTGTTCCGTGGATTTTCTCGTCCAGATGATCTTGCCCCGAGCCGGAACGGGATAACCGATGGAGGGAAACTCCAGGAGGAATTTATATGTTTTCCCGACTTCCAGGTCTTCTTTGGTGATGAAATGCAGACCGGAAATGGAGATATTGAGGAGCAGGTAACGATCGGAAAAGTTGCGCAGAAATCCGAATAGACCGCCTCGAGAATAGGTGACCGAACTGCTCTTGACTCCGTACCGTTTGTTGCCTCGGCGTTCGTTTCCATCCCAGTTCATGGCGTGACTGGTGCCTGGGGAGGCGCGGATTCCGATCCCGCCTCGACCAGGTTGTCCTCGTCTTCGAGGGGTTCGCGTGGGATTTTGGCCAGGGAGACGAGTTGATCGCCCTCTTCGAGCTTGATCAGTCGGACCCCCGCGGCGTTGCGGCCCATGCTCGAAACCCGACTGACCGGGGTTCTGACGATCATGCCGGCACGGGTGATCATCATGAGTTCTTCCTCCTCGGAGGCTGAGAGCATGGCGACGACTTCGCCATTGCGCTCTAAGTTGGTGATGAGTCGAACGCCTTTGACATTTCGGTTCATGGTCCGAAAGTGATCATAGGGAGTCCTTTTTCCGTAACCGTTCTGGCAGGCGATCAGTAGTTGTCGATCCGGGAGTACCGCGACCATGTCGACGATCCGGTCTTCCGCGTCCAGTTTCATGGCGGAGACGCCTCGGGCCGTGCGTCCCATCGGGCGCACCTTGGTCTCGGAGAATCGGCAGGCGCGTCCAAGACGGGTGGCCAGAAGGAGATCTTCTTCTCCTCCGGTGAGCCGGACCCGGATCAGGTGGTCACCCTCTTCAAGACGTAGAGCGATCTTTCCGCTGGTAAGCCGCTTTTCGAATTCTTTGATGGCTGTTTTCTTGATGTATCCCTGTTCCGTGGCCATTACCAGGAATCGATCATCAAAATCTCGGACGGAGATGAGGCCGGTCACTTTCTCGTCGGGGTCGAGATTGAGAAGATTGATGAGGGGGCGTCCCTTGGCGGTTCGGGATGCTTGGGGGAGTTGATAGACCTTGAGGGAATAGGCTTTCCCCTGGTCGGTGAAGACCAGGAGTCGGTCGTGGGTTTTGGCTACAAAAAGGTGTTCGATGACATCCCCTTCGCGCATGGAAGCTCCGGTAACCCCTCGACCCCCACGCCCCTGAGCACGGTAGGTCGACTCGGGAAGGCGCTTGGCGTAACCTGCTTTGGTGAGAGTGACCACGACGGATTCGTCCGGGATCAACGCCTCGATATGGATGTCTTCGATGGGGGCGCTGATTTCTGTGCGCCGTTCATCCCCGAATCGTTCTCGGATTTCGGAGATGTCGTTACGAATGATTTCGTGGACTCGACGGATATCGCCGAGAATCGATTTGTATTCGGCAATCTTCTCGCGTAACTCACGAAGTTCATTCTCGAGTTTTTCACGTTCGAGAGCGGTCAAGCGGGAAAGACGCATGGCGAGGATGGAGTCCGCCTGACGTTCACTGAATCCGAATTGGTCCATGAGGCCTGTTCGGGCCGTGGGGATGTCCGGACTCGTCTTGAGGAGAGCGATGATTTCGTCGATCAGGTCGAGCGCCTTGACCAGGCCTTCGACGATATGAGCGCGCTCTTCAGCGCGGGCCAAAAGATATTGGGTTCGGCGGCGGATGACCTCTTCACGCCAATCTCGATAGGCCAGGAGCATGTCCTTGAGGCCTAGAGTCTGCGGGCGGCCATCGACCAGGGCGATCATGTTGATGGAGAATGTCTGCTGAAGAGGCGACATCTTGTAGAGTTGATTGAGGATGATATCCGGGTCTTCACCTCGTTTCAGAAGGAAGACGATTCGCATCCCTTCCCGATCGGTCTGGTCGATGATGTCTGCGATCCCGGTGATTCGGCCGGATTTGACCAGTTCGACGGTCGACTCGATCAGGCCGTTGATGCTCTGAAGATAAGGGATCTCGGTAACGACTAGTTGGGAACGGCCGCGCCGATCTTCTCTCTGTTCCACTCGCGCACGAACGGTGATCTTACCTCGACCGGTCTGGTAGGCTTGGGCGACCCCGTGTCGACCACAAATAATGCCGTAGGAGGGGAAGTCTGGGCCCTGGACGATCTCGAGCAACTCCTCGATGGTGATGTCGGGATTGTCGAGAGTTGCCAGGATCGCGTCGGCAATTTCACACAGGTTGTGGGGGGGGATGGAGGTCGCCATTCCCACCGCGATCCCTGAGGAGCCGTTGAGAAGAAGGTTGGGGAGCTTCGAGGGCAGGATGGTCGGCTCTTCCCGGGTCTCGTCGTAGTTGGGAATGTAATCGACCGTGTCCTTCTCGATATCCTCGAGCATGTCGAGCGCGGGAGCGGCGAGACGGGCTTCGGTGTACCGCATGGCCGCAGCGGGGTCTGGGGCCGGCGAACCAAAGTTTCCCTGGGGGTGGACGAGGGGATATCGGAGGACCCAGTTCTGAGCCAGGCGGACCAGGGTCGGATAGATCACACTTTCACCGTGGGGGTGATAGTTACCGCTGGTATCGCCGCAGATTTTTGCACACTTTCTGTGTTTGGATCTCGGCCCCAGATTCAGGTCGTTCATGGCCACCAGGATGCGTCGTTGCGAAGGCTTGAGTCCATCGCGGACATCGGGCAAGGCGCGACTGGTGATGACGCTCATCGCGTACCGAAGGTAGGAGTTCTTGACTTCTTCTTCGATCAGAGCAGGTTGGATTCGGTCATTGGTCGACATGTTCGGTCGACTCCTCAGTGCAGGTAAGTCGGTTAATTAGAGCAGCCTGGTATCCGGCAGCGAATCCGTTGTCGATATTAACGACGGAAATCCCCGGAGCACAGGCGGTGAGCATGGAAAGAAGTGGGGCTAGCCCTTGAAAGTGGGCTCCAT
This sequence comes from Planctomycetota bacterium, assembly GCA_030748635.1. Classification (GTDB taxonomy): domain Bacteria; phylum Planctomycetota; class JACQVV01; order JACQVV01; family JASMLP01; genus JASMLP01. Next base: position 12,839 of record JASMLP010000192.1, read on the forward strand.
ATCCCACTGAAGTTGGAACAGCGATAACTGGACGATCGACCAGCCCGGCCACAAGGGATGGAAGAGCTCCTTCCATGCCTGCGACAACGACTAGGACTTTGGCACGACGAAGTTGTGGGAGCACGGCGAAAAGCCGATGAACACCCGCCACACCTACGTCCGAATATTCTACCACGTTTGCCCCTCCAGCCCGAGCGGTCAATATCGCTTCTTCGAGTACGGAGCGGTCGGCCGTACCCGCAGAGATCATGGCGATCTCACCGACAGGAGTCGGTTCCGGTCCGCGACGAAAGAGAATGACACCGGAACGGGGGTGAAAGGTGGCTTCTGGAAGCTGTTTCTGGACGATTTCCCAGATGGATTGGTCGGCTCGCGTCGCCATCAGAAGAGCTGGATCGCTTCCCTCGGCCATACGCGAAAGGATGGAGGCGATCTCGTCGGCTGATTTTCCAGGGCAATAAACGACTTCAGGAAAACCGCAGCGAAGGGGACGGTGGTTGTCGATTCGGGCGTAATCCAGGTTCTGAGTCGGAAAATCGCGGAGTTTGTCCATTGCGTCTTCGACATCGGTATCGCCGGAACGGAGCGATTCGAGGAGTTCGCGGAGGTAAGTTCGGTCCATGTCTGGTTAACCGATTTCCAGTTCGAGCGAGGCCCGTTGACCCCGCAAGAGTTGAGTGTGCCCCAGTCCGGCAATCATGACCGCGTTGTCGGTACAGAGGGAGGGCTGAGGGAAAAAACAGGAGAATCCCTTTTCCTGGCAACGGAGGGAAAGGACTTCACGGAGACGTCGATTGCAGGCTACCCCACCACAGACCGCGATTCGGGAGAGATCGTGTTCTTGGGCGGCGCGTAGGGATTTGGCGACCAGAACATCGACAATCGCTTCCTGAAAACTGGCAGCGAAGTCCGCTACGGGGAGAGAGGGGAGGTCGGGCGAATTCGCATCTTGTCCCTTCTTCCGGTAAAGGAGGGATGTTTTGAGGCCAGAAAAGGAAAAGTCGAGCGAAGGAGAGTGGAGCATGGGGCGGGGGAAATCGACCGCTTTGGGATCCCCCTGGAGGGCCGCTTCCTCGATGGCCGGGCCCCCAGGATAAGGGAGGCCGAGGAGTCGGGCCGCTTTGTCGAACGCTTCGCCAGCCGCGTCATCCAGGGTCTGGCCGATCGGTTCATACTTACCCGCTTCGTGTGCCAGGTAAAGGCTCGTGTGGCCTCCGCTGGCGACCAGGGCGAGGTAGGGGTGTTCGACCCGATGCTCGAGGTGAGCGGAATAGGCGTGAGCTTCGACATGATCGACCGCAAGGAGTGGAAGGCCCCAGGTCCAGGCCAGCGCTTTGGCCGCGGAGAGGCCAACCAGAATCGACCCTGCCAGACCCGGACGGTGACTCACGGCGATGGCGTCGAGTGTTCGAAAATCCGTGTCGGCTTCTCGAAGTGCGTGGTCGATGCCACGGGTGATGATTTCAGTGTGAGCCCGACATGCGATTTCGGGAACCACACCACCGAATCGGGCGTGGAGATCGATCTGGGAGGCGCACCACTCTCCGAGCACCTCGTAACCGCCCCGAACGACAGCGGCCGCGGTTTCGTCACAGGTCGACTCGATTCCCAGTACGATTCGATCCTCGGTCAACGCGTTTTCTCCGGAGGCAATGTTTTGGGGCGAGAAATCGGCGACTGAGGAGGTTGACCTCGCAGGATGTCGAGAGCTTTGTGGAGTTGAGGATCGATCTCACGGGATGGGGGTTTGGGGGCCTGGTCCTTCAAAATTACTTGCTGTCGAAGATGCTCGAGATAAGCCTTTTGTTGCTTGGTGTCGAGCGGGACAGGAATGTCGGGAGCGAGGCCGCCACGATGGGTTCGTGTTTTCTGTATCGAGCGGCCGCTAGGAGTGTAATAGCGAGCCGTGGTCAGTTTGATTCCCCGCTTCCCATCGCTTAGCCGGTGAATCCCTTGCACCGATCCTTTGCCGTGGGATCGCTCCCCAACCAAGATGCCTCGCCGATGGTCCTGGATCGCGCCGGCGACGATCTCGGAAGCCGAGGCGGATTGCTCGTTGATCAGAAGAATGAGTGGGAAAGGGGAAAGCGTATCGTCATCTCGAGAGAAGAAAAATTTCGGGTTGTCGGGCCCGCGTCCACGGGTTTCGACTACGACGCATTTATCCAGAAAGAGGCTGGATATGAATACACTTTCTTCCAGGAGACCCCCTGGATTGTTGCGCAAATCCAGAATCAGCGATTTCATTCCCCGCTTCTGGAGTTTTTCGATGGCTTGTTTCAGTTCTCGGCTGGAGTCTTCTTGAAACTGGATCAGGGCGATATATCCGATCTTATGCTCCGGATCGATAAGCTTGGACCGCTTCACGCTTGAGATCTGAATCAGTTCACGAATGATCTGGAAGGTTTCAAGGGAGCCGTCGTCGCGATGTTTGACTTTGAGTTGAACCGGGCTTTGGGGGGCGCCTCGTAGTCGGGTTACGGCTTGCTGAAGGTTGATTCCGCGGGTGGGTTCGTGGTCGATTTCGAGAATTTGGTCTCCGGCCAGAATGCCGGCCCGATGGGCTGGTGTCCCGGAGATCGGAGTGATTACGGTGAGAATCCCGTCGCGGATTGAGATCTCGATGCCCAGTCCGGCAAATTTTCCCCGGGTCTGAACGTGAAGTTCATGAAAGCTCTTGGGGTCCAGGTAAGCGCTGTGCTCGTCGAGAACATCCACCATGCCTCGCAGGGCGCCTTCGAGGAGTTTGTCTTCATCCACCGACTCCACGTGGTGAGAGAGGATGAGACTTCGAATCTCCGATAAGAGACGGGACTCTTGGCTCCAACCCCACTGAAAGTACGCCGATTGGTTGTAGCCGATGTAGAGGGCGACCAGAATCACTGGAGAGAGAAACGTGAAAAAAAATCGTTTTCCCATGCCCTGCTACTTGTTCCCCGGATTTGCGTGCCGGCCAACCCGGGTTTGGGCGGCCTTGAATGGTGGGCGGAGCCAGATTCGAACTGGCGACACCTAGATTTTCAGTCTAGTGCTCTACCAACTGAGCTATCCGCCCGGGTCGAGTGTATTTGAAAGGTTTCCAGACGCTCGACGAAGGTCGGTATTATAGAGTCAGGGAAGAGGGAATACAAAACGATTCCGGTGGAATGAACGGGAATCATTCCGATCGGAATCAGGCCGAGGAATGCAGGAACGATTCGAAAGTGGAACGATCGTTCAGAATCTGATTGGCGAGGTCTGTTTCGGTATCGAACTGGATCTCTTCTCTCAAGTGGATCAACCATTCGATTTCGATGATGGAGTCGTAAAGGTCTCCTTCCCAGTCCAGAAGATGGGCTTCGATCGTAGGCTGGGAATCGCTGGTCACAGGCGTAAATGTGGGGCGAAAGCCGATATTGATAAGAGCGTATCGGGAGCCTTCTGGGAGGTGAACGCTCCCCCCGTAGACTCCGGGCGGGGGAAGAGCCGATCCTTGGGGATGGATGTTGGCGGTCGGGAAGCCGATCGTTCGTCCTCGTTGATCTCCTCGGACCACTTTGCCGCGGGTGGTGAAAGGGCGGCCGAGCATCTCCTCGGTTGCGAGGAGATCCCCTCGGGCGACCTGATTACGGATGCGGGTGGAACTGATAGGGGCTCCCTGGTGGAGAACGGGTTCAACGCCACGAGCTTCGAAGTTGAGTGTAGCTTCCAGGGTTTTCAGCAGTTGCAGATTGCCGATCCCGCTTTTTCCAAAGGTGGTGTCGTGTCCCAGAAGGATGCCTCGAGCGCCCAGGCGTTCTATAAGAAGCGTCTGGACGAAGGATTTCGGAGGTTGGGAGGCCATGGCCCGGTCGAAAGGGAGAGGAAGGGCCAGATCAATCCCCATGGATTGCATATGGTCGAGGCGATCGGAGAGGGTTTGCAGGAAGGGAACGTGGCGGCCCGCAAGAATGGTGGCCGGATGAGTGGCGAAGGTAACAACGACAGAACGGACTCCGATCGTTCGGCTCCAGGCAACGGCTTCTTGGATGACGGCCTGGTGGCCACGGTGCATGCCATCGAACACTCCTAGGGTGACGACGGACGGCATCTGGGCTTCCCGGGGAAGGTCTTCGGTACGGTGGCAGATCTTCACTGGGGTTGCGGGGGGGACTGGATCGATTCGAGTTGACGTTCGATGTCGGGGCGATCGGCATCGGATACTTTGTCGGTGAAAAGGATGCCGTCAAGATGATCTTGTTCGTGTTGGATGATTCGAGCAAGAAGGTCTTGCGCGTCGATTCGAAAGCGATTTCCCTCGAGGTCGGTCGCCTCCATTTGGATCCATTTTGCCCGTCGTACCGATCCCATGACGCCGGGAATGGAAAGGCAGCCTTCATCGGCAAATGTTGCTCCCTTTTTCCCGGTGATCTTGGGGTTGATGAAAACGTACTCTTCTCCCTCATCGGGGTGTGCGGCCGGATTGACCACGAAGAGTCGTGCACCCCAACCGACTTGAGGAGCGGCGAGTCCAACTCCGGGAGCTTCATACATCAGTTCGAACATCTCACCTACGGCGCGGCGGATTTCCTCGGTGATTTCAGCTACCGGGGCTGCCACCTGGCGAAGAACCGGGTCAGGATAGTGAACGATTTGCACGATAGATTCTGTCTGATAGAGGTGAATTCGGAAGGGGTGCGGAGCGCAGGCATGGGATCTGGATGGAGAGAATCCAGAGGTCGCAAAATCTGGTGGGCCGAAATCATACCAATGGGGGGCAAGGATCGGAAGAACGGATCGTTTCCGTAGAGGCGGGGCGAGCATGATGCCAACGGTGGAGCATGGTGAGGGACCAGATGCGGTGGTAACGAAGAGACAGGGGGGTTTCCTCGGATAGGAGGGGGGCGACTCCAGCCCATTCCACCAGGCCAGCCGACCGGACTTCGGTTTCACTCAGGGTGTCTCGAATCCAGCCACCCGGTTCCAGGCCTTCCCGAACCCAGTGATAGAAGGGGGGGAGCCATCCCCACTTGGGGCGTTGGAGTACGGAGTCCGGAAGCAAGTCGGAGAAGGACCGCTTCAGAAGCGCCTTGAATCCCCCGGGGTGGGTTCTCTGGTAGGGAGAGATGCGGGATGCGAGTTCAACCACTCGGTGGTCTTGAAAAGGGGAACGGGCTTCGATCGAGTGAGCCATGGTCATCTTATCCACTCGCATGTTGCTCTCTTCTGCGACCCACAGGGACAGGTCTGGAAGCCAGATGCGATCGGCTGGGCGGTGCGTACTCGCTCCGGAGAGAGCACGGATGACGGTGTCGTTGAGGTAGTTCTCGCAGGAGTGCCCAGTCAGTGTTTCGGTATGATCGGGTTCGAAGACCCGCCACCAGGATAGATATCTTTGGACGGGATGAAGTCGACTTTTCCAGAGGGCTCGCCGCAAGGCCTCGCGGCGCGACGGGGCCAGATAGGAGAGGGTATTGAAAAGGGGATGAAGGGCCGGCGGAATCAGTCGCAATCGTTCCACCCATTGATCGTTACTATAGCGGGGATATCCGGAAAAAATCTCGTCCGCTCCGTCGCCGGTGAGGATCACCGTGACTCCGGCTTCCTTAAGTGCTCGGGCCAGTACGAACGTATTGACGCACGAAGGGTTGGCGTGGGGCTCGTCGAGGTGGTGAGCTACTTGGTCGAGAAGTTCGAGGACGTCTTGGGAACCGCGAAGGGTCGCCTCTTCGTGGCGACTTCCAAAGCCCAGAGCGACCTCACGCGCGAGATCTGCATCTACATTGTATTTCGGGCTCCGTTCGCCAATTTCATATCGAAGACAAAAAGTGCGAGGAGGGGGAGCGCCGTTCTCGCGGCGCAGTTGACAGACCAGTCCTGTCAAAATGGAACTGTCCACTCCACCAGAAAGAAAGACCCCCAGCGGTACATCGGAAACCAGGCGATCCTGAACCGACGTTTCGATACTTTGACGCACTTCGGATTGCCAACTGCTGAGGCTTCGGTATTGAGGGCGGGCGGCGGCTTTCCAGTAAGCTCGCAACTGGATCCGGCCATCTTGAAGAGTCAGAATGTGGCCGGGTTCCAGTCGTTGAATAGAACGGAATATCGTACGGGGGCCGGGAGTGTAGCCGAGGCTCAAGTAGGTTCCAAGACCGTCGGCGTCTATCGAATCGGAAACCAATGGGTGGGCTGTCAGCGATCTCAGTTCGGAGCCAAAGAGAAGTGTCGATCCTACCTGGCTGTAGTAGAGGGGCTTCTGTCCCATCCGGTCCCGGGCGAGTACAAGGCGGCGATGGCGGGGGTCCCAGAAGGCGAGGGCAAACATGCCGACAACCTGATCCAGAAATGGAGGCCCGAATACAGAGAGGCCGTGGTAGAGGACCTCGGTATCTCCCCGGGTACGAAAATGGATGCCTCGTTGCTCGAGTTGGGGGCGCAGTTGCTGGAAATTGTAGATCTCGCCGTTGAATACGAGAACCGGCGAGTTGGGGCCCTCCTGGAACGGCTGGGCTGCCTTCTTGGAGAGATCGATGATCGAAAGTCGACGATGAGCTAGCGCGATCCCTTGATGCAAATCGATGTGGATGCCAGCGTCATCCGGACCTCGGTGCTGGAGTCGATCGCGCATCCTCAGGACCAGGTTTCGATCGAGAGAGCTTCGGTCCGTTTCGGGATGAATAAGGGCAATGCCACAGAGGCCACACATGCGGTAAGGATTGTAACAACCTTGGGCGAATATAAAATCCATTCGAATGCGGGGCAGCAGGCGAAAGGTATCACCGATATAATGCCGACGCATGAAAATGTTGAGCCGAAACATGAAGGCACTCTCGGTGCGGTGTCCCGAACTCGCGAAGGCGGTGGAGGCGGTCGATCTCTTACCAGAAGAGTCGATTCTGACGACCAAGGATGGGTCCAAGACGGTCGAGTACTACACGGCGGAGGGTCAACGAATACTCCTGGCCAGTCGTTATCGGCCGCTGGAAGAAGCCAAAAGGCTGGCGGATTCACTGGAAACCGACCCCATGATCAGCTATTTCGTCCTCGGAATGGGAGTCGGCTATCACGTTCTGGAACTTTTTCGTCGACGGACCGCAGGGACTCGAATTGTCGTTATCGAATCCGATTTGCAGATTTTCAAAACGTCACTCGCTTTGCAAGATTTCGTGGAGATGATTGAAGATCCCCAGATGTTCTTCTTTGTGGGAAGCGATGGGGCGACCTTGTACGAAGGACTGAGGAAAGAAGTTTTTCGGATCTTCAGTTCACCGGTGGTTATCGTTCCCCATCGCGCCTCGATGCAGGTGAATGGAGGGTACTATCAAGATATCAAGCGTCAGCTCTCGGAGTTCGTTGCCAGCGGCTCGATGATCGTACGCACGGCCTTGATCCTGAGTCGAAAGAGTTTTGAAAATCGGATGGCAAACCTGCTGCACTATGTCGCGGCGCCAGGGATTAACGTCTATCGGAATCATTACCAGGGGAAGCCCGGCTTTCTGATTTCTGCCGGCCCGTCGTTGCATCAGAACATGGATTTGCTCTCGGAGATCCAAGGCCGAGGTGTTCTGGTCGCGGTGAGCACGGCATTGAAACCGGTTCTGGCCAGCAACATTCAGCCCGACTTTACCGTTTTGCTGGACTACCATGAGGTTTCGCGGCGCTATTTCGATCGCATCGATCCGGAAGTCGCGAAGAAAATTCCTCTGCTGGTCGATCCCAAGGCGACCTCGGCGGCGATCGAAGCGTACAACGGTCCGCTGGTATTTGGAGGAGATCAGCTCAACGACACCTTGCTCAAAGAGATACCGATCCATAAAGGAGATTTCCCGCAGGGCTCGACCGTAGCCCACACGGCCTTTTTCGTTTTGCAGATGATGGGGTGTGATCCGATCGTTTTTGTGGGACAGGACCTGGCCTATACCCACGGCGTGACTCATGTGCCCGGTACTTCGATTTTCAATCAGTGGCGACCGGAATTGAACCGCTTTCATACCCTGGAGTGGAAGGAGTGGGAGCAGATTGTTCGGATGCGAGGGAATCTTTCGCAGGTTCGCACCGCCAATGGGGCCGATGTTTATACCGATGAACAGATGCTTTCTTATCGGAAAGAGTTCGAGATGTCGATTTCTCTGGATGGGTCCGAACGTAAGTACATCAACGCAACCGGCGGTGGAGCTCACATCGAAGGTACGGAGGTCCTCTCATTGAGGGAGGTCATCGATCGCTGGTGTGTCAGTCCGGTTCCCGTATCTACGGAACCGTTACCCGAGGTGACGCCTGCTCGTCGTCGTGATATTTATCAGATGGTCCGGAAATCACTCGAAATCAGGCTTGAAGAGTGCCTGGAAATGAAGGATGGGTACCGGGAATGCCTCCAATTGTTTGAAAAGATTCAGGCGAAGAAAACACGAGGAAAACCCTACAACCATCACATTTTACGTTTGCATGAAATTCGTGATGATTTTGTCCGGTTCGGCCACATGTATTTTCTCCTGACCCATATGGCGCTTTCGGATAATCTGACCCGCGATCAAGCCGACCGAAGGATGGAAGCCGAAAAACTGTTTGGTCATGCGCGGCAAGACCGACAGATCGAGCGAGATGTCGATTTTATCCGTTCCCTTTCTTCGGGTCTGGAGCACATGGAGGAGATGTTGAGTGACCGACTGGAACTTCTTCACGATTGGGTGGGGAGTCTCGAGTCGGGAGAAACGGAGTCTGGGGAATGAAGACGGTCGCTGTTATGCCGGCTCCGGTGACCGCGCCGGGAGGTCTTGGGCTCCCCAGTCGATTGCTCGATACCGTCGAGGGAGAGGCAGGGATCGCTCGTCTGGTTCGTCGATTACACGCATTGGATGGAATCGAGGCTGTGACGCTGATCACTCCCGAAACGGACCGAGAAGCGATTCGGGAGGTCCTGGGTGGGCAGGAGGTTTCCTGGGTAGACCCCGTAGAGGATTTCGAGAATCGGCCGATCTGGAGGAGAGGTCGCAAGTGGGCAACTTCTTCGTGGCGTGGTGGAGTGAATCAGGCTTCTGTGCTGGATGAATGGGGCCATCCTCTGGAGTATTTGCATGCGTTGCGAATGCACGAAGCCGATTACTGTTTCAAGCCTTCGGTTTACAATCCGATTCTGGATGTGGAGTTGGCGGTGAAAATGCTGGCTCACTTGCGCGAGGAGCCCAAGGAGTTCTTGTTGACTCGTGCTCCACCGGGATTTGGGTATGAAATCTATCGACGAGATATGCTCGAGGAGATCGGGAAATACGGTGTCGATCTTCGGTTTATTCTGGCGCTTTTCCTGGATCGCACGAATCGCGATGCGACCATGACCGAAATGTTTTTCGAGTTGGATGAAGAGGTGATTGCATCTCGCCATCGTATCTCGGCGGATACTCGGCGTGGTTTATGTCTCGTGCGGGAGTTGGAGCGTAGAATCGAAGCGGGTTCGCTTTCCGCTTCGGTGCTGGATATCCAGAAAATTTTGCATGCTGAACCGGAACTTTGGGCAGGACGGATTCCGCGTGAGTTGGAGATCGAGATTACCGGTCGAGATCCGAGAAAACGCTCTCAACGTCCTCGGCCTCGGAGAGACCGACCGGATATGTCTCTTGATCTGTTCCGGAAAATCGTCGAGGAGGCCGGTTCATTGGAGGACGATGTGCTTCTGACCCTGGGCGGATTTGGGGATCCGTTCGAGCATCCCGATCTCGTGGAATGTGTTCGGATAGCTCGAGATGCCGGAATTTTTGGAATTCACGTCGCGACGAGCGGGCTGGGATTAGATGGCGATCGAGTGCAGAAGTTGATCGACGCAAGGGTCGATCTGTTCGGTATTCAGTTGGATGCATTTGAGGCCGAAACGTATGAGGCCCTTCACGGTGAAGATCGCTTGTCAGAAATTCAAGCGGGCGTTGAAGGGATTATCGATCGAATCAACCAGGTTTCGCAGGAGTATCGCCCATTGATCGTTCCGGAGATGATACGCAGAGCGGAGACGATCGGAGACCAGGAGGCTTTTTTCGATTTCTGGCTACGCAAGGTCGGTTGGGTGGTTCTTCGAGGCTACAACGAATATTGCGGTGCACGGGAGGACCTCGATGTGTTGCCGTTGACTTTCTCGAATCGAGAACCGTGCGTTCGGATCGCTGAATCGATGTTTGTTTGCTGTACGGGCGAGGTGCCGGTGTGTAGCCAGGATTATCTCGTTGCCCACCCGGTCGGTAATCTTCAACATCAGAGCTTGGAGGAGATCTGGACCGGAGAAACCTTGCGTGAACTCAGGGCGGGCCATTCCCAAGGGCGCTACGATGGACAAGCGATCTGTGAGTCGTGCCGTTACTGGCATCAGATCGGGGCTTGAGGTGAACAAGGGTTGAGGAAGATGAAGATTCACGCATGACATTGTCTTCGAATTTCAAAATCGGACCTGCTCGGATCGGGCCGCAAGAATCGGTGTATGTGATTGCCGAGGTGGGAGTCAATCACGATGGATCGTTATCTCGCGCGATAGAACTGGTCGAGGCGGCCGCGGATACGGGGGTTCAGGCGGTCAAATTTCAGGTGTTTCGAGCGGATTTACTGGTATCTCCGGATACGCCGCAGGCGGATTATCAGGCGTGCCATGCTCCGGCAAGAAGTCAGCATGAGATGTTGTCTCGATTGGAGATGGAGGATGAATCTTTCGTGCAGATCGCTCGTAGGTGTCGGGAACTTGGGGTCGAATTTCTCGCCAGCCCTTTTGATGAAAGAAGTCTGGAGTTTTTGCTCGATCTGGATGTTTCCGCCATCAAGTTGGGATCGGGAGAATTGACGAATCACCCCTTGATCGAAAAGGTGGGGAGTTCTGGAAAACCGTTGCTCTTGTCGACAGGTATGTCTCGTCTTGAAGAGATTCAGCGTGCGGTGCGGGCTTTTGAAGTGGCTGGAGGACGGGATCTTCTCGTTTTTCATTGCACTAGTTCCTATCCCGCGCCGATCGACTCGGCCAATCTCCGGGCGATAGAAACTCTGATCCAGACCTTGAAGGTTCCGGTCGGATATTCCGATCATACCGTCGATTTCCTTTGCCCACTCGCGGCGGTTGCCCTGGGGGCTTGCTGCTTGGAACGTCATTTGACACTCGATCGAGGGGCGCCGGGCCCTGATCACGCTGCCAGCACCGAACCGGAAGAGATGAGACGATTGGTGGGAGAAATTCGTCGTCTGGAGGCGGCGTTGGGAGACGGCAACAAGGAACCGGCCGAGTGTGAAGAGGATGTTCGGGGTTTGGTCAGAAAGTCGATCGTGGCGGCTCGCGATCTGTCGGTCGGAGAACATCTGCAGCTTGAGGGGCTCACGACACGACGTCCTGGCACAGGAATTAGTCCCGAGCGCATGGGAGAACTCCTCGGACGAAGTCTGAAACGTGAAGTGGCTTCCGGGGCGCAGATCTCCATGGAAGATCTGGCGTGAGTGATTCTAAGCGGTTGAGGAGGATCGCGGTGGTGACCGGAACCCGGTCCGAATATGGGCTGTTTCGGCCGGTGCTGGATGCCATCGACTCTCACCCCGAACTGGAATCGTTGTTGGTTGTAACGGGTATGCACCTTTCGCCCCGTTACGGAGAAACGGTCAGGGAGATCGAGGCGGAGCGGGAGGTGGCAGCACGCATTCCGATGGACGTCGAAGAAGATAGCGGGGCGGGGATGGCTCGCTCGATCGGGCAGGGAATTTCTGGGCTGTCCGATTGTTTCGAAGAGTTGTGTCCTGATATCGTTCTGCTTCTGGGCGATCGGGGGGAACCGTTTGCCGCTGCCGTAGCCGCAGCACATCAGTTGATCTGTGTGGCTCATATTCACGGTGGAGATGTCAGTGGTGGGGTTGACGAGAGTGTTCGACACGCTTTGACTCGCTTGGCTCATCTTCATTTTGCCGCCAGTCCTCGGTCGAGAGACCGATTGCTGGCGATGGGTGAGCGCAAGGAAACCGTACACTGCGTCGGAGCTCCAGGGCTGGATTACATCTTAGGGGCTCAACATGCCAGCTCGGAGGAGGTCCGTGCGTTTTTGGGGTTCGAAGAGAAGGTCGCTCCGTTGTTACTCGCACTGCACCCTGAAACCTGGGCTCCAGAAAAGGCGGGTGAGCAGATGCGCCAAGTGCTGGACGTGGCTCTTTCCGTGGAGTATCCCTTGGTTGTGATTCATCCGAACTCCGATGCAGGACGAACTCCGATGGTTCGAGAGATCGAGCGATGTTTTGCCGAGGGGGAGGAGAAACGGTTTTGCCATTTTGCGACTCTGCCTCATCCTGTCTATCTGGGCTTGTTGCGTGAGGCCAGGGCGATGCTCGGGAATTCTTCTTCGGGGTTGATCGAAGCGCCATCGTTTGGCCTTCCTGTGGTCAATGTCGGGGGTAGGCAGAGGGGAAGAGAGCGAGGAGAAAATGTAATCGATGTCCCCTTCGAAACCGGAACCCTTCGGGAGGCGTTGGATCGAGCGCTACACGATGGGGCGTTTCGTGAACGGGTGTCCAAGGGGAAAAATCCTTATGGCGATGGACGAGCGGGAACCCGAATCGCTCAGGTGCTATCGAAGGTTGCATTGACCCCGGACTTACTTCAGAAGAAATTGGAGTGGTCATGAAGATTGAAGAGGCGCGTCGTATTCTTCTGGTGGGTGCAGGGAGTCATGGGAGGGTTGTTTTCGACCTTCTGAGGGATCTGGGGGTCGAGAGTCGAGTTGCCGGGTTTCTGGATGCTGTACATTCGCGGACTGGCGAGGTGGAGGGAGTCCCCTTGCTTGGAGGGCCGGATGACATCGAGCAACTCGCCACCCAGTTCGACTCGGTCTTGCTGCCGATCGGAGATGGCGTTCTCAGGGAGCAGTGGGCTCGAACCGTGCGTGAGATGGGCCTTCCTCTGTTGACCGCGATTCATCCTCGGTCTGTGATCAGTTCCAGGGCTTTTCTGGAGCCAGGAGTGATGGTGAGCGCTGGGGCGATTATTGTGACCGGTGCCCAAGTCGGAACATCGTGCATTGTGAATACCGGGGCGACGATCGATCACGATTGCGCTATCGATGCGTATGCTCATATCTGTCCAGGTGCGCATCTCGCGGGATGCGTTCAGGTCGGAACCCGAACGATGGTGGGAGTCGGGGCCTCGGTGAAGCAAGGGGTTCGAATCGGAGCGGATGTTCGAATTGGAGCCGGGGCCGCAGTGGTCGAGGATATTCCCGATGGGGTCACCGCGGTGGGTGTGCCTGCTCGTTGGTCGTGACCTCGACTTGACCGTATCGCCAAATTCGATAGGACCTCGGGTAGCGTGATCGGGAGGTGACTCTTATACTGACCCCCTGATTTCTCCAGATTCTCAGGATCGGTCTCAAGGGAGATTGAGTGGTATGAATCGTTTGTTGTGGTATGTACTCCTGGTCGCGCTATTCACTCCGAATCTGGATGCGAATTCAAAAGTTCGTAAACGTGTACAGGAGTGTCTTGCGCTAGCAGAGAGCAAAGATGCGGCGCAGCGCAAGCAGGCCGTTCAGGACCTTCGTTCCTTGGGTATCTCCGCGTTGCCGTATGTACTGCCATCGATTGCTCACAAAAAGCCCAGGGTTCGGTTGGTGGTCGTTCAGGTCATCGCCTCCGCTGGAGCGAAAGCTTCCGGGCTGGTTCCCAACCTCGTGGCGGGAATGGTGGATAAGGACGTCAAGGTGAGGGAGGCGATTCAATCCGCTCTGAAGCAGATCGGGCGTCCTCATTCAAAGGTCCTTTCGAATCTGGTGAAGCTATCCCGTCATGAGAATTACAACGTTCGGCTTGAAGCGGTTCGTGCGTTGGGTCGGTATGAACAGCGGGGAGTGGGGGCTGCGAGTGCGATTGTAGAGCGATTGGGAGAAAGTGATCGTCCTCAGATCGCCTCTGCGGCCAAAAAAGCTCTGGTCGCGATGGGCAAATATGCCGTTCCCGCTCTTCTGAAAGGTACACGAAGCAGCCAGGCGAAGATTCGGTCCGGAAGTGTCGAAGCTCTGGCAACTATCGGCGAGCCGGTATCCAAGATTACGCCGAGTTTGAATCGATGCCTGCGAGATCCGGTGTCAGGTGTCAAGCTGGCAGCGATCAAGGCGCTTGGAAAACTAGGGCAGTTCTCCGGTCGGAATGTGCCCAATCTCGTCGACGCGCTCAAGGATTCGAACTCGAGTGTTCAGATTCAGGCGGCTCGTGCTCTGGGGGGACTGGGGCC
>JASMLP010000193.1 GCA_030748635.1 Planctomycetota bacterium
TAGATCCTGACTACTCGGAAGCGCTCGCATTGAGGCGTACCGTGGGTGACACGATCGGTTGGATGGCTCTGGCTGCTCGAGATTATTTGATGAGTTACCTCGCTTTCAGTCAGCTGGTGAGATTTGGGGTACCCAAAGAAAAAGTTGAGCATCGGATTTTGCAGATCGAAAGGAACCGGAGAGTCGAACTCGAGTGGAAGGAGAGTCGCCTGGAAGAGATTCTGAAGGATGTGCAGCAAGGTTTGCATCGTTCTGGTCGTGACTCATCGGCTCCACTTTTGGATGAATATGTTCGGGAGGTTCTTCGGTATCGGGATCCCCAGACGGTGAGGATTTTGGGCAAGCATCTGTCCGATCTGGCTACGCGATCCAGCATGAATTCCCATGAAAGCGGGTGGAACCAGTCGGATGATGACGCGGTTTATTTCATCTGCCGGGTTTTGGGGTGGATCGGGCTTCCGGGAGCAGTCGACGCGTTGGGGGACTGGGCGCAGAAGTCGCGATTGCGAGAAGGGTTGGTCGAGGGGGCGATTGCTTTGTGTAATACACGCCATGTCGAGGCGGTTTCTTTTATCGAGATCTTGAGGATCAAGCTGGGTCAAAACTCTCCGGAATGGATTCGAGTCGAGCGGTATCTTGATCGACTTCCCGAAGCCGTCAAGGATTCCGAGGCTACCGAAGCGTCCATTTTGTGCTCGAGAGGTCTGAGGCGAGCCAACAAGGGGGACTTTCAGGGGGCCTTGAGCGATTTTGACACGGCGATACAGCTCGCTCCTGAACACGCTCAGTTATTCGTCAATCGGGGTCGTGTTTATTTCTTTTTGAAAAAGCACGAAGAATCCTTGCGCGACTTTGACGAGGCCATTCGGTTGCAACCCTGGATTTTCGAAGCGTTCATGAACCGTGGGAACACCTATATGGAGCTTGGGAAATTCGAGAAAGCGCTAAGCGATTTCAACCGGGTATTGGAGCTCCGGCCCGGGAATGCCGGGGCCTATCTGAATCGGGGAAATGCGATGTCTGCGTTGAATCGGTTGAGGCCCGCTGTTTTCGAGTATCAGCGCGCGTTACGCATGAATCCCGGTTTTACGTCGGCGCTTGGAAATCTCGGGGTGGTGTATCTGCAATTGAACGAGAACGCCAAGGCTCTTGATGCTTTTGAGCGTTTGATTCGTATCGACGGTAGGGATTCCCGGGCTTTTTTTTACCGGGGGCAGGCGAAAGAACGGTTGAAGCAACCTCGATCAGCCATGGCCGATTACCAGGAGGCGATTCGGATTCAGCCGAATGATCTAAATTCGGCCTGGGCGCTTGCTCGGCTGTATTTTTCAGACGGCAAATATGCGGATGCGATCCAGTACTGTTCTCGGGTCGTGAAGCTGAATTCTTCTCACCTCTATGCGTTTCAGTTGAGAGCGCGAGCTTTCGATGCTCTCGAGCGATATGAGGAGGCCTACCAGGATTACGGAGAGGTGATTCGGTTGTTGCCTCAGTCAGATCTGCTCACTTCTCTGGGGGTTTACAACAGTCGGGGACTCGCCGCACTGGAATTGAAGCGTTTCGAGATCGCATTGCGAGATTTCAATCATGTGTTGAAATCTTCTCCCGCCAATCTCGTCGCGCAGATAGGGCGTGGACTGGTATTTCATTTTCAGGGCCGCCACGAGAAGGCCGTTGCCGTGTTCAGTGCTGTTTTGGAAAAACATGGGAATCAGCCGGAGGCTCTTCAGTATCGAGGGGCTTCACTGGTAGTGCTCAAACGTTTTCGTGAAGCGGTCAGGGATTTGAATCGAGCGGCGCAAATTTCTCCGGGAGATCCTGATGTTTTTTATTACCGGGGGATGGCCCATCTTGGGCTGGAAAATCGAGTTCAGGCCCAAAAGGACTTTCGGAAAAGTCTCCAGATCGACCCGGAAAGCCGATGGAAGTCTCAGATCGAAACCCACCTCCAGGACGATTCGAAATAAGTTCTAAGTGAGTCTTTGGCTGCTCAAGGGGGCTCAGAAGCACCTTTTTCCTGAGTCCGTTGATCGCCGTTTTACTCTTTGTGAGTTAAAAGGTTAGGAGTATCGAGCCCGTTTGAGAGGGGCAGGGCGAGGTTCAGGTTGTAGACGTGGTCTTTTGAGCCTGGTTATCCTGTGCGCTTTAGATTTCCAATCTATTCTTATCCTGACGACCATAAGGTCTGGAGTCATCATGCGTTTCGAGAAAGTCGCTCTCCTCGGTCTGGAGTGTGTGGATGCCCCCGAGGTGATCCCCTCTTCCGCCATTGTTCAGCAACTTTCCGGTACATTCGACCGACTCGGGATTCGGCAAGACCTCCTGGAGAGTGTTGCTGGAATCCGTAGTCGCCGATTCTGGAAAGAAGGAACCATGCCTAGCGATGCGGCGACCATGGCGGCGGAAAAAGTTCTAGGGGTTACTCAGGTGGATCGAGATCGGATCGGTTTGCTGATCAATTCTTCTGTTTGTCGAGATTATCTCGAACCGTCCACCGCCTGCCTGGTTCACGGAAACCTCGGGCTGCCTGCTGGATGTCTCAATTACGATCTCGGAAACGCGTGTCTCGCATTTCTCAATTCGATGGAGATGGCTTCGGCAATGATCGAGGCTGGAAGCATTGACTACGCGTTGATTGTCGATGGAGAGAGCAGTCGATCGATTACCGAGGCGACAGTCAAGCGTCTTCAGGCCGAAGAGACGACGCTGGAAGATGTTCATTCGCAGTTTGCTTCCTTGACTTTGGGTTCAGGCGCGGTGGCGATGATCTTGGCACGAGCCGATCTCCATCCCGAGTGTACTCACCGATTTCTGGGGGGAGTGAGTTTGGCAGCGACAGAACACCGCAACCTTTGTCGAGGTGTTATGGACTGGATGGTAACCAACACCAAGAAGTTACTGGGCGCGGGAATCGAACTCGCTTCGAAAACCTGGTGTCTGGCCCAGAGTGAACTCGGGTGGAGTTGCGAGGCGCTGGATGTTCTTATATTGCACCAAGTTAGTCAGGTTCATACCGCGTCCCTCCTGCAGGCTCTCGGTCTGGACCCAGATCGGGCTCTTTTGACCTTCCCGGAGTTTGGCAATGTGGGTCCCGCTTCGGTCCCCATGGCTCTGGCCAAGGCTCTTGAGGTCGGGAAAATCGATACTGGACAGCGTATTGCGCTGATGGGTATCGGTAGCGGTCTCAACTGCACCTTTTCCGAGGTGGTCTGGTAGGGGCGGATGCCGATTTTGTCCGACTTGTACCCGTTTCAAGGGCGACGCCTCGATATCGGTGGGCACGAAATGCACCTGCTGGACGAGGGAGTCGGACCTCCCGTCTTGATGGTTCACGGAAATCCGACCTGGTCTTTTTATTACCGGAATCTGGTACTCGC
>JASMLP010000194.1 GCA_030748635.1 Planctomycetota bacterium
GAACCTGCGACCCCCGGTTTAGGAAACCGGTGCTCTATCCGGCTGAGCTACTGGCGCATGACGGGATCCGGTGAAACCCGTGGTGAGGCGAATCATAGGGCAGGAGCGGGAAGAGTTCCAGTTGTCGGCGGTCACGGGGAAGGGTTCAGCCGGAGTCGGTCAGGTCGCGGTGAGCGGGGAGACGGCCGAGGCCGTCGGCTTGGGTGATCGCTCGGAGGATGGCGGTTTCCAGAGCGGCCGTGGCCTGGGCGGCGACGCGGTCGAGCGGGGCGGAGTGATCGCCGGTCGACACGGCGAAGATGACGTCGCCGTCCCAGGTGGTGTGAACCGGGTGGATGGTGCGGGCGTAGGCGTCGGCGGCGATGCGCGCGACGCGACCGAGCGACTCACGATCGAAGCGCGCGTTGGTGGCGACCAACGCGAGAGTGGTGTGGGTCGATCCCGGATCGGCCTCGGGACTCGCGAGGAGACGGCGCGCGTCCCGGAACCCGCCGCTCGCGGCGCGGACCCCGGCCAGGGTTACGCCGCTGACCGGATCCCGAACCTCGCCCAGCGCGTTGACGCAGACCGCGGCCCCGACGGTGAGGCCGTCCGCGTCGCTTCGGCTGGCGGTGCCGAACCCGCCCTTGGTGGCCCACTCCATCCCGCTCGCCTTGCCCACGGTGGCGCCGGTGCCGGCGCCGACTGAACCCTCCGCCGGCGCGTCGCCGCTGGCGGCCTCGCAGGCGGCCCGGGCCAGCGCCGGGTCGGGACGGATGTCGGCGCGTCCAAACCCGAGGTCGTAGAGGATCGCGGTGGGGACGATCGGAACCGGACCGGCCGGGGTCGCAAAACCGATCCCCCGCTCCTCGAGATAGGCCATCACCCCGTCGGTGGCGCCCAGACCGAAAGCGCTGCCGCCGGCGAAGAGGAGGGCGTCGATCGCGCCCACGACGTGGTGGCCGCGCACCTCCTCGACGTTGCGCAGACCGGCTCCTCCCCCGCCGATATCCATGCCGGCGGGGACCGCCGGGTCGAAGAGGAAGACGGTGCAGCCGGTTCCGGCCTCGGGGAGGCTGGCGTGGCCGACGGTGAGGCCGCCGACATCGGTGATCGAACCCGCAGTCATGAGTTCATTCTAACGGGATTCGGGTGGAGGCGTGGACCCCCCAGGGTGGAACTTTGGGGCCGGGGAGGCTACGCTTGAAGCTCCGTCTCTTTTTTCACGAATCAATTCAGGAATCGGTATCGACATGAAGCATGTTGCACTCGGTGTGTGTCTGGTTCTCGGTCTGGTCGTGGGAGTCACGCTAGACGCCCAGCAGGAAACTCCCGAAAAGGTGGCCGGGGAGAAGGTTCTTGAATTGCACAAGACCTACAAATCTCTGGAAGCGGCCGGAGTGAAGGCCAAACGAGAAGCTTTCATGAAAATGCGTGAGGCGGGAAACAAGGCCACACCGGAAATGCAGAAAACCTACCGGGCGGCGATGAAGTCGCACCACGCGAAGGCCGAAGAGGCTCGCAAGGAGTTCGAATCCGCCTTCCAGCACAGCGACTGGTCGGCGTGGAAGGGGCCGGAGTACACCGGTGTGCTGGAGGACGGCCTGATTGGGCTGGGGCGTAAAGCTCTCGATGAGCAGCCGGCTACCGCGGTACGGGCGTTCGAGCACCTGCTCTCGCATGTGCCTCAGTCGCGGCGGGCTCCGAGTATCCGGACGATTTACCTGCCCAGCGCTTACGCGGCGGCGGGTCGGGCCGAGGAAGGGGTCCGTCGGCTCGACGGATTGATCGGCGCGAGCGATCGCGAGGAGGAGAAACGCTCGATGCGGATGGCTCAGGGCGATCTGCTGGCGGTGATGGGGCGGCTCGAAGACGCTCGTAAACGTTACGAGGAAGCGATCGCCGGACTGCCGGCCGATCTTTCGAGTCGGGATCGTCGCTCTCGGGTGAAGCGTTATGCCCAGTTGCGTCTGGCGCTGATCGGGAAGAAGGCTCCGGAGATCGATGCTCCGACCTGGATCGGCGGGACGGCCTCGAACCTCTCCGCTTTGCGCGGGAAGGTGGTTGTTCTGGATTTCTGGGCCACGTGGTGCAGTCCGTGTCGGGCTGTGATGCCCAGTCTGGATCACATGCGGCAGGGAAGAGAGTCCAGGGGGCTCCTCGTGCTGGGAGTCACCCGGTTCTACGACCGGGGATACCTGCCCGCCGATGAAAGCGAACTGCGCACCGGAGGCGCTTCCGTGAAGGGGATGGATGAGAAGGCCTTTCTCGAACACGTCACCGCCTTCAAGAAGAACAGCGGGATCGGCTACCCGTTCGTGATCGGGGACGGCGACGATTTCAAGAGCTACCGGATCTCCGGAATCCCCACCGTGGTTGTGGTCGATCGGGCGGGAGTCGTGCAACTGATCGGAGTGGGCGGGGCGGCCGAACCGATGGTGCGCGCCGCGGTGGATCGACTGCTGGCCCCCTCGTCCGAGACGTCAGAATCTCAGGGTGGATAGATCGTCCGCCGTTGGCGGTCTCCACTCCCGGATTCTGATTCCGCGTGCCTGCCACGAATGGATGGTGGCTCACGCGGAGGAGAGCTTCCCCTCCGAATGCTGCGGAGTTCTTCTGGGGATCGCGGCAGCGTCGGGGGATCGGGAGGTGGTGAGGATCTTACGGGGCCGGAATATCCACCCCGAGAATCCGGAGCGACGTTTCGATCTGCACCCGGCCGACTTGCTGGCGGCTGACGATTGGGCCCGAGAGAACGGCTGCCAGATCCTAGGATTTTACCACAGTCACCCCGATCGTCCGGCCGAGCCCTCCGAGATCGACCGTCAGTGGGCGGGGCCGTGGGGAGATGCGTACAGTCATGTCATCCTCTCCGTTCGATCTCGCCGCCACCTCGCGAGCCGTTCCTGGGTCCTTCGTGAGGGGGTCTTCGGGGAGCAGTCGGTCGAAACCGTTTCCGCCTGACATTCCGCGCTCGGGGGATTTTTCTCTTCGACCGATCGGCTTCGTTGCAACCGAGGCTCGGGCGTCCTACACTTCTTCACGTATGCGACGTTCTATCCTGATTCTACTCATGACCCTCTGGATGCTGCCGGGAAGCTCTGTCCTTGGACAGAAGAGTCGGGTGCAAGAAGTTCTGGAACGGGCGCTGGATGCTCAAGGAGGCCGGGAGCGGATCGAGAAGATCCGAGACGTATTCGTGAAAATCGGGTACCGGACCTTTGGCAAGGCGGATGTGGACGGGGAACTGCACGAATACTGGAGACATCCCGATCAGATCCGGGTGGAGTGGCTGGAGATGGAGGAGCCGAGCCTGGTCCGGGTTTACGACGGCAAACGGGGTCGCTTCTGTCGGATCCGGGGAGGGACGACACCGGGACCGGTGCGTCCGGTGGAGGGGGAGGATTTACTTCAACTCCTGGATTTCATGCGTCGACTCAAGATCGCGATGGTTCGCACCCTGCTCACCGAAGGGGAAGCCAAGCTTTTGCGAACTCCTCCCGGTGTTCAGGGGATGCATTTCGTGAAGTGGTCCGATAACGACGACGAGACCTTGATCTTTCGGATCGATGACGGGGAGTATCGGATCCGAGGGGTGGAGATTCGCAAGAAAAGTGGAGAACGGTTCACGGTCGATTTCGAGCGTTTTCAGCCTTTCGATGGAGTGACTCTTCCTACCAAAGCGGTGGTTTATCGGAGGGTCAGTCGCAAGGAACCGCCCGAAAAAGTGCTTCGGGCTCAGATTCTTGATGTTCGATTCGACTTGCCGATCGAGGAGGAACACTACCGGAATCCGGCCCGTCCGATCGGTTCTTGATCCGGTGTAGGTCCTCTCCGGTTGTGGGGCGTTGTGGCTTGACGTAGAATCGTCGCGATCTTCCGGAAAATACATCGTGGCGTGGGGTGAAGCGCAAGAATGCCCAAGGATGACGCAAAAAAGCAGATTCAGGAGCGAGTGCTCCAGGAACTCGGATCGAATCCGGTATGGAACCAGGTCGTGGAACGGTGTTGGATCTGTCCCTACTGCGGTGATGTGGGTAGCGAGCGTTCCGGTACCGACTGTTTCGTCGATGATGTGTTCGAACATCTTCTGAGCGCATGCGCGTCCTGGAACGGTTTTCGAGGCGCTTATCTGCCGATGAAAGCTATGGATGTTCGCGCGGTGGATATCTGTACGACTCGGAACCTTTCGACCAATCCGCTCTGGAAACTCTTCGACGAGGAAGGACACTGGTACTGTCCGTACTGCGGACTGCCGATCAAGATGGACGCTTCTTCCCGGAGCGATCCGGGGGTTTTGCGGCAGGCGATATTCAAGCATGTCTCCGGCTGTTCACCGGCCGAGTCGGGACGGGGACAAATCCTTCGGGCGGACCATCTGGAGCGACAGGTGAAGATGGCCAACGCCATAGGCCGTCTGGTTCCGCAGATCCGTACCCGGATGGAGGCGGACGTGACCTGGTCCGCGATGCGAGCGGAAGGGTCCTGGATCTGCCCTTTCTGTCACGAAGGGGTCGAGGGTGTGGATGTTTCTTCGGAGTTGCTACGCCGGGAAATCGCGCCGATTCGCGCCGCTCAGCATCTGATCCGGGCGTGTCCCGCGTATTCGAGAGATGGCAAGACGGTGGGTGAGGCGGGCTCGGTGACTCGTCTCATTCTTCGGGACCCTCCACCCCGTGTATTTCCTGACGATCCCCAGGAGGATGCGGGTCGGGTGGCGTCGGATATCGATGTCGACGCGTTCGAAGAATCGGGCAGTCACGCCGAACTTACAGCCGCTCTCGCGGAAAATACGGAAATGGATGAATCTCGCCCCGAACTGGAGACGATCACCAGGCGGATCGAACGGGCCCAGACCGGGGTTGTGAGTCGGGCTCGCATTCGACTTCTTTCTCAGTGTCCCGAGCCGCCGGACGTCCGGGGAATCGATGCCGCTCGTCTTTATCGGCCTTCCCGAAAGATCGGTGGTGATGGGGTCTTCTTTCATATTCCAGGCGAACGACAGCTCTGTTTCGCTCTTTACACGTTGAGTCCCACCGGATCCGAGGTGGTGAGCCTGAACGAAAAATTTCAGGAACGTCTGCTCTCTTCGGTCGAGGAGGGGCAGAGGCCGAAGGAGGTTATGCTTCGACTGAATGAATCGGTCGAGGAACTTCTCGATCCGGGACAGTATGTGACCCTGTTGTACGGCTACCTCAACCGGACGGCCGAAAAACTCTGGTTAGGCAATGCGGGCCATCACGATCCTTTTCTCTATTGTCAGGGATCGGTGGATGCCCTCCGTTCGAGCGGATTTGTGCTCAGTCCAGAAAATCGACCGACTTTCGGTCCCTATCTTCGCGAGGTGAAGATCCCTTTCGAGAAGGGGCACTGCCTGATCGCTTACGGGGATCGGTCGCTGGAAGTGACCAACGATCATGAGCGAGAGTTCGGAGTCGATTCTCTGAAAAAATCGATCGGTAAGCACGCAGATCAAGACGCGACCTACCTGCTGGAAAATATCGAAGCGCTTCTCGAGGAGCACGTGGGCGATGGGGATCTCGATGAAGATCTCACCTTTCTTGCACTGAAGTCTTACTGAGAGAATTACTTGGGGTTGATTAACCCCTTGGTTTTCTGTGGGTAGAGCCACTATAATTCCCAGTCATGATGACCGAACGGCTTCGGGCCTCATTCTGGACGTTTCTGCTCGTCCTCACTCTGGTTGGAGGGGGATGGTCTGCCGCCGACGAGTTGACCGTGATCGCGACCAACGATCTCCACGGACATCTGACTCCGCGAATACCGTCCCGCGCCAGTCAGCCTCCGATCGGCGGGGTGGGCTGGATGGGAGGCTATTTCGACGCGGTGCGGCAAGAAAATCCCGGTCGGGTTCTGTTGCTCGACGCGGGCGACCTCTTTTCGGGCACCATCATCGCCGATTACCGGGAAGGGAAGGCGGTGATCGACTGCATGAACGCTCTGGGTTACGGGGCGTCGGCGGTCGGAAATCATGAATTCGACTTTGGTCCGATCGGACCCAAGAATACGCTGGGTCCGGGAGTCGATCCTCGAGGAACCTTCAAGGCTCGTCTCGCTCAGAGTCGCTTTCCTTTCCTGGCCGCCAATATTCGTAGCCGGAAAACCGGGACGTGGGTGGAGTGGCCCAATTGCAAGCGATACCACCTCTTCGACATGAAGGGGATCAAGGTCGGGGTGATCGGGCTGGCGACTCCGGAAACCCCGAAGGTGACCTTTCCGCCCTATGTCGACGGCATCGAATTTACCTCGATGCTCGAGGCGGCTCGGGAGCTGATTCCCGTGGTTCGCAAGGAGGGAGCTCAAGTCGTCATTCTGCTCGCTCACGCCGGCGCGATTCGAAACGGATCGGCTCGTTGGGGCTTCAGTGGAGAGGTCGTCGATCTGGCCGCCGCTCTCCCCCCCGGTAGCGTGGATCTGATCGTGAGCGGTCACACTCATCGCCTGTATCGATTCGAGGTCAACGGGATTCAGATCGTACAGGGGTCTTGTTGCGGAGCCGGATTCCAGCGACTCGACATCTATGTCGATTCGAAAACAAAACGGACCGACGCATCCAAAAATCGATACCACCCCTTTCAACCCTTTCTCGGATCGCGTTCTCCGGAGGAGGCGGTGTTTTACCGGGGGAAAAGAATTCAGAGGTCGGAGGCGTTGCTGAAGATCCTCGATCCGTACCGGAAAGAGGCCGAGAAAGTTTCTTCTCGGGTGCTCGGGAATGCCAAGCGGGACCTGAGGACGAATCGGGGAGCTGAGAGTGAACTGGCGAATTATGTCGCCGACTCGGTGTACCGCTCCTTCGATGGAGTCTCGGCGGTTTTTTTGAATTCAGGCGGCCTTCGGGCCCGAATTCAGAAGGGACCGATCACGGTGGGGAGTGTGTACCGAGCGATCCCCTTCAACAACAAGGTGGTTTTGCTCACCCTTACGGGGGTTCAGGTGCGGGCGCTTCTGGAGCAAGGGGTTCAGGGTCGTCGCGGTATCCTTTTGGTTTCGGGGATTCGTTACACCTACAAGCCGAAGAGTCCGATCGGGGAACGGGTCGGAGAGATTCTCTATGCCGATGGGAAGCCGGTGTTGCCGACCGACCAGGTACGCTGCGCCACGCTCGACTTTCTCTACCGCGGAGGAGACGGGTACACCCTCTTGGCCGAAGGAACCCAGGTGGAGCCGACCGAGCATCTTTTGCGGGATATCGTGACTCAGTCGATCTTGAAGGAGACCGAACCGATCGTCGGAAAAATCGATGGTCGGATGCGCAAAGTGGTCGACTGAGATTCCTCTCAGGTCCCGTGAAGGAAGAGGGCTGGGTAGGATAAAAAAAACCTCTTGAGCCCCGGTTTTCTCTTCAAAACGACCTATATGTAGTGGGCTAAAGGGAGCCAGGTGCCTATATCCTGTGTTTTTTCGATTGACTGGATATCGATCCTGGAGTAGATATTAAAGGAGTGTTCGTACGTGAATCGGTCTTTGAGACCTGTTTCCCAGCTCGGTTCGCTCTGAAAAATCGCTCGGAGGAGGTGGATAAATGTCGCTCGATCAGAAGATCAATCAATTCTGTCGGGTACACGAACTGATTTTCGTCGAAGAAGGGTTTTCTGAAGGAGACAATGTTTATTGGTTTATCGATTTCGGGGGGAACCGGCTGAGCTTTACCGGGGACGAACTCACTGACGATACGCAGTAGTTCGTTTTCAGGCGAAGGGAAGGGCCAGATCAGGGAGATCGACACGCGTCGGAATCCCCCCGTTTCTCGATCCGGTTTTGGGAGAAGCCGGGTCGAGTTGGACGATCTGTTCACGAAATCGTTAAGGAAGGGGACCTTACCGTGAAGGGGGGTCGAGGTACTAGCTTCGACCCTTCTTCTTTTTTTCCGGGGTGGGGCGGGATTTTCTCGAAGGCGGATCGGGTGAGGTCGCGGGACGGGACGCGGATTTGCCGAACAGGGTGAGTTCCTCACTGCCCGAGGAGAGTATCAGGGCGGCGACGGCATTTCCGACGACCTGGTGACTCAGATAGCTGTCGCCACCGATATTTCCCTTGCTTCCGTAGTAGGCGGCGGAACCGTCAGGCAAACGGGCGAGGATGAGGGCGGTGCGACTGGCTTCCTGCCCGATCGCGAAATCGGCGGGACGATTCAGACGTAAGCCGGCCAGACCATAAAGAATGCCGATCGAACTCATGGCGTGGGCGTCGGGCCACTCAGCGACATGATCTTGCAGCCAGGTTCCCATCTTTTTCCGGAGGTTGTTTTCGCGTTTCACTAGAGCCAGCGCTGCGGCCATCGATCCGGTTCGTGCTCCGGCCTGATGACCGCTTCGGGCGCTGTGGTTATAGCCGATGGCGCCGTCATTTTTTTTCGAGAGCGCGCCTCGTACACATTCGAGCGAGAGTTTCCACGCCGGTTCGTCGGCGGGCACACCGCACCGTTGGGACAGGGCCCACATCAGGTGAGCCTGGGTATTGATGATGACCAGCCCTTTTTCGCTGTAAGGAAGTTTGAGATGTCCATGTCCCAGGCGTCCTGTTCGAGGCTGGAGGCGGACCGCCATCGCTTCGCAGCAGAGCCGGAGAGGACGCAGAACCGATCGGTCTCCTGTCGCCAGGTGGTATTCGGCCAGAAGGATGCCGATCGCGCAGGTGTCCCAGGTTTTAGGACCCTTCGAGCGCAGGTCTTCCGGAGTCGGCTGGTCTCCCCAGGCCGAGGTGCGCTGGATCATCCGCTGAGCGGCTTTTTGAACCGCGGGGTGGAAGCGACGGTCTCCGCTGGCCAGGAGCGCCAGGCCGGCGAACATCGTGGTGTGGGCGTGATTTTTGTGCCAGCTACCGTCGGGACGTTGAAGATCGAGCAGGCGTTGGTGGATCGCCTTGCGGTAGTGGGAGGATGAGGGACAGGATTTGGGGTATCCGCGTTGCAGTCGCGGAAGATAGGGGAGCGGCACTTTCAGGGTGCGAGGTTTTTTGCCGTCCCGAACGACCGAGAGGAGAAGTGGGGTGCGGGACGCTTGCGCTTTTTCAATGGCTCGGGCGAGTTCCTGCGGCGCTCCACGGTCTCCGGTGGAGTTTTTGCGTTGATAGGTGGGAAATTGGAGGCCGCCGACAGCGACGATCCGGTCGCCGATAGTGAGTCCGGCCCGAGCGGCGAGCCCCTGGGGGTCGAGACTCTGGATCGTGCATTCGGTTTCCTTGAAGGGAACGCGAGCAACGGCGGAGAGCGGTCCTAACGGAATATCCTTGAAGGTTTTGCCCTTGTCGTTGGCGAGCTTGGGGTAGTAGGGACGCTCTCGGTTTTTCTTGGAGCGTTTTTTGCCTTGAGCGGTTCCGGGGGTCGTGATCAGGCTCAGCGCGATCAGGGTACACAGCAGGGTTCGAAAGGTCATGTCGGCTCCATCATCTTTATCGGTCGGAAAGTGTTTGGCGATAGTCTTCGGTCGAGGTACGAGCAGTGCCCTGGCAAAGATAGAGGCCCATCTGTTCGTAGCCCCCCATCTCCTGAGTATGCGGCAGGATTTCTACGTAGAAGGTTCCGCTCACCCCGCTGTGGAAAACGAGATTATAAGCGGGCTCTCGGTGCAAGTGGCCGAGGAGGTTTACCACGGTTTGGGTCGCGTCGCGTAGGGCGCGCGCTAGCTGGGAAATCTCGGTTTTGGTGAAGTCGTGGAGATACCGACGTTCTGGACGAGTGGGCAGGATCAACGCTTCGAGGGGGCGACGGAGGCAGTAGGGCGTGATCAGTTTGATCTTGCCGTACTCCTTGATGGTCAGCGATTCCGGGTTGTCTTCGAGCAGATGAGCGGCGTAGGAGATTCCAGTTCTTTCCAGAAAGCGAGCGTCGTCTTCCAGGCGACGAGGAAGCACATTGGTGTGGACGATCTGCTGGTGACCGTGAACCAGCGAACCGCCCACCGACCGGCCGAAATTCTTGATGATTCCCACATGACCTCGAACCGGTTCGCGGTCGGGGAGATCGATCCGGGGAAAAGGCGCTTGGGGATCGCTCACCAGGCATTTTTCGAAGTGGGCTAGCCGGGAGAGCATGATCGTCAGGTCCCCGAGGGGGCTGGAGTGAAGATCCCGGTCGTGCCGACTCGAAACCCACTGGAGGTAGTGAGCGCCGGAGGCGGGATAACCTCGGGTTCGGACCCGTTTCGGGTCGGGCCGGACTTCGGGAGGAGGGGTGGCTCGGCGGGAGGGAAA
>JASMLP010000195.1 GCA_030748635.1 Planctomycetota bacterium
CGACTTCTTCGCCGACTTCTTCGCCGACTTCTTCGCCGACTTCTTCGCCGACTTCTTCGCCGACTTCTTCGCCGACTTCTTCGCCGACTTCTTCTCGGTCTTCTTCGCGGTCTTCTTGGATTTCCAGATCGTTCGGGAAACTAATTCGGCCAGAAGAGTTCCGTCCAGGCAAGCGTTCTTGAGATTCGCCTTACGAATCGAGACTCCCGTGGTATCCGCACCACTCAAATCCGCATCACGAAGATCCGCACCGTCGAAAACGGAATCTTGAAGGTAGGAATCGACGAGTTGGGCCCCCCGAAGATCGGCCTTGGCCAGAATCGCCACCTCGATATGGGTTCCCGACAAATTGGCTCCCCTCAGATTCGCTCCCTCCAGATTCGCCCCCTCGAAGCTCGCCCCACGCAGAGAAGCCCCTTCAAAATTGGCATTTCTCAGATCGGCATCCTCGAAGTGAGCACGGACCAGAATCGATCCCCGGAAATCGGCTCCCACCGCCGAGGCTTCTTCCCACATCGTTCCGGTCAGGTCCGAATTTCGAAAATCAGCTCCGGAAGCGTCTGCTTCTCCGAAGTTACCACCACTCATCTGAGAGCCGATCATCCGCAACTGCCGCAGATCACTCTCTCCAAGATCTGCACCGGGCATATAGGAGGCCGAAAAATCGGCGCCCTCGAGGTTGGAGTCCCGAAATCCCGTTCCTCCATAATCCCCAAAAATAAGGACCGCCCCGGGAAGTTGAGCTTCATTGACCTCGGCCTTCCTGAGATCATATCCTTCAAGAGATTGTCCCTTCCGAAGTCGCTCCGCCAGGATATCGCCGAGCATCGACGGATATTTACGGTTCTTCCCACGCTGACGAGTAGTCACGGCCTGCCTGGCATCCATGCGGCGAAATTTGCATCGCCGCCCAATTTTCAATTCGGTTTTGTCCACGGATCCAGACCTCGTATCGATCTTCTTAACCATCAAATCACCTCGACATTGCTCCGAAGTGGAAGTTGTAACAATAGGAAACGGGGGATCTTACCGATTGATCGACCAGCTTTCCAGCAATTCTGATCGACGAGAAAGAGGATTATTCATTCCTTTCGGTAGGGCTGTCGCATCTCCAATCGCAAACGGATCCAACGGCCCGGATCTCTCGGAACACGTCGCTTCCCTTCCTCAAGGACTTCCAACGCTTTCTCCAGATCTCCGGCGACCCAGTAAATCCGAGCCAGCACTTCATAAAAATACGCCTCTTCGGGATACGATTTCAAGGCTCTTCGCACCGGCTCCAGTGTCGATTCCAACCCAACCCCTGTCCGTGCCTGAAAGTAGGCGAGAGAAGCCTCCAGGCCGGCCTTTTCCAGAAGACCGTTTTCCAGCCGGATTCGAGCCTCATAAAGCCTGACAACATCCTTCACCAACCGACTCCCGAGTGAATGACTTCCCTTTGCGAAATGTGTCAAAGCCATCAGTTCACGAGCTTCGAAACTCTCTGGATCACACCAGTACGCAATCCTCGATTCCCGGATAGCCTGAGAAACTTTACCCTCGTACAAAAACCGTATAGCCAACCAGCGGTGTGGCTCACTTTCATTCGAATACTCTTCAGCGATCTCTTCGAGTACCTGATGAATCTTCGGGCTTCGGGCGAAGCGCCCCCGAAGAACCAGGCACCGAACGGCCTCCATGCGAACCCGCAGTGAAGTATCCGACAGAGCCCATTCGATCGACTCCAGAGATTTTTCCGTTCCGATCGACCTCAAAGTCTCGACCGCGACTCGCCTCAAATCTGCATCCGGATCCTTCAGAACTTTTTTCAGATCGGGAACGGTTTCAGCTTCCCGCATCCTGGCAAGAGCCCCAACCGCAGACCACCGTTCATGCGGCTCACCCGAAGCCAAAATCTGTCGCAATACAGGAAGTCCTCGACGATCACCCAACTGGTGTAACTGCGCAACCGCTTCGATACGAACCAGAACCCCAGGATCCTCCAGACTCTCCATCAAAAGCGGCACCGCTCTTTTCCTCGACAGCTGGGAAACCCAATTCGACACGACTTGAAATCGAATCTCTTCCGAGGTGCTCCGTCGGGCCTTCTTCAGAAAAAGAACGGCTGGAT
Organism: Planctomycetota bacterium; assembly: GCA_030748635.1. Taxonomy (GTDB): domain Bacteria; phylum Planctomycetota; class JACQVV01; order JACQVV01; family JASMLP01; genus JASMLP01. Next base: position 2,111 of record JASMLP010000195.1, read on the forward strand.
CGGTGTCGATTTGCGCCAAACTCCGAATGATTTCTACTTGAAGATCCTCACCCTCCCTCTCGAAACGCTCTACCAATACAGAAACCGAAGCGATTAATTTTCGCTCACCACACGTCTTGACCCCCAATTCACGGAGTTGCCGAACCGGGCTGGAAAGCAACGTCACAGGGTAGGATTCAACCGCCGATGGCGTCTCGAGTTTCTGCAGCGCCTTCCAGATCTCAAGGCGAATCATCTCCGGCTCATCCGAGATCTCGAAGCGTCGAAGTAGCCAGGGGACCGCGCGAAGATCTCCAAGAGTTCCCAACGCCTTCAGGCTGGCCATTCTCGTCGATATATCCTGCTCTTTCGCAGCCAAACGGACGAAGACATCGCCAAGCGACCTTCGCCTCCGTGTCCTCTCCTTTCCTCGCCCCCCCTTCAGGAACCTTTCACCCCAGACTCCAAGAGCCTGAATCGCAGAACAGACCCGAGCCGCTTCAGGCCGCGCAACTTCCTCCAGCAGCAAATCCATCACCCAGGACGATTCCAACCTTTCGAGCAACCGATGAATCTGAAAACCCGATCCTGGAGCTTGACGAAGGATCTGTCGACAATCCTCTTCGGTCACCCGATCGTTCCTGGCCTCGATCCCAGCAAGTAGTGGCCGGAAAAGAGCGGTTCGTGCCGCTCCTTTCCATCGATCGAGACTCTCCAGAAGCAACGGCTTTGCCTTCTGAAACTCTCCCCTCTGTAGAAAAAGCAGTCCTCGAGCCAGAGCCGGATCCACCGTCCGCTCCACACCCTGCAACATCCGTTGCTCGTCCCAGGAAGTGAGCCAAGCGGCTCGGGCCCAGCGTTGAACCATCACGACCTGCAAACGCGAACTCTTTTCGCGGTGAGACCCCAGCGCCAAGATATCCGTCGCCTCCTCCCAACGCCCTTGCCCCGCCAGGCAATCACCGAGCCGGACACAAAATCTCGCATCCTCCTGGAAAATTTGCACCGCTCTCTTCAGCAACTCCACCTGACCCTCCTCGAACCGTAAATCCTGATACACCAAGGAGAGACGTTGGACAAGCTGACGTGTGACCCCGCTGGCCTCCAGGATTCGATTTCCTACCCGAATCGCCTCGGCTTTTTTTCCCAGAAGCCCCAGGCATCGGATCTGGCCCAGACCCGCCTCGGTCAACCACGCTTGGCTTTGCCCAGCCTGCGCATACAAATCGACAGCCTGATCCCAGCGTTCCAAATTCTCATACATTCGAGCGCATCGAAACAGATCTTCGGAGTCCAGCGAAGTCTTACCCAAAATTCGCTCGTAAGCCTCCAACGATTCTTTCACCCGCCGACGGGATTCGAGCAACCGAGCCATCAAACGAACCGAATCGACCTGGGAACTCTTCTCCAAGACTCGGAGCACCTCAACATCTACAGCCTCCGAGCCGAGTTGAACCACCTCGCGAATAACCGCCTCACGCACGATGGAATCCGGGTCGTGAATGAGAACTCGCAAATAGATCGGTAACGCATCCTCACGCATCCGAAGAGCCAGATGATGAATTCGTTCCACCCGCTGCTTGGGGGCAAGACGAGAAAAACGGTGCAGCATCGGACCCGCCTGCTTACGAATCTCATCCGAAAAATTCCACAGGATTCGTTCGAGCAGGCGCCGAGACCTCCACCGCACCTCGGGGTCCTGAGAAGAAGTCGCGTGCCTGAGAGCCGGAATCGCCGGCTCGCCTATGGAGAGGATCTCTCGGTTCGCCTCATCCCGAACACGCCAATCCGGATGACCGAGTCGCTCCACGGCTGATCGGACCGATTCCTCGACCGCCTCCTGCCCCTGACACTCGCCGAGATAGAAACAGCTCTCAGCGAGCAACATCAAGGCCAGTAACACACACCCCCTGAGAATTTTCATCGTCCGCGAAAAATCGCCTCAAACCGGGGATCTTTCCAGATCCCCTCGAGGTCCCGATCCCTTCGGGCCCAACTGACATCGTCATAACCGCAGGAAAACGCCTTGCGGAGCGCCACCAGAGCCTCTTCCTTATTCCCTTCGAGGCTGTGAATGCAGGCGATGTTGTAGTAAGCCACCCCTTCTTCGGGAAACCGATCGACGAGCAAACGGTAGATCTCCAGTGCCCGGGCATGACGCCCAAAGCGGTGATTCATGGAAGCACACCGAAAAAGATCATCTCGTCGTGGTAAACGAACGGCGATGAGCTTCTCGTAATACCTGAGCGATTGATTCATGGCCTCGGGATCCCCGAGTCGGGCCAAGGATCTCGCCAGAATATTTTTCAAGGAATGATTTCCGGTGCGAGAATTGGCTCGATACAGCATCTGCAGCGAATGCACGACCGAACGATCACCCAGGTCCCCAAGAGCGCCGGCGGCCAAAACACGCAAACGAGAATCCACAGATTCATTCTGCGCCAACCGCAAGAGAACACTCGAGGTGTCCTTCCCTAACTCAACAATTTCCTCGAATTGATCCCGATAAAAACCGTAGGTTCCCGCTTCGGTCAGAAGTTTGATCAAAAGCTCTCGTACTCGCTCAGCAAGGATCTCCTGATATCGCTCACGAAGCCTCCAACTCTCGATCCGAGTCCCACTATTCAGCATCCTCCGAATGCTTTCGACTCCCGGCTTCTTGTAGTGACAAATCAAACGCTCCATCAAAACATGACAAACTGGGATCGCAGTCTCCGTGGCGAGCCACTTTTCCAACTGCAGCAGACTCACGCCTCCAGAAAGATCGCAAAAGATCTCGATCGACTCCAACCGAACCCGATAGTTCGAGTGAACCAGACCGCGCTGAAGAATCGGAATGGCCTCCTCTCCCATCAGACGAAGATCCCGCCGAGCGCTCATGCGATGGACCTCTAACGGATCCGAAAGTCGCGCCATCCACTCATCGAAAGATCTCGACTCCCCCACACCATCTGCGCCCCCCACCCCGGATCCCCAGAGAAGCAGGATCAGAGAGTATTAGTGAGATAAACGCAGCGGCTTCACTTTCCCATTTGAGCCTGGAAGCGGGCTTCTCTCCGCAACACAGCCAGTTCAGCGTATGGCTTCAATGATTTCCGCGACGTGTTCGCATTCGCTC
>JASMLP010000196.1 GCA_030748635.1 Planctomycetota bacterium
TTCCGCCGCCATCGGCTTGACCGATTGACGCAAGCGAACCATCGCCGACATGTCGATCTCATCGACATAAGTGAAGTGCGGTGCGGTGTAGACGCTTTTGACCATGGCATCGGCAATGGCGCGACGAAGTCCCTTGAGCGGTACCCGCTCCTCGACCTCGACCCCGGGAGTCCGCCCAGTCGGTCGTCCGATCGCACCGCCGGAACGAAAGGACTCCACATCCTCTCGAGTAATCCGCCCCCGTTTACCGGTAGCGGGAACCTGAGAAAGATCCACTCCAAGTTGTCGAGCCAGATGACGAGTCGCGGGAGTCGCCAACACCTTGCCTCCACTGGATGCAGTCGGTGTCGGAGTCGGAGTCGGAGTCGACGGTATGGACGGCGACGATTTTTCCGGAGCCTCGGAAGCGACCTGGGTCGGCGCCCCATTCCCCTCGACCTCGAAAACGATCAGGACATCGTCGACGGGGACCACATCCCCCTCGTTCCAGGGTAGGGACAGAACCCGACCATCGACCGGCGACGTAATCTCCACCGTGGCCTTGTCGGTCATGATCTCCACCGTGGGCTGATCCTCTCGGACCGAATCTCCTTCGGCCACCAGCCACCGAACGACCTCTCCTTCGACCACTCCCTCCCCGATATCGGGAAGACAAAAATCCATCGCCATGAACCAGACTCCTGCGCGTCGTGCGCGGTTGATGTTCTTCCGAAACGCCCCTCAGTAATTCGCAACTTCCAAAACCGCATCGAGTACCCGCTCGGGGGTAGGAAGGTACAGGTTCTCGAGCGAGTAGGGAAAGGGGGTGTCATACCCCGTCACCCGAAGGATCGGAGCCTCCAGATGCAAGATCAATTTCTCCGCCACGAGAGCGCTGATTTCGGCCCCGAAACCGCACGTCTTGGGAGCCTCGTAGAGGGTCACCAGTCGACCGGTCTTGATCACGCTGGCAGCCACCGTCTCCCAATCGAGAGGAACGAGTGTACGCAAATCGACCACCTCGACATCGACCCCTTGAGCCGCGGCCTTTTTCGCCGCCTTCAACGCCACCTCGACCATCGCACCGAAAGTCACCACCGTGACATGCTCACCCGGTCGTGTAATCGCTGCCTTCCCCAAAGGCACCACATGTTCCCCCTCGGGAACCTCACCCTTGGACGAGCGATACATCCGCTTGGGCTCGAAGAAGAGCACCGGATCCGGATCCCGGATCGAGGCCAACAGGAGCCCCTTGGTGTCGGCTGGATTCGAAGGCACCACGACCTTGAGCCCCGGGGTATGAGCAAAATAGGTTTCACCGGATTGCGAGTGATAGTGCCCACCCCGAATCCCACCACCGTACGGGGTGCGAATGACCATGGGACAGGTGAACTGACCGCCGGACCGATAGCGCATCTTGGCCGCTTCGTTGATGATCTGATCGAATGCGGGATAGATGAAATCGAGAAATTGGATCTCGGCTACGGGCCTCAAACCGTACACCGCCATCCCGATCGCGGCTCCGATGATGCCGGCTTCGGAAAGAGGCGTATCGAAGCAACGCTTCTCCCCGAATTTTTCTTGAAGGCCGGCGGTAGTCCGGAAGACGCCACCGGCTCCGCCCACATCTTCTCCGAAAACCAACACATCGTCATCCTGCTCCATCTCGAAATCGAGCGCATTGTTCACTGCTTGCAGCAGATTCATTTCAGACATCAAACTCTCCTACTGTCCTTGTCGGCCGAGATGATCACGCAACTCGTCGAGCTGTTCCTGAAGATGAGGGGGCATCTCTGCAAAGACGTCCTCGAACATGGAAGCATCCGGCGGCAACGGAGCCGCATCCGCCGATCGAGCCGCGTCCGCCGCTTCCTCATGACACCGGGCATGCAACGCCTCATCCTCCTCTTCCGTCCAGTCGATATTCGCCAGAAGATACCGATTAAAACGCTGAATCGGATCCTGCTCCGCCCAGCTGGCCACTTCTTCATCCGATCGATACCGGCGGGGGTCGTCTGAAGAGGAGTGCGGTCCCATGCGATAGGTCATGGTCTCGATCAGTGTCGGTCCGCCTCCACTTCGAGCCTTTTCGACCGCTTCCTTGGCCGCCGCATAGACGGCCAGGCAGTCATTTCCATCCACCCGGATCCCCTCGAATCCATAGGCCTTGGCCTTGATCGCCATCGACTCGCTGGCGGTCTGCCTCTCGACTGGACAGGTGATCGCCCAGCCGTTGTTCTCAACTACAAAAACGATCGGAGACTGGTAGACCCCTGCGAAATTCAATCCGCAATGAAAGTCCCCTTCGGAGGTGCCTCCATCGCCACAGAACGTCATGCAAACCTGATCGGTATCTCGATATTGCATCGCCATAGCCAAACCCGCCGCCTGAGGGATCTGGGTCGAGATGGGACTCGAGATGGACAAGAAGTTGATCGAAGAAAATGCGAAGTGATTGGGCATCTGCCGCCCTTTGACGACATCCCGCTCGTTCCCGAACAGTTGATCGATAAACATCTGAATCGAAATACCCCGAAGGAGCGAAATACCGGGGTTCCGGTAGCTGGGAACCACCCAATCCGAATCTCGCAGGGCAAACGCAGCCCCCACATGACTCGCTTCTTGGCCGGTTGCCGGCACGTAGAAGGAGATGCGCCCCTGCCGTTGCAGATTCATACCCCGTTCATCGACGGCTCGAGCTTTCACCATCGCTTCGTACATCCGGAGGAGGTCCTCACGCGACAGATCAGGTTTCGCCTCGACGGCGGTCCCATCTTCAGCAATCACCTGAAGAACATTTTCAGTCATACGAAATCCTCTGACGTTGCATTCTGAATGATGTTTTTCACAAAATACTCACCGGCACGGTAGGAACTGCGAACCAAAGGGCCGCTGGCCACGGCGGTAAAGCCCGCCTCTAAACCGAGCTGCTCATACTCCTTGAACACCTCGGGCCGCACGAATTCGACCACTGGGAGGTGCTTTACGCTAGGTCTCAGGTATTGACCAACGGTCAGCACATCAACCCCAACGCGCCGGAGGTCTCGCATCGTTTCAACCACTTCCTCGCGACTTTCACCCAGACCGACCATGATCGAACTCTTGGTCACTAAACGAGGCCGGATCGCCTTGGCTGCTTCGAGAATATCGAGCGATCGTACGTAACCCGATCTCGGATCACGTACCTTGGAGGTAAGTCTCCGGACCGTTTCGATATTGTGGGCAAAAACGTCCATTCGCGAAGAGAGGAGAGTGCGAAGTGACTCCATATTCCCCCCCAGATCGCCCGCCAACGTTTCGACGAGGACCCCGGGACGACGCTTCTGAATCGCGTTGACGGTCGCCGCAAAGTGTGCCGCTCCTCCATCGCTCAGATCATCTCGATCCACGGTCGTAATAACCACGTAATCCAGTTCCATCGCGGCAACGGTCTCGGCCACATTTCGGGGCTCCAACGGATCGACCACCCCCTGCGGATTCCCGCTAGTGACGGCGCAAAAACGGCACCCCCGAGTACAGACCTCCCCGAGAATCATCAACGTGGCGGTCCCGCCTCCCCAGCATTCGCCGATATTTGGGCAGCGGGCCTCCTCACAGACCGTGTGGAGATTTCGCTCCCGCAATCTCGCCTTGATACGCGCATACCGCTCCCCACCGGGGACGCGGACTTTGATCCAGGAAGGTTTGCGCTTTGTTCGTATCATTATTATAGGGTTTCAATCCCCATAGTTGGGGAGACGCACCATAGTCGACCCCCCTCTTCCAGGCAAGAATTTTCTGGACTATCAATCCGAACTCTTCACAGAAACAAGGCACGTATACCTTTGATATATAGTCACTTACATATGCATCTTGCGTGGGGCGAACCGAAGACGTAACCGATACAAATTCAGAGAAAGACCACTTCCCCTTGCTGCCCACAAAAAGTCGAGATCCGACTTCGGAGGATCAATCCCTCATGGAGATTAGAATCCGAAGAATGTACCAGAACATGAGGGCAATCGCCGCAAAGAGGGCCAGGCTCGCTGCGACATGGCTCCCGACCGGATATTCATTCATAACCCGGGAGGTTTCGTACAGTACATATCCCGCCGCCATCAACACCATGAGAGCGCTGAAACCGATTCCCAGGCTGAATCCGAAGAGAATACTGCAAACGATGGTTCCCAGGGCCACCAGGCTGGCCACTCCGAGCATCGGCCCCATAAAGCTGAAGTTACGGCGAGACTTGAAAACAATTCCTGTCAATCCGGCAAAAGTGACCAGAGTCAGCAGCGCCGCCGAAGGAATCGCGTCGGGAGCAACCGCTTGCGCGACCAACAGCAGAGGCAGAAAAATAATCGCCTCGATAACAATGTAAAGTGTTAGTCCAACATATTGTTTCCCCATGGAGGTCGCGTTCGCAGCCCAGTGATTGGCCACATAACCCGCCACCATGAAGAGCCCCAGGACCAGAATCCAATTATGGACCATTTTAGCGGCCAAACGAGGGCCGAATTCGGTCTGCATGAGGCCCGCTACCAGGAACGCAAAAGCGAAGATCGCCCCGGTAAGGTGAAAATAGGTTTTCGCGATAAATTCTGCCCGAGCGTCGGTGGACGCCTGCGCCGCGACGATATCCTGGAGCCCCATGAAACCTTCCGCTTCCTGCCTGCTCATAACTGATTCCTCATAATTTATGTGGAAGACACCGATTCCAATGGAAGGAACCGAGTCGCCTACCATGCCCAGAATGGGAACCGGAGTCAAGAGGCCAGAATCAGGCCAGGTCGTCTCCGCTCAGAACCATCTGCGGCAGCGGTTGACGAACCGTGTAGTCTTCGTCGATCTCGTGCCAAAATGCGAGCGCCTCGTCGCCGGGAAGCCAGCAAAGGTGGGCTTCTCTCCCATCATGCAACCAGAGAAAGTCGACCTCTCCGTGAGCTGCGTCGCGCAAGATGCCGCCGATCTCGTTCAGCTCTTTTTCGTAGGCGTGAATCTGCAGCATCATCAACATCTGCTGTTCATCGAGTTGGAAGATCTCCTCGGCGCAATCGGGTTGCTCCGGATCTTCCGCTTGAATCGTGCATTCGGTATATCGCTCTTTCACTTGCTGCAATTCTTCGTTGCGTTCCATGATGTCTGCGACAATCCGAGAGACGAGCGGTAGGGTCCGTGTGGCCTGATCGGCTGTAAAATGCTTCTCTTCAAACATGGCTGGTTTGCGTCACCTTTCCAGTGATGAACAACCTCTCTCCGGAGAACGATCCATCGGGTTGATCTGTGAAAGTCTATGCCACAGGTTGGAGCAAGTCAAACCGACCTGAAAGGAACTCGAATTCTCTTCTTCAGAAACCTTGGATTCAACTGAGATCTCGACCGCCAGGCCTTTGCAAGTTATGATAAGTTTCCTTTTTATCGTCCACGGAAGGACCCGCAGCGACATGGATGTCAAAATCGCAAAGGAACCCGCGCTACGTTCCGCCTCCCAGGCTATTCTGCTCCCGGTACTGAAAAGCGAATCCGACGAGAAGGGATTCCCCTATCCGGAGCTCATCGAACGATACGGACCGTCTCTTTTCGAACGCATGGAAGCCTGTTCTTTCAAGGCGAAGATCGGCCAGACCTTTCTCTTGACTCCGCTGAACCCGGACACTCCCCCCCTGGCCCTCGTGGGTCTGGGCGCTGCCGACACACTGGATCCACAGATCGTTTCTGAAGCTCACGCCCAGGGAGCCCAAAAACTGCTGGGATCCGGCGCGCGCCATATTCTCAGCGTCTGTCGATCTGCAAGTGACATCACCCTGGATTTCTGGGTACGTCATGTAGTGCAAGGAGTTGCGCTCTCCCAGTACCGCTTCGATTCCTGTAAATCCAAACCCTCCGAATCACCATCCATCGAGAGCCTGACCCTCCTTTCCCCCGAAGACGAAAACCTCGAGCGTCTTTCTGAATCGGCTCGAATTGCGCAGATACTCAGCCGATGGATCGGGTTCGCTCGCGATCTGGGGAACCTTCCCGCCAATCGAGCCACCCCCTCCGAGTGCGCCCGCCGGATCCGAGAAGCCACCGAGAGCCTCGATCTGGAGGTCCGCATTCACCAGGGACTCGATGCGATCGACGCCCTATCTCTCCCGGCACTCCACGCGGTTTCCCAGGGTTCCGCCGAACCCCCCACCTTCGTCGAGATGGAGCTCAACCCCTCTCTTCGAGGGAAACGCCCAACCATCGCCCTGGTCGGAAAAGGTGTCACCTTCGATTCGGGAGGGATTTCGATCAAAGGGTCGAATAACATGGTGTGGATGAAGTGTGACATGTGTGGAGCTGCCAACGTGGCGGCTGCCGTTGCGGCCCTGGCCGAGTTACGTCCAGATGTCCATGTCCTGGGTTTTCTCCCTTTTTGTGAAAATCTCCCCTCCGGCACAGCCTACAAACCCTCGGACGTGGTCGACACCCATGCCGGCCTTACGGTTGAAATCATCAACACCGACGGTGAGGGCCGCATGATTCTCGCGGACGCGATCAGCTACGCTCGAACCTTCGACCCCGATGTGATTCTCGATGTCGCGACCTTGACCGGAGCCTCCATGGTAGCCGTGGGCAAGCATTACATTGCGATGATCGGTAACGATTCCGATGCGATGGCAGAAATCGATCAGGCCGCGCAGGTGACCGGTGAGCGAGTCTGGCCACTCCCACTCGACCGTCATTTCGTCAAGGCGATGAAAAGCGACACCGCCGACCTCAAAAACGCCGGAGGCCGTTTTGGTGGCTCCAGCCTGGCAGCCGCCTTTCTTTCCCAGTTCGCCGGCGATCAATCCTGGGTGCATCTGGATATCGCGCCGACAGGCTGGACAGAAAAAGCTCAGCCCTGCTGCCCCAAAGGAGCCACAGGAACATCGATCTGCCTACTCACCGAATTCGTCTTGCAACGTGCTCGTTCTCAAACAGGAGACTAAAGGATGATCACTCTCGCTTCCGCCACTCCTCCTCCGATCTGGTTTCTTGCTGCCGGCGGCCTGGCCGCCTGGGCGCTACTGAGCTTTCTGGGTTGCCATTTCAAGCGCTACCTGCTGGTTCTCCGAATACTGGAAACATCGAGAATCAAAGCCAGACATCGATTCGAAGAGATCCGAACCTATCTGCGCAAACGCCAGGAATTTCAGCAGGGAATGGGCATCGATACCGACCGGGCCGCCCGAATCATGGAAACCATGGCCCAGGGGGGGGGTCCGGCCATTCCCTTCAGCCAGGACCTAGACTCGACCCCACCTAGCGATGAAATAGCGTCCGGCGAAGCGGCCTGACCCCTCTTCAATCGAAACCCCAGACCCCGGTACCTCTTCAGCGAATCCCCGAAGAAGCGGGCTGGAGAGGAGCCCTGGCCCCTCCGAGTGACCGGTAGAGTTCCAGGCGTCGCTGGACATTCGATTCGATCGAAAAATGCTCAAGAACTCGTTGTCGACCCGCCTCCCCCATCGAACGCCCACGAACCGGATCTGAGAGAAGTTCTGCCAAAGCGTTCGCGAATTCTTCGGGCACCAGAGGATTGGCGAGTCGCCCAGTCACACCATCCACGATGATCTCCGGCGTACCGCCAAATGGGCTTCCCAGAACCGGACGAGCTGCCGCCATCGCTTCCAGAGCGGTCCGGGGCAAGCTGTCAGGAATGATCGAAGGTACGGTGACCACATCGCAAGCCGCGTAATACACAGGTAGATCTTCAGGATCCATCCAGCCGACAAACAAAATGCGGTCCTCGATTCCCAGCGTTCGTGCCCGTTCGAGGAGGCTTTGCTCATAGCCTCCTCGCCGACCGACAAGCACGATCTGGAAATCCTCGATGCCCAGCCCCGAAAGTTTCGCTGCCGCATCGACAAGATGATCGAAACCCTTCCAGAAGGAGAGTCGACCCCCTCCACCAATCACGAGCCTCTCCGGTGGAATTTCGTGCTGTGCACGAAACGCTTGGATCTCCTCCTCTTGGACCCGGGCGTACATCTCGACATCGATACCGTTGGGAAGAACTTCCACCGATCGATACCCGTTGGTCTCCAGAATTTTGGAGAGTTCTCGAGAGACCGCCATGACCCGAGACTTGGGTCCTTCAAGGATCCGCCGGATCAAAAAATTTCGCAGCGGGAAATACCGAAACCGCATACATGGGCCGCATTTTCCCGGCCGAGCCTCGTAACGAGTCTTCTGCCCCAGACTTTCGAGGTCGATCCCACAGATCATCTTCTGCTGACAGATCGCTCCTGGATCGTGTGCCGTGAAGACAACGGGAATTCCGGCCCGGCGGGCCGCCCAGAGGGACGAAAAGGAGATATGGTTCCGCACATTGTGAGCCTGGACGACATCGGGTCGGAACCGAGCCAGTTCCTGACGAACCATCTGGAGAGCGGGGCGATTGTAAATCGTGTAATAGGCTCGAAAACGCTCATCATAACGATCCCAAAACGATCGCACCCGAATCCCTTTCCAGATCTCTTCTCCGACTTCCGAGCGCTCGGCGGCGCGAGTCACGACACGAACCTGACAACCAGCCTGGGCCAGACCTCCCGCGATGACCCCTGTACTGACCTCCGCTCCTCCCAAGTGATGAGGTGGAAATCGATCGGACAGAATGAGGATTTTCAGAGGAATACCTCGTCGGTCATCCGGTGAATTCCGTGGATCACAAGAGTACTCACGAGTTCTCGATCCTCCTCGGGCAAGGTTTGAATCTGCTCCTGAATCCACGCGAGTCGTTCACGCATCCGAGCCTCGAAGGCATCGATTTGCTCCGAGATATCTGGATGATTGTCCCGGACCTCCTGAATCTCCTTGGTCCTCGAGAGGACGATCCTCGCTGTCTTGCCCTCTTCGAACATCGTAACTGGCCTCCGCGTAACAGGTTGATTTCAGTTCTTATTGTAGCAAGGGCTCCGATTCGCTTCCACGATTCAAGCTTCGAGATTTGTTTTCGAAGTGGAATACGGATCCGAAAACGAGCCTCCAACACCCATTCTATTTAACCTCCACGATCAGCAGAACGTTTACGCCCGGTTCAAGGCCGTTAAGATGCGCCCCGAACTTCAACCCGTATACTGCAGGAGTAATGGTCATCTTCGCAGCGTGGCAACAGAAAATCCGAGACCTCTTTTCTCACCGCTTCGTGCGTGACGTGAGCGTAATGCAAGCGAGCAACATCCTGGTCATGGGATTGGCCTATGTGGGCTCGGTTCTTCTCGTACGCCACCTCGGTCAAGATAATTACGGACTCTATTCTCTGTCCGTGGGTCTATTCACCTTCTTCCGGTACTTCACCGATGTCGGACTCGACCATTCGGTCTTGCCCAAGATGACCCAGGCGCATGTGCAAAACGACCGGAATCGACTCGCCCAATTAATCGGGTTTTACCTCTCTATCAGCTTCGCCACCGCTACGCTTCTGGTCACTCTAGGATATGGACTGGCGCCTTTTCTCGCGAAACGCATGTATGGGAACCCAGACGTGGCGGCTCTCACCCGAATTATTTTGAGTATCGCCATTCTTGAAATCGGGTTCCGGTACTGCTCGACCGTCATCAAATCTTTGCGACAATTTGTACCTCTATCCGTAGTTCAGATCGCGTCTCAGATCGGCCGATTTGGCCTCGTGGCTACCGGCGTCCTCCTCGACTTCGACCCCCGAGGCATGGCTTTCGTGCTGATTACCGGCACCGCCCTCTCCTCGGTCTTCGCCTATATCGCCTATCGCCGGGTCGCGTCTCCGGTCGACCACTTCCCCTCGATGAGCCAAAGTCTTCGAGAGATCAGGCAGGTTCCTTTCCGCCCACTGCTCATCTCTGGTTTTGCCGTGGCGCTAGGCAAAAACCTTGGCAGTTTTTGCGATCTCTTTCCTATCCTCGTCCTGGGAACTCTCTCGATGAACAAGGTCGCTCATTTCAAGGTGGTTCTCGCGGTGGTTTCACTACCGTGCACTCTTTTATCCGCCATTTCCAGCAACACAACCGTGAAACTCTCGGAACTGTACGCCCAGGGAGATATCGACGGATTCCGGAACGCGTTTCGAAAAATCACCTGGATCTCTCTCAAGATTTCGATCGGCGTCACCCTCCTCTTTGCCCTCGCGAGTCCTCTTCTCCTTTGGATCTACGGCCCCGAATACCTGTCATCACTCCACGTCGCTTTGATCTTCTTGCTTCACCCTCTCTTTGCGGGACTCGGAATCGCGACCACACCGTTTTTCCGGATCGTGGATCGTGTCGGCACCATCAATATCATCCAAGCGTGCATCGCCGTCGTCGTTCTTTCTGCCGGATACTTCTTGATCCGCTGGCAGGGGGTTCTGGGAGCTGCCATTCTTCTCGTGGTCCTGCGCAACCTGTTTCGAATTATCGGTTACCGAACGGCCCTGTGGATGATCGACCGGCCCGACTTGTGGAAATCCCTTCCCGACAACCTCAAGAAGCCAGATCGTGCCCCGCATTCCCCGAGCGAGGAGGTATAATGCTCTACCTGCCCGGACTCCGGGACAAGACGGCATGAAGCGTTTCGATCTACACAACCACACCCGAGAATCGAACAACCCTCCAGAGCACTGGATCGCTCGCCTTGCGGGCAGTCGGGAGTGCTATCTGAAGCCTCAGGATTCCCACTATCACGCCACCCGGGTCCGAGGATTGGACGGATTGGCCATCACCAATCACGACTCCATAGATGACGCAATGGCCATGCAAGACCGCCACCCAGAATCGGTCATCGCCGGTTGCGAATACACCGTCAACGCCGGAGAAGGTTACCAGATTCATGTCGTGGTTCTGGATATCAACCGAACCATTCATCGAGAACTCGATCGCGCTCGCCACCTCGGCCTCGAACAGTTCGTACCGATCGTTCGTGAAGCTGGACACCCCTACTTCCTCGCTCATGTCGCCTGGAGTTTCTTCAGCGAAAAACCGCTGACTCCCGAGACGGTAGAACGTTGGATACTCCAGTTTGATTGCCTGGAGACACGCAATTCGACCCGCATGTTGGAAAACGTATTCGCCACCCGATTAGCTCGCTACTACGGAAAGTATGAGGTGGGTGGCAGCGATGGGCACGAACTCACATCCATCGGCCGGGCCTGGACGGAAAGTCCCACCGCCAACAGCAAAGAAGAGTTCCTGGAAGATCTCAAGGCCGGTCGGGTCCGCCCAGGAGGCGAACACGGTTCGGTGGCCCGATTCCGGAAAACCATCCTGCGTTTGGCCGCGGGACACTATCGCGATCAGATCGAAGAAGCTCTCGACTCCCAAAAACGAGGAGCGTTCCTTCAAGAGCAAGGACTGGGCAGCCTGTTGAGAATTGTCGGAAGCCTCTATTTCCTGCCGAACCTGTGGCTTTCTTCCCACATTGGAGCCGTCCGACATCAAAGCGAAATGCAGGTCGACACTCTTCGCCTTACCCGAGAGTTTCGCGATTATCTACGAAGCCGGGAAACCGAACGAATCCTGAGTGATCCGTCTCGATCCAAGAAAGAACAACGAGACCTCTGGGAAGACCAGATGACCCGCATCGAACGCGCTTTCGGCCACCCTCTCGAAGAGGGTGACATCGACATGAAAGATGTCCTTCTGACCTGACTCCCTACCATGCCCTTTCGACCCCTATCCCACGGCCGCATCGAACAGAAACCGGACCCCCGAGCCACTCGGGATCGGTCTTTGCGACTGCGCTCCGAAAGCCCCTTCCCGGAGGATGAACCGGTCCGAGTCCTGGTAACCGGCGCGGCCGGATTTCTCGGACGATACACAATCCACGCCCTCTGTTCACTTCTTCCCCACATCGAACTGACCCTGATCGGTACCGATCGGCAGACGCGTCCTCTTTACCTCAATCAAGCGCCCTACCGAAGCGTGATCTACGACCGCTGTGACCTGGACGCGCCTTCAAGCTCCGCCCATCTTATTGGACAGTATCGTCCCCACCTGGTTGTGGTCGCGGCCGGGCCTTCCCGGCACTCCAAAAGACTTCCTTCCGATGAAGTGCTTCATCGAATCCACGTCACCCATCGACTGCAACTGGCCCGGGAGCTGGGTCAACTCGAATTCCCGACCCGATTGGTACAGTTCACCTCAGGTCGATATCAAGAAAGCCCGGAAGGTTCCCCAGCCACCGAAGAGACTCCCCTCGACCTTTCCGACCCGTTCACCTCCAGTCTATTCGCGGCAGAAGAAGCGCTCAAAAACTTAGAATCATCCCACCCGCTACTCTGTACATCCCTGCGACTTCCAACGCTTTTCGGCCCCGGCGACCGGGGAGTCCCGGCGCTTCTGGCCCGAGCCTACTCCCGGGGTCTACTCCCCTTGAACGTACCCGAGCCACGGAGATTACACTCCCTCTTGTGGGCGGGCGATGCGGCCTGGGCCGCCGTCCGAGCCGGCTTTTGTATCGAATCGATCGTCCGGGCTCACCCGGTACTCAACATCGCTCCTTCTCCGATACAAACGGGCGATCTGATCTCGACCATTGCGCAGAACATTCATCCTCGCGGCATCCTCGGACTCAGTTCACCCCTAGCTCGACTTTTCGATCTGTCTCACCTCAAGGAGTTCAAGATGCCCAAAGGTGGCTATGAAATCCTGACCCGAGTGGTGCAAACAGCGGAAGGGCTTTCTGAGTCGATCCAGGATATTCCGATTCCTCTGGGCCTCGACAAAGAGGTCCTTCGTTTCTTGCTTCAGGACCGCCCGATCGACGGGCGCCGTTTCGAACGGGTTTTCGAAACGTCTTTGCCTGCGCCCTACGAACCCCTTGCCACAACCATACGCTATCTCCAGGAAAGTCGCTGGAAAGATCTAGCCCCCCCGATATCGACATCCAAGGAACGTCTTTCCAGACGACGCCAGATCGAAGCGGCCCGAAAGATGACCCGCCAACTCGCCGAATTTCGCCCCACACTGACGACCGGCCCTCTCCCCGCGGTGCACCTCCCCGTCATCGACCTCGAGATCGACCTCAAGAGCCTCTATATCCTGTCGGAAAGGTTGCAGGACCTCACCTTCGAACGCATCCTCGGGGCCGGATTCCGTACATTCGCTAGTCGAGTTCTTCCCAACCTCGCCCGTTCCAGCCTCCAGGCTCTTCAGGCGGGACTTCACGATGCCCATCGCGCTCGTTTCGCCCACCCCAGCGGACCGACTCTTACCGACCTGCGCACCCTCTTCGAAGGACCGGGACCTCTGGCTGGATTCCGTCAGAACCTCCAGTCCCAACTCCTTCTGGACACCCTGGAGAGACTTCGTGATTCCGCCTCAACCTTTCGTCCACTTCTCCAACTCCTCCCGGAACTGGACTACGGATTCTTGCTCGAAACAGAACTCGGCCCCGTGGGGATCGTCCTGAGCAAGAGAGAAGAGGATCTCGTCATCACGTTTCCCCGAGACATCGTCGATGACCTTCCAACTCAGGTCCCTGCTCAACGGCGACTAGCAGAATTCCGGAAAAATACCCGTACCGATGTCAGTTTCACCCTACCCCTGGCCGCTCTCGCTAGCGACCTCACCCGCCCCCACCCGCTACGCCGAGTTCTTTCGGGCATGGGAACCGTCTATTTGACGACCGGTGTATCCCGTTTCTACCGACTGGTCGGCGAAGAGATTTTTGAAGAATCAAACAACCGAATCTACTACCTGGATAACAACAGACAGATCCGCTTCGGAATCGCCATCGATCGGGATTCTTCCATGCAAATCATAAGAGAAGAAGCGGTCGAATACCTCAACCGGGTACTCCATAACCTCTACGCGTCGGCCGACCTCAGCGCCACCCTGGAGCGCATTTCCGATGGACATATCAAGCCGCGATTCGAAAACATCGTAAAAACTCGCAAGCTCCTCCGAGCCCTTTTTCACCCGGGCCCGGTCCAACGACTGTTAGGGCTTCTGGAACGTCGCCAGAATATCCGTCGACGTGGCCGTACCAATCGACACCAGCGCCCCAGAGGCTTCCGATGATCTTCTGGAAATCCTCCACGAACACCCCACCCCATGTATTGCGAGCGATAGAGAACCTGGAGCAGATTGCAAACGTCCTCTCCCAGGATGCCCGAACACGGCCTGACCCTCCTCCTCTACATGTCCCCTTTACCACCATCGACCTAGATCCCACGGCTCTTCAGACCTGGATCCAGATACTGCGAGAAATCACCGGGATTCATCACCCCTTCTGCCTGGCGCTGATCTTTACCGGAGGAGACACTCCCCCTCGGGCCCACCGGGTCGATCTGGACCCGCAGTCCCCACCTCGAACTCGTGAGATACTGGAATCCTCCCCCGATCAGCAGGATCTTTCCGAATGGAGGATTTCCGCCTCCCAGGACGAAGGGGTTCAGATCGACCTCGCGATCCGTATCGACCGACGTTTTGCCTGGTGTCTCGAAGGAGAAGACATCGACGCCCTCGATCCGGTCGCTCGCCTTCTTACCCTGCCCGGCAAGATGTTTCGTTCTCCACGAGTCCAGATCGACCCTCCTCCTCCCGCCCGACTCCAAAAACTGATGACCGCCTGGAAGGTGGATGCCAGCACCTCGGCCCGTTTGGTCCGGGAGATTGCGGCCTCGATCGGTCACACGCAGATCCTTCTGACCGGTCCACACTCTCCAATCCTCCTCTCCCTCTCCCGAATTGGACCCACCTTTCAGTTCTCGATCGCTGCCTGGCCCGATGCGGAACGCAAGCCTCAAGACCACGAACCGCTATCCGAAATCGCCTCCCGAATCCGAAGGCATGTCGACTGCGACCTCGTACTCGCAGTAAACACTTCCTGGCTTCATGAACTGATGGGTACGACCGAATTTGCCGAAGCGCTCGTTTCCGGTTTCCGGTTGACCCAAGGGTGGTCTCTCTCGACCCGAGGAGAACTCTCCGACCTCCTGCTACTGACCAAGAGACTCGCTCCCGACTCTCCCGTTTTGCGATGGCTCAACAGCAGCGGAATCACCCGTGAAACCGCCTCCAACGCTTTGACAAGACGACTTTCTCGAGCGGCGGCTCTCCTCCGACAAACCCCACACCTCTTCCGCCTCGGCACTCCCGAGGGTCCGCCCATTCAGATCCTCTTCGATTCCCGAGGCATACGAACCCCTCGACGCCCTCCTTCCGGCCCGGACGTGGAAATCGTGGATCTCAACCTAAGCACGATCCGCTGGATCCTGGAGAACCTCGCCGTCGGAGGAGTTTCCTGGGCAGTGGAAACCGCGCGAGAAGTGCTTCCTGACAACCTCCTGGTCCCAGTCTACGGCACCGAATTTCTGGGGGTCTTACATGTCCGAGGACTGGGCGGACAGCGTTCGCTTCTGACCATCTCCGGCAGCGCATGCAACCACCTGACGGGCGGATGGAATGGAGACCTCATCGCCCACCTCATCCCCTGGACCGGCTCGGAGACCGCCAGTATACGATCGATTACCACGATCGGCCGCCACATCGATCTTCCTCTCCATGTCGAGCCGCAATCGGATCAGATCGTTCTCGACCTTTCCGGATTACTACCGGTCACCCCCGCCCAACTCCGTTGGCATATCGGCTCTCTTCGTCAAGAATCCGTTCGTGGAGCCAAACGCCTGGTTCAACCGGATTCCGCGCTGGACACTCTCGCTTCGGGACATCGCTACACCCTCCGTTCTCTCGAACTGGAACAAAAACCGGCCGAAGTTCATCTCGCGGGCCGTCGCTACCGAGTGGAATACGGTTCCGGGATCCTGCTCGAGTGGCACGGCCTCGACTACCGCATGTGGTTAGGAACCCGTCGCGCGCGATTCGTCGGATTTCCCTTCGCGCCCAATCACCCCCCTCTCCTATTAGGATCTGGATGGTCCGCCACGTCCGGCAAAAGCCCGGGCTGGCTGGAGGAGACCATCGGAGAGTTGGAGAACCTGGGATCGATCTCTCTCCCCTTTCGTGAAGGCGGTGTCTGGAGCCACCCGATCGGCCCCTTGCGCATCGAAATCCAGGAAACCTCAGCCGTCCCCTACGACGGCGCCGGCAATCATCTTCTGCGCATGCGAACCCTTCATCACGGTCCCCAAGGCCCCGGATTTGGCCTGCTCGAAGTTCCGCTCTCCTTGCGACACGGCACTCTGGGCGAAGTCTGGCACGATCGACCTTTCTGGTTAGAGCCCACTCGGCATCGCTACGGCACCTCACTGTGTTTTCAGGGAGAAGAAGTCTACCGCATCGCTCCAGCAACCGAGAGCGGGGTGGAATTCACCCCCACCGGTTTGGGCGAACGGCTACGAGCCGCCCTGACCAACGTCTGGACTCGCGGATTTCAGTGGCGACCTGGACCTCCCCCGCCCCAGTAACCCGCCTTTGGAAGAGCCCTGCTGAAAACACGCCCAACACCTCGTACAATGTTTGTCGTGGCGGTTCAGTCGACTTCCTCTCGCCACCCCCTATCCGCCGGAACGCTTTTCCGGCACACCGGAGATCATTCATGGCCAGACCCTCAGGCAGAAAATCCACCGCCGGAAGTTCCCGGCAAAGTTCAGTATCCAATCGAGGTCGCTCTTCGGCAAGCCAACGACGATCCGCCTCGGGCAAACAAAGCGCAGTCCGTTCCAGTCGTCGAACAGCTCAATCCGCCATTCGGGGCCCTCGGGTCGACCGCCGACCCCAATACACCTTCATCGGCCTTCTCGTGGCGACCCTCGTCGCCACCGGTGTACTCCTGGCCAACCACTCTCCGAGCCCCACGACCGGATCGAACCATGTCCCTGAGAAGCAAGACATGGCTCTTCTGGACGAAGCGGGTCTCCTCGGACCGGGCAATTACAAAGACACCGGCTCCGAGGATTGGACTCCTCCCCCCTCCAGAACCCCCGATCCCGCCACCCCTTCCCCTCAGCCCCCCAAACCGAAAGACCCCACTCCCCCCTCCAAATCCACCCCGCCACCCCCGTCCAAAAAACCCAAAGGCTCCGCCCCGCCAGTCGCCGAGGAGCCAGCGGGACCCAAGCCCTTCAAGATGCAACAGGTCCCCTACCTCGAAAGCACTACCGACGACCAGAGGTATGAGATGGGGCAACTGATCAAGAACCTGCAAGACATTGACAACACTCGCCTTTCTGACGACGCCCGCAGAAAGATCAAAAGTGTCGGACGTGTGGTCATCCCGGTCCTCCTCAACGCTTTCCTGGAACTCGACATGAATAACGAGGACGATCGACTCCGAGGTAACATGATCGCGGCCTGCCTCCGGTCCTACAACGACGACCGGGGATTTGGATACGCACACGGTCCCGGGTCCACCGCCAGAGGGCTTTCCGAGGCGCGCAAGAAATGGTTCCAATGGTGGGACGGCCAGACCAAATAATCTCGTTGCTAGCCCACTCTGTCATCTTTACCTGACAGGCGATTTCCGACCGGAACCAGCGTCCCTCAACGCCCCAAAGAGCGAGAAACCCAAAAACGGAAGTCGCTTTTCACTTCCGATCAGGAGATCGGATCCTCCGGAAAATGACAGGCGGCCCAGTGGCCTGAACCGACCTCGACCTGAGGCGGAGCTTCCTGCCGACACCGATCCTGGGCGATCGGACATCGGGTATGAAAATGACATCCTGACGGAGGATTGATGGGACTGGGGACATCCCCCTCCAGAACAATACGGTCCTTCTTCGCAGTCGGGTCGGGAACGGGAATCGCTGACATCAGGCAACGGGTATAAGGGTGAGTCGGAGATTCGTACAGATCGCGAGAAGAGGCCATCTCCACGATCTCCCCCAGATACATCACCGCGACTCGAGTGGAGATGTGTTCCACCACTGCGAGATCGTGCGCGATAAAGAGATACGATAAGTTCATCTCTCGTTGCAGTTCGATCAACAGATTGATGATCTGAGCCTGGATCGACACATCCAGCGCGCTCACGGCCTCATCGCAAACGATAAAGCGCGGCTCGAGCGCGATGGCGCGAGCGATCCCGATCCGCTGACGCTGCCCCCCCGAAAATTCGTGCGGATACCGATTGAGATGTCGCTTCGAAAGCCCGACCTTTTCCAGCAGTTCGCGCACCCGCTGACGTCGCTCTTCCCCCTGGGCAATCCCGTGAATGGTGAGCGCTTCGCCCACGATCGACTCCACCGTCATCCGCGGGTTGAGTGAACTGTACGGATCCTGAAAAATGATCTGCATCCGACGTCGCATCCGACGCAACTCTTTACCGCGCATCTGGGCGACGTCCTTGCCTTCGAAATGAACCGTCCCCGCTGTCGGCTCGATCAATCGCAAGATGGAGCGTCCGACAGTCGTCTTGCCGCATCCCGACTCCCCGACGAGACCTAGAGTTTCCCCTTCTCCCACCTCGAAGCTGACGCCATCCACCGCTTGCACCCAACCCACCGTCTTGCTGAACACCCCTTTCTTGATCGGAAAGTGCATCTTCAGATCGCTCACCTCGAGCAGAGCGGAACGTCCCGTATTCTCCGAACTCACGATGCCGCTCCTTCCTTCAAACCCTGCTCGACGATGTGGCAGGCGCACGCGTGGTCGCTGGCCACCGAGATCAATGTCGGTTCGGACTCATGGCAGACATCCTCCACCCGATCACATCGATTGTTGAACTTGCACCCGGGAGGAAATTCCAGAGGACTGGGAACAACCCCAGGAATCACTTCCAAAACCTCCTTTTGATGGCTGATATCCGGAAGACTCCGGAAGAGACCGTCGGTATACGGATGCTTCGGGTTGCCGAAGAGCTCCACCACCGGAGCGGTCTCGACCACCTTCGACGCATACATCACCGCCACCTGGTCCGCCATCTCCGCCACCACTCCCAGGTCGTGAGTGATCAGCAAAATGCTCATGCCGAAGTCCTTTTGCAACCCTCGAAGAAGATCGAGGATCTGAGCCTGAATCGTCACATCGAGCGCGGTCGTGGGTTCGTCGGCAATCAGAAGCTTCGGATTGCAGGAGAGCGCCATCGCGATCATGACTCGCTGCTTCATCCCTCCGGAAAGCTGGTGGGGGTATTCATCGATCCTCGTGGCGGCGGCGGGTATTCCCACCTTTTCGAGCATCTCGATCGCCCGTTTGCGAGCCTCGGAAAAGGACACTTTCTGATGCAAAACAATCGCCTCGATGATCTGATTTCCGACGGTAAATACCGGATTGAGACTCGTCATCGGCTCCTGGAAAATCATCGAGATGTCGTTCCCGCGGATCCGCCGCATCTCCCGTTCGCTCACCCGGGTGAGATCCTTCCCCTCGAAAAGAATCCGCCCCCCCACGATCTTTCCCGGAGGCTCGGGGATGAGGCGAAGAATCGACATCGCCGTGACACTCTTGCCACAACCCGACTCGCCTACCACGGCGAGAGTTTCCCCCTCGCGAAGTTCATAATTCACCCCGTCGACCGCCTTCACCACTCCCTCGTCGGTGAAGAAGTGGGTTCGCAGGTCTTCGATTCGCAGTATCGTGTCGGTTTGGCTCATGCTGAACTATTCACGCAAATGCGGGTCGAGGGCGTCCCGTAGCCCTTCGCCCAGGATATTGTAGGCCGTCACGGTCAAAAAGATCATCGCGGTGGAGGGCCAGAGAATCCACCACCACTCGTAATTTTCATACCCGACCTTGACCATCTGCCCCCAGGAGGCGGCCGGAGCATCGATCCCCACCCCCAGGAACGAAAGGCCACTCTCGGTCAAAATGGCCCCGGCGACCCCGAAGGTCGCAGAAACCAGCGCCGGCGCGATGGCGTTAGGCAAGATGTGCCGCAAAATAATTCGCGCGTTCGAAAGCCCCAGCGCACGCGCCGCGAGGACGAATTCGCGCCCACGAAATTTGAGGAATTCACCTCGAATCAATCGCGCCACCCCGGTCCAACTCGTGAACCCGATGACGAACATGATGACAAAGATCTTGGGAACGTTCCGTAGATCCTCATGCTCTCGTAACACCCCGACCAGAACCAGAATGAGGAAAAAACTGGGAAAAGTGATCATGATCTCGACCAGCCGACTGATCAGGATATCGACCCAGCCGCCAAAATAGCCGGCGCAGGCTCCGATCAAGACCCCGATCGCGACATAGATCGCCACCCCGATGAATCCGATGGTCAATGCAACCCGCGCCCCGTACAAAAGCCGAGCCGCCACATCCCGCCCCCCCGCGTCGGTACCCAACCAGTGGGGATTGACAAGAATGATCTCGTTCCCTTCCTGATCGATCGTCGTCACCTCCACTCCAGGGCCTTCCGAAACGAAGTCGGCATCCCGGGTTCGAAAGCTATAAGGGATGGGAGGAAACACCCCCTTTTCCAGCACGAAGGAACGCTCCAATTCACTCTGCGGAGTCAAGGGGCCGATGCGAGTCAGAAGGGCCAGGGTCGTTACCACTCCCAGAAACCCCACCCCCCACCAGACCACGACCCGCCCCCGGGGCCAGTCCGCATTTCCAGCCGACAGACGCCACCCTCCCCACAGAACCGCCAGTCCCGGTAGAAGCAACAGCATCAAACAGTTGAAAAAGTGATCGTGCTGAAACTCGAAGAGAAAGAGCTGTCGAAACCAGGGGAACTCCGTTCCATTTTCCCCGTCGTAAACGAAGGGAGCATCATGAGCAAGCACCGGGGCGAAAATCGCCAGGACGAACAGAACCAGGATGAAAACCAGCGCCACCATCGCCTGACGATTGCGACGGAGTTGACCCCAGACAATCTGCCAGTACTCGAGATCCCGAGTGTCGGGCTGGGGAGTGGAGGTCGGTGTGGAGGACATCAGTCGTAGGTAATTCGTGGATCGGCCACGGCATAGAGAAGGTCGGAGAGAAGGATCCCGAGCTGGACGAGAATCGCCGTGATCACCATCACCCCCATCAAGGTGGTGTAGTCGTTCTTGAAGATCGATTGTAGCGAGAGATACCCCATCCCCTGGATGCTGAAGATATGTTCGAGAATGACGCTACCGCCGACCATGATCGGAAGGAGATTAGCAAACAAGGTGATCAGAGGAATGAGCGCGTTACGCAATCCGTGCTTCAAGATCACCACACGCTCGGAAAGTCCTTTGGCCCGGGCCGTGCGCATGTAGTCCTGCCGAATCACCTCGAGCATACCGGTACGCGCATAGCGTGAGAGCGAAGCCAGCCCCCCATAGGTGAGACAGACAATCGGCAGCACCAGGTGCCAGAGGTAATCCCCGACCCGCTCCAGGGCGTTCATCCACATCCATTCCGCGTCCGGAGAGGTCAAACCATCGACCGGCATGAAATCCCACGGATGGCCGGTGGCAAAGAGGTGACGAAGAATAATGGCTCCGACAAAAGATGGAAGCGAATAGAGGACAAAGAGAAAAAGAGATAGCGCCTGCTCGGTCAAGGTCCGATGCTGAACCGCGGAAAAAATCCCGATGGGGATCGCGATCGTATAGACCAGGATGGTCGAAATCACCATCAGCACTAGGCTGACTTGAAGATGACGCAGGATCCGGTCGAATACCGGTTCCCGCTGCCCGGTCTCGGTCGAAAGGCCAAGATCCAGATGCATCAGATCCCAGAGGTAGAGCGCGTACTGAGTCTCTCCGAAAAACACACCCAGCTTGCGAAACCATCCGTATTGGTACTCGTACTGGTGGGATTGCCACCAACTCTTCCACCCGGCCACAAGCTCGGTCAAACGCTCCTCATTCACCCCTTCATGAGCCTTCTGGTCGTACCGCTTGGTCGCCAGAGCGAGAAAACTGGTAGCCACGATCCGCTCGTTACGGTCGTCGCTGTCCAATCGCTGAACCAGAGTCGGAACCGACCAGGACCCTAGATCCCGAAGACGGCGGATCGCCGTCGCATAGATCAACTTGGTGGTGCTGCGAGCGAAGGTCTCCAGAGCCACGCCCCCCTCCTCGAGCGCTCCACGCGCGGTATCGTCGAGGTTGGCGATCTCCCATTCCTCCCCTAACGCTTCCACCTGGGATAGCGCTTCGACCTGACTCTCCCCCTTTCGAAGAGATACGATGACTTCACTCAGCCTAGGCTCGTCATGACTCAGAATAATCCGCACCAGCCGCAAGGTTTTCTCCCGGTGATCGAGAAAACCGTTGGGGTTGAAGAGGACCGGCTTATCCAGATGAAACTGTTTACGCAGTTCGTCAGTATCCTGCTGGATATCGCCCGGACTGAACCCCTGCCCCGACCCCATCCCCTTGTCGATCGGCGACCCCGGGGCCATGTGAATGACCACGAAATTGATCAACGTCACCCCGAAAAGAGTGATCGGAATCAGGAGAAGTCGCTTGAGAATGTATGTCCACACAGAAGTCGTACTCGAATCGGCCTAACGGTTCACTGAATCCGTTTCCGGGGAGCGATCCACCACTCTCGACGATCGTAACAAGGGCGCAGGCCGGTCCCATAATAGGTCACCCCCTGCAGACGCGTGTCATAAGCCACGATGGAACGGTCGAAAAACAGAAACGTATAGGGCTGTTCTTCGTGCAGGTGGCGATGGAACTGATGGTAGAGAACCTTGCGATCTTCCAGATCGATCGTTTTCTGGATCTTGGCGATCAACGCATCCGCCTTTTGACTACGAAAACCGACAAAGTTGGACGAGTGCCGTTCATCGGCGTAACGGGAATGCCAGAGTTGATTGGGGTCGGGCATGAAGTCGAGCCCCCACCCCAGCATCGCCGCCTCGAAATCGAATTCATTCAGTTTATCCAGGAAAAGCCCCCACTTCAGCGGGGCGATATCCATCTCGACGCCCACTCTCCGAAAGTCCTCCTTGATCGTCTCGGCGATGCGCTGATACACGGGGTTGTCGGCGTAGATATAGAGAGAAAATTCCATGCGATAGCTCTTCCCGGCGATCGTTTTTTTCCACACCCCATCCCCCCCGAGCGTCCAGCCCGCCTCTCGAAAAAGAGCCTTGGACTGTTCCGGGTCGTGCGGCCACGGCTTCACCGAGGGATCGCTGGCCGGGCCCAGTTGGAAAAACGGGCCGGTTTGGATCTTGGCCGTTCCGTACATGAGCTTGCGACAGATAAAGGGTCGATCGATCGCCATCGTCAGAGCACGGCGCACTCGTCGATCCTGAAACTTGGGAAGTCGCTGATTCCACCCGACGTACCGGTAGACCGGATAGTCGTACAACTCGATCTTCGCGGTGGGATTTTCCGAATCGAGCCGAGCCTCGCTTTTCTTGCCCGTACGGATCTGATGGTATTTGGGAGGTTTCAGGCTGTGCGAATCGATCTCGTTCTTGGAGAAAAACTTGTCGTACTGCGTGGTGGTGTCGGGAACGTAGAGGAAACGAATCCCTTCCAGATAAGGACGCTCGCCCCAGTAGTTGGGGTTCAAGATCTTCTGGACGAACTTCCCCCTCTGGTACTCGCTGAACAGATACGGTCCCGTTCCCACCAGCACCGTCTTGTTCGACCAGTGTTTGTTAAACGCCTCCGCGAACTCAGGAGAGTTCCTTGGATCGTCGGCGCCGGGAAGTGGCTCGCCCTTCTCGTCGATCGAATAGAGATGCCTGGGAATCGGCTCGAAGCCCAGGATCTGCTCCAGAGATTTGAAATAGGTCTCTTTCCAGTGAAAGCGAATCGTGTGAGACCCCAGCACCTCCCAAGAGCTCAACTTCTCGTAATACGAACGCATGTGGGCGGCCTGGACCTTGGGGTTCATCACCACATCGAAGGTGAACGCCACGTCCGCGGCAGTGAACGGCCGCGCCCCCACCGGAGTCCCATCGGGGAGGCGAAAAGAGTGCCAGTTCACTCCCCGTCGCAGTTCCACCGTGATGACCTTCCCATCCTCGGAAATATCCCATTGGGTGGCCAGAACCGCCTCCCATCGAGTCGGGTCCGCCATGGACCGATCGGTCAGAGATTCGCAGACCAGACGGCGAAAGTCCCCACTGGTCGTGTCGGTGGCGGTGACCGGATCGATGGAACTCGGATCGTTGGCGTACGCGCTTCGAAACGTCCCTCCATTTCGAGCCGGGTCTCGCGCCTCAGAAGAGGTCAACGCGCCCGAGTTTCCGGCGCCAGGTCGGACATCCGCTCCACGCAACATATCCACCAGAGAGTCGACTCCCCGGGCCTGAAGTTTTACTTCACTCTGTAAGCGGCTCACCGCTTCAGCATGTTTTTCTTGTGCTTTCTGAAGATCGATCATCCGGTTTTCGAACCGGGTCAACTGATAGACGAGGAACATAGCGCAAAGAAAGAGTAACGAAATGAAAAAGGAAAGCGCCACAGTCTTGAGTGTTGATGTTTCGTTCATAGATTCCCGGGTTTCTTCTGAGTCGCGCACGGTGCGTCCTTTCCAGAGGAGTGAACGCCCACGATATATCGCCAGCCAGCAACCCAACCTACTGCCGACCCCGAGAGACTGTCAAGAACAACGGAAAAACGTCCGATCGAAAAGTGTTGAAGCAACAGAGAAACCTCGAATCTTCTGGCATTCGCGTTGTAGAATGCCCCGCATGGTACGGCACACTTCCGACTCTTCCCGCCAGGCGTTAGCCCTGGTCATGACCCTGCTCACGGTCATCGTCCTGGCCATCGTGATCAGCCAGCTGGTGTATTCGACCGCCATCGACCTCCGAGTGGCCTCGAACCACGCATCCATGGCCCAGAACGATATCGCTCTCACGAGCGCCGCGTTCCTGGTGATGGCCAAGCTGGACATGGCCGACGAACTGCACGGCGAAGAAGCTTACCATGCGCTCAACGACCCTTGGGCCCAGGAATTCGAACACGAATTCGGCAAGGAGACCATTCTCGAAATCAAGGTCGTCGATCACGAACGGCGCTTCAATCTGCTCCGCTTGGTCGAAGGCGAAGAAGCTGATCAGGAGCGGGCCAAGAAAGCGTTCACCGCTCTCCTGGAAAGCGTTCGTCCCGACACGAACCCAGGTCCCGAATCTCTGGTAGACCGGATTATCACCTGGATGAAAGACAAAACAGGATGGAAAGCCCCCGAGAAGGGATCCTCTCAACCTCTCGTAGCCAAGGGCAGTTCTCTTCCCCTGGTCTCTCTCGACGACCTGACCCTGGTGGATGGAATCGATTCGGGATTCCTGGACGGAGAAGAGGATGAAAACGGAGAATACACCCCCGGGATTCGCCACTACGTGACGATCCAGTCCAACCAGAAGATCAACCTCAACACCGCCTCCAAAGCGGTACTGATGACACTCTCTCCGGATATCACCAACGAGATTGCCGAAGCGGTGGTCGAAGCCCGAGGAGGAGGTGGATCGGAACCCGACGACGGCCGTGAAACCCAGCAATCTCTGGCGGGCGCGGAGACCGAATCGACTCCGTTTACCAAGATCGACGATGAAGGAGTCAAGAATCTATTCAGCGAGGAAGCCAGCTCCGAAGAGGCGGAGTGGGCCGAATCCAAGAAAACCGAGAAAGAATCGGAATCCTCTTCCGAGGAAGCCGAAGAGGGAGAAGAGGAAAAAACCACGATCTGGGATGTGATCCAGCACGACATCACCGTGGAAAGCGAGACCTTCGGGGCCGAATGCACCGCCCGGAAGGAGAACTTACGGCGCAAGATCGAATTCATACTGCAACGTTCCAAAAGTGAGATGCGGATCGTCTTCTGGCGAGAAATGACGATTTCCGAGGATACCCAGGACAAATAGGCTCTCTTTCCGCCGACTCAGAGCCGACAAATCCGGCCGCTCCCGCGCTCTTAGTCATTGACTCGGAGGAACGTCAGGGCTACCTTCTCAGGCTTTCTCGACTCTGTTCTCTTCGAATTACGGGACTCCAAAATGGCCGCGCGAATTCCCATTATTGCCGGAAACTGGAAAATGAACCTGTCCCCGGACCAGGCCCGAGAACTGTCCGCCGGTCTGGCTCGAGAACATACTCGTCCCGGAACCGTAGAAGTCTTTATCTTCCCACCCGCCCCGTACCTTTCCATCGTGGCGGAATCGACCCGTGCGAGCGCCATCCGATTCGGCGCCCAGAACATCTACCCGGAACCCAAGGGGGCCTTCACCGGAGAGACCAGCCTATCGATGGTCTCCGGACTGGGAGGTCAACTGGCCCTCGTCGGTCATTCTGAACGTCGCCACCAGTTCGGTGAAACCGATTCTCAGGCGGCCCGCAAGGTCGCCGCGACCGTCCAAGCAGAACTCACTGCTGTTCTCTGCGTTGGAGAGACCCTCGAACAACGGGAAGCGGGCCAAACCGAATCGATCGTTACCGATCAAATCGAATCCGGTCTCCGAGAAATCGGAGCTCACCATCTCGACCAAGTCGTCCTGGCCTACGAACCGGTCTGGGCCATCGGTACCGGTAAAACCGCGACCCCGGATCAGGCCCAAGCCGTCCACCATCTTTCTCGCGCTCTTCTCAGAAAACAGTATGGAGAGGCCGCCGCCTCCTCCATGCGAATCCTCTACGGAGGAAGCGTCACACCAGACACCATATCGGGGCTCCTGGCTCGGCCCGATATCGATGGAGCCCTCGTTGGCGGGGCCAGCCTGACACTGGACTCCTTCGCCTCCATCATTCAGAATTCCGGTTTCCACTCTTAAAGAGGCATCCAAGCATGATGTATAGCATTTTCTCGGTCATCTTTTTTATCTCCGGCTTTCTCTTGATAGCCTTGGTTTTGATGCGAAAAGGAGAAGGTGGAGGTCTTTCTGGAGCTTTCGGCGGAATGGGCAGCGACACCGCCTTCGGAGTCAAAGCAGCCAAGCACCTTGACCGCTTCATCGCAGGCCTTGCGTGCGTTTTTCTATTCACCGCCATTCTCTTGAACCTCAAGCCGTTCCGAAAGAAACCGGAACGTCTTGTCGAAGCCCAGACCGAAGTCAAAGCTCCAGCCGGCGCCGAGCCCCAAGCCCCCTCGACTCCGCCCACTCCTGAAGAAAACAAGTAACCTGTTCCCACGAAAGAGACCGGTGCCATGCACAGCATGACCGGATATGCACATCGATTAGTTGAAGAATCCGACGTTACGGTCGAAGTTGAAATTCGTAGCGTCAACAACCGGTTCCTCAAGCTCTCAACCCGACTGGACGCCGCTCTCACACCTTTCGAGCCACGCATCCACAACCTGCTTCGTCAAAAGCTTCATCGTGGAAGTGTTCAGGCCACGATTCACTATCGACCCAGCCAGAATTGCGCCCCTTACCGAATCAATCGCCCCGCCTTCACCGCCTTGTTAGGCGAATGCAAAGAAGCGTTCGAAACCGCGGGGATATCCCATCCAGTCGATCCCAATGTCCTCCTTTCTCTCGAAGGAGTTCTCGAACCGCAATCCATTTCACCGGAACGCATCGAACACGATTGGCCTCTCCTTGAAAACCTCATCCTGGAAACTGCGAACGACCTGCTTCAGATGAGAGCCACCGAAGGGCGCCATCTACAAAAAGACCTGACTCTACGACACGAAAACGTGGGAAATCTGCTGGAAACCATCCGTTCGCGAGCGGAGGAAGTCGTCGGCCACATCCGAAAACGCCTGACGGAACGAGTCTCCAAGCTTCTGGAAGGTGAACGCGTTACCCTCTCCGAGTCGGATCTGGCTCGAGAAATTGCCATTCATGCCGACCGGAGCGATGTTCAGGAGGAGATCGAACGGATCGATAGCCACCTTGAACAGTTTGCCACCACCCTTCAATCCGAGGGCGAGATCGGCCGCAAACTGGAATTCATTCTTCAGGAACTGGTTCGGGAAACCAACACCATCGGATCCAAGACGGTCGACCCGGTCTCGAGTCGCGTGGTCATCGAGATCAAAGGGGAACTCGAACGTCTTCGCGAACAGATCCAGAACGTGGAGTAGACAAGTCGTGCTCGTCATCATCTCGGGCCCTTCTGGAGTGGGCAAAGGAACTCTGATCCGTCACCTGATGAAGCACCCTCACTTCGTCTATTCGGTCAGCGCGACCACTCGCCCTCCTCGCCCCGACGAAGAAGACGGTACGCACTACCACTTCCTTTCCACCGAGGAATTCCTGGGTCGAATCGAAGCGGGAGATTTCCTCGAATATGAAGAAGTTTTCGGACACCGCTACGGCACGCTACGCTCCCCCATCCTCCAGGAAGAAGCCCGAGGACGTCATGTGATTCTGGAAATCGATGTGCAGGGGGCTGAACAGGTTTTCTCCTCGGACCAGGAATGCGTCTCGATCTTTCTCGCGCCCCCCTCAATGGAAGAACTTCGAAGACGCCTGGAAGGACGAGGGACCGAAGATCCTCAGCGACTCGAACTGAGACTGGCTCGTGCCCAGGATGAAATCGAGCGCAGCGACCGGTACGACATCCGAATCGTCAACGACGATCTCGCCGCGGCCGTCGAGCAGGCGGAAGCCTTCCTGCAAAACCGCCTTCAGACGGCCTGAAACCGCGCCGGCACGGCTTTTTTGCTCTCCTGAATACCCCGGGGTATAGTTCTCTCGGCCTGACGCTCTCGTCTTTACTTTATTGTCCCGGTACCCGAACGAGATGAACGGATTGAGTCACCAGATCCTCCTGGGGGTCACCGGATCGATTGCCATTCACCGCGCACTCGATCTGGTCAGCCTTCTGCGCAAACAAAAACACAAGATCTACGTCTCCATGACAGAGAGCGCGGCTCATCTTGTGGACCCAGCCCTGTTTGCCAGTCTATCCGGGAACCCCGTACTGACCGACCTCTTCGATCCTGATAGCGACGATTTCCCCCATATCCAGGCGGCGCGAACCATGGAAGTCGCCCTGGTGGCCCCCGCCACGGCCAATATTTTGGGAAAAGTGGCTTCGGGCATTGCTGACGATGCGCTTTCCACGACCTTGATGACCCTTTCCTGCCCCCTTCTCTTCGCGCCGGCCATGAATTCCCGGATGTGGGAGAACCCCTTTGTCCAGCGCAATGTCGAGATTCTCCAGCAACACGGAGCCCGATTCATCGGACCGGATAGTGGACCCCTCGCCTGCGGAGATGTCGGAATCGGTCGTCTCGCTCCCATCCAAGAGATCGCCCAACGTACGATCGAGGCGATCGAGAAATGAACCTTTTCCTACAACTTCCCCTTTCTCCGATCGTCCAGAGAACCTTTTCACTCGATCGGATTCTATCGAATCGCCCTCCACATTCTCGTGATTATCGAGACCTTCTCACGGAGCTTTCTGAACGATGATTTCCACCACCAACAAAACCCGCGAAATTTCCGCCGTTTTCCTGATCGGTTGCGGACTGTTTGTTCTGCTGAGCCTTCTCACTCACCACCCTGACGACTCCACCGCCAACTTGTGGCCCGCCCGCGTGGAGATGGCCAACGCCTGTGGACGGGCTGGCGCCGTCCTCTCCCACCACCTCTTTCAATGGTTAGGAGTCACGGTTTACATGGGACTCGGAGTCCTTTTAGCGTGGGGGTTGGTCATGCTTTCCGCGCAAAGAATCGACAATCCAGCGAGCAAGACCTTGGGAACCGTGATCGGACTCTTTTGCGCCAGCGCATTTGCAAGCCTCCAGGGAGCTGCCCAAACCGTCAGTTACCCCACCTACGGAGGTGTTCTTGGAGAGTGGTTTACCTTGACCCTGACGGCCCGCTTCAGCACAACAGGAAGCTACCTCGTGCTCCTTGTGATCTCTCTCATCTCCCTCGCGCTAGCCACCGAAACTCTGTTGATCACCCTTTTCCTGCGATTCTGGTTGTTCGCGCGAGAACAGATCAGCGCCCTGTCCAGCCGATGTCAGGAAAGCTTTCACTCCATGAGTTGCCAGGTCCGAGAGGCCCTCCAGGCTCGAAAAGATCTCAAAATCGCCCACCGGGAAGAAATTCAAGCGGAAACCGCTCGACGTCTCGCCCAGGCCGAAATGCGTAAAGCCGAAGCGGCCCGGACACGCGCCGAAGCGCAAGAAAAGGGAGCGGAAGCCGAAAAGCGGCGAGCGGAGGCAGCCACCCTTGAACTCGAAGCGACCCGCGAACGGAACCAGATCGAAAAGAGCCGGTCGAAAGAGGTCCAGTCAGAAAGTCGTGGCATCAAGAAAGCCACCGGACGGATCCGGAAAATGCTGGGATTCAATAGCGGCGAAGGGGAAGACGGATCCACCACCAAGCGTCCGACGGCCGCTTCGAGCCGATTTGGTTCCAAGAATGCGCTTCCGGCGACGGAGGCCCTGGCCAGAGGCCTGTATGAATTACCTCCTCTTTCACTTCTCGATGAACCCGAAATCGTCGACCACTCCAAACGCCGAATGGATATCCGGAAAAAGGCTCAGATCCTGGAGGAAACCCTGGCCAATTTTTCGATCGACGCCAAGGTCGTGGGAATCGACCGTGGCCCAGTGGTCACCCAGTATGAAATCGAACTGGCCGCGGGAATCAAGGTGACCCGGGTAACCGGCTTAGCTGACGATCTCTCTATGGCCATGCGCGCCCCATCCATCCGTATTCAAGCCCCAATTCCCGGCCGAGGAACCATCGGGGTCGAGGTACCTAACGTCGAGAAAGAGGTGGTACGCATCAAGGAACTGGCCATCGAGTCCCAAAAAGCCATCCAGTCGATGCACATCCCCATGTTCCTGGGAAAAGAGACCACCGGAGCCGCACTGGTAACGGACCTGAACAAGATGCCACACCTCCTGATCGCGGGGGCCACCGGTAGCGGTAAGAGCGTTTGTGTGAACTCTCTCATCACCAGTATTCTGCTTACCCGCACACCGGAAGAGGTCAAACTGATTCTGATCGATCCCAAGATGGTCGAACTGGCGGACTACAAACAGATCCCCCACCTCATGGCACCAGTCATCACAGAAAGTTGTCGCGCTCCGGCCGTCCTGCAGTGGGCCGTGGACAAGATGGATGATCGTTATCGCCTGCTCAAGCAAGTCGGTGTCCGCAATATCACCGATTACAACAAATTGGGGCCCGAGGGGATCGCCTCGAGACTCGAAGAGCAAGGCGAAGATCCGGAACTACTTCCTGGTCGGTTACCGTTTATCGTCATACTCATCGACGAACTCAACGACCTCATGATGCAGGCCGGCAAGGAGGTCGAGAATGCTATCGTCCGCCTCGCACAAAAATCTCGAGCCGTCGGCATGCACCTGATCGTGGCGACCCAGCGCCCATCCGCCGATGTCATCACCGGATTGATCAAGAGCAACCTCCCCTCCCGCATCGCGTTCAAGGTGAGCGCGAAGGGAGAAAGCCGAATCATCCTGGATGTGAACGGCGCCGAACGCCTTCTCGGTGGAGGCGATATGCTCTTCCTCGCTCCCGGCAACGGGTCCCCCGTGCGTTGCCAGGGCTCTTATCTCAGCGACGATGAAATTCGTAACACCGTCGAGTACATCAAGCAACAGGCCACCCCTGAATACAACGATGAATTGACGGGAAAGAAAGCCACCTCGGACACCGACCCGACTCAACTCGA
Source organism: Planctomycetota bacterium (assembly GCA_030748635.1). Lineage (GTDB taxonomy): Bacteria > Planctomycetota > JACQVV01 > JACQVV01 > JASMLP01 > JASMLP01. Next base: position 31,316 of record JASMLP010000196.1, read on the forward strand.
CGACTTTTACATCGACGCGGTAAAGATCGTCCTGGAAACACAACGAGGCTCTGCCAGTCTGCTCCAACGAAAACTAGAGATCGGCTATTCTCGCGCCAGTCGGCTCATCGACTTGATGGAAGATCAAGGTATTGTCGGCCCCCACAAAGGGAGCAAGAGTCGTGAAATTCTGACCACTCTGGAATCCTGGTCGGCGGAGATGGGGCTCGATGACGATTGAGAATCCGGACCCTCCCGATTTCGGTGTACGGTCCGGTTAAAAGGAGCCCCCTACTCTCCGTGCATCTCCCATCCCGCATGGATCGCATCTGAAAGACGCCCGTTCCGGGTTTCCGGTGGTCTTGCATTCCGCCCATCCCCTGGTACCGTACCCCTCCATCATGCCCTCCGTATCACTCATCAGCCTGGGTTGCCCCAAAAACCTCATCGACAGCGAGCGAGCGCTTTCGAACCTTTCAGGATCGGGATTCGACATCACTCCCGTCACCGAAGATGCGGACATCGTCGTGGTGAACACCTGCGGTTTTATCGATAGCGCCAAGGAAGAATCTATCGAGACCCTGCTTTCCGTTGCTCGCCCCCAAACCGACGGCAAACGCCCCATTGTCATCGCCACCGGTTGCTTCTCAGAACGGTACGGTCCGGACCTGGCGCGAGAAATGCCAGAGATCGATGCGTACCTCGGCCTGGGTGACTATGCCCGCCTCCCCGAAATTGCTCACGCGCTTTTGCGGGGTCGCCCCGATGCCCCTCAGGTTTACCGAAGTCCACTACCCGACCGCCCCACCCGTGCCCTTCGCCCCCATCGTCTTACCCCTCGCCACTACGCCTATCTTCGGATCTCCGAAGGTTGCGACAATCCCTGTACTTTCTGCTCCATTCCCGACATTCGAGGCCGATTCACCTCCAAACCGCCCCGGGAAATTCTTGCCGAGGCGAAACAGCTCGTTGCGGACGGATGCCGAGAGTTGATCCTCGTCGCTCAGGATCTGACCGACTATGGGCTGGATCTCGTCGCGCGACGAAGCCTGGCCGATCTGCTCGAACTGCTGGACCAAGAGAGCGGAGCCCACTGGATACGCCTTCTCTACGCATATCCAGCCCATCTCGAAGAAAACATGCTCGACGCCATCGCGCGACTCGACACCGTGATCCCCTATCTGGATATCCCGATTCAACACGCCTCGACCGGAATTCTTCGTCGAATGGCGCGCCGAATGACAACTGAATCCACCTACGCCCTGATACAGAAGGTCCGGGACCGCATTCCTGGAGTGATCCTGCGTACCTCCATCATTGTCGGATTCCCCGGAGAAACCGAAGCGGATCACCAGACCCTCCTCGAGTTCCTCCAGACGGCCCGAATCGATCGTCTCGGCACCTTCACGTACTCAGACGAGGAGAATACACCCTCATTTCGGATCCAAGAGAAAGTGGACCCAGAGACGATGCAGCGTCGCCAGAACGAAGTCATGGAGATTCAGCAGGCAGTGGCATTCGAACGCGCCGAACAAGATGTCGGGAAACATCTCGAAATCGTTCTCGACGGACCGGATCCAGACCAGGAAAACCGGTGGCTAGCTCGAACCCAGGGAGATTGCCCCGAGATCGATCCGGTGGTTCACCTGAATGAGGAAGCCGACCTTTCCGCCGGCGACTTTCACAACGCGCTGATCACCGGAACGTCTGGCTACGATCTCGTCGCTCAACTCGCTCCTGCCCCTCCCTCCTCCCAGCGACCCAAGTCATGAGCCTTCCCAATCGAATTACACTGATCCGGTTTCTCCTGGCTATCGTACTCTTCTTCTTTCTTTCTCAACTGGAGCCTCCCAATCGCATCGGTTATTTCGAGGGCCTTCAACCGGGAACTCCTGAATTTTCACGGATCTTGAACATTGCCTGGATCTTTTTCTTCCTGGGAGCCCTGACCGACGCTCTCGACGGCTACCTGGCTCGCAAGCTCGAACTCCAGACCGATCTAGGAAGAATCGCCGACCCCTTTGTAGACAAGATCTATGTCTGCGGCAGTTTCGTATTCCTTTCCAGCGCCCCGGACCTGGCAGTTCACATCGAGGCCTGGATGGTGGTACTGGTAATCGGACGTGAATTTTTGATCACCGGATTGCGGGGCTACGTGGAATCGAAAGGGCATACGTTTCCTGCCGGTTGGTGGGGCAAGATCAAGATGTTCCTGCAGTGCTCCACGGTCGTCGCCATCCTTTTCACCACCGCCAATTTCCCGGAATCTCCATTCTGCCTCTGGACCACCCACATCATTCTCTGGGCCATGCTCGTCTCCACCTTCACCTCGGCGGTCCTCTACTGCCGTCAAGCCCACCGCGTCTCAAGGTTTAGCCTGTGAATCGACGGAGATCTCTGGGCATGGTCGCAGCCACTTTCTTCGGGTGGGGTCGGTTTCCTGTAGCTCCCGGAACCGCTGGAACCCTCGGGGCGGCCACACTCTGCGCCCCGCTCCTTCTGCTTGACCCCCCTCCCTCTTCCTGGTGGATTCTCGGCTCTTCCGCTCTTATCACATTGGCCGGGATTCCGTTAGCTAGCTGGTGCGAGCGAGAAACAGGCGAAACCGATCCAGGATGGTTCGTTCTCGACGAAGTTGCTGGATACCTGGTTTCGATCCTCTTTGTACCGTTTCAAGCGATCAATCTGGCTGGAGCCTTTCTCCTCTTTCGGATCTTCGACGTCGCCAAGCCTTACCCCATCAAAAATCTCGAACGGATCGGTGGAGGGATCGGTATCATGGTAGACGATCTGATGGCTGGGATTTATGCGAATATCTCACTCCAGTTCATTCTGATCTGCATGGGGAGTTCGATCTTTACGTGAGCTACGAGACTTCGAATCGAGAAATCGAGGAATTGATTCGTCGCCGTCTTGGTGACGACGAGGAAGCCGCCCGCATACTCACGCTCATCCGAAATCTCTACCAGGAACGTAAAAAACGGGAGTTCGATTTCTCGACCATCAGCGAAGTGGCCGAAGAGATCAACGTACGCTGCCTGGACCTGGCCAAAACAGAAAATTACGCGACCTCGCTCCTCATGGGCCAGTTCGGAGTCTTTCAGGTCTCGTTTTTGCGCCAACCTCATTTTGCCTCCGACGAGATCGTGGCCAGTCGGCCCCGCAAACAACAACCCCTCCCCACCTTCACGCGCAACGGATCCTTCGGACGATGGCTGGCGATTTCAACCGCTCCCATTCTCCTCGAAGAGGTTCCCGACGCACGGACCGAACATCCCGAATTGGAACAGATGTTCCAGCAGGAGGTCCGACTCTGCCTCCCTCTCATTCGCGGCGGATCCCCTCCCGGAGAAGGCCTGGTCGGGTGTGTCTGCCTAGGAAAACGGATGACCGGCCAGGACTACGCGCCCCCCGACCTGGAATTCCTCTGGATCCTCGGCCGCCTGGTTGCCGTGGCTCTCCACAACGCGCACCTTCACCACCGGGCTCAGATCGACAGCTTGACCGGTGTCTATTCCCGGGGTTATTTCGATGTTCACCTGATCGAGGAATTCCAGCGCGCCATGCGTTCCAAGAGGGAAGACGAGGAGTACCCCTTCTCCCATCCGGTTTCGCTGGTGATGCTCGACATAGACCACTTCAAGGATTTCAATACCCTTTACGGACACCCGGTAGGCGACGCCGTCCTCCAGAGTACGGCCCTGCTTCTCAAAAAGAGCGTTCGCTTACTGGACACAGTGACACGATATGGAGGGGAAGAATTCGCGATCATCCTCCCCGACACGACCAAGGAGCACGCGGCGGCTCTGGCCGAACGACTCCGTCAACAAATCGAAAAGCACCGGATCGATGTCGATGGAAACCCCGCTCTTCAGGTCACCGCGAGTTTTGGAGTTGCGACCTACCCAGAAGATGGCACAGACCTGCAATCCCTGGTTATTCAGGCCGATCAAGCTCTTTACCAGGCCAAGGACGGAGGCCGAAATCGTGTCGAATCCGCAAACTGAATTCGACTTCGGCTTGGCAGTTCGGAAGTCGATGGATATAATTTGCCAACTTTCACGGATGCAGGAGATCTGTACCCCGCATGGCCGGCAAAAGACCACGCCCACGTCGCCCCGCAGGACGTAAACGAGCGGGCAACGACGCCCCCGCCGACCGGGGAGCGCACGCAACTGGACCGCGCAATGTCGCGCGTTCTGCGGGTAGTAGTTCGGTCCGAATCGTCCCTCAGGACGAGGCTCCGGTCAGTCGCATCCAGAAATCGGTCGAGAACGCCGGTGAAGCCGGATCGGTCGGTCGCCGAGGTAGCCGTTTCAAACCAGGCACCAGCCTCGCGGTCAAATTCGCGCTGGTGATCAGTCTCGTGGCGGCGTTTCTCGTGGCGACCAGCGGATTCACGATCCTCTCCATGGCCCAAGGAACACTCATTCAAGAGATCGACCGGAAAGGCTTCGGCATCAGTCGCATCGCCTCGGCTCTTTGCGAGGAGTACTACGAAAATCTCCTCGCAGCCAAGACCGACTACGAAAACGGTATTACGGATTCCGAAGACGCCCAACAACGCAACCAGGTAAAAAAAATCCACCGAGGGAAACTCCAACGAATCCACGATCAATACCGAAGCCGACTCCAGAATATCGTCCTCCTCGATCCGACCCGCAATATCAGGAGCGAGGATCTCCTGAACATCATCCTCCAGCCCACGGCAGGCATTGAAAAAGATTTCTTCCCCCCGGTTCAAGCCACCAACATTACCAGTGGGAGTTGGGACGAAACTCCGTATGAGACCGAGATCGACGGCACAACCTACAAGACCGATGTCAAGCTACTCGTGGGTCAAGTTCGAAGCAGTTCGGGAACGATCGCCATCCGAGGCTACAAGCGCAAGCTCAATCCGACCCCCTACTCCGTTCTGATTTTCCTCACCGCCGAAAAAATCGGGCAGGTGAAGAGCGAACTCTTCACCATCACCATCCTCACCACCCTGGTCTCCGTCCTCTTGGGAATCTTGGTCAGCTTCTTTCTCGCCAGTCGAATCACCAAACCGGTACGTAGCCTGGTACAAGATATCGAAGTCGTGGCCTCCGGAGATCTCGAACACCGAACCATCGTCCACTCCAAAGATGAAATCGGAGTTCTCGCCAGCACATTCGATTCCATGACCCAGAGTTTGCTGATCGCGCATGAGGCGGATCTCGAGCACAAAGGACGAGAACACGAGCTCAACATCGCAACGGAAATTCAGTCGAATCTTCTACCCCGCAAGATCCCTCAAATCGAAGGGTACGAAATCGACGCGTTCTATCAGCCCTCCAAAGAGGTCGGCGGCGATTATTACGACTTCATCCAGATCGACGAGGATCATACGGGTTTCATTGTTGCCGATGTGTCCGGCAAGGGAATTCCAGGATCCCTGGTCATGACCATGGCCCGAAGTCTGATCCGAGTCGAAGCCCAGAGAAACCTTTCTCCAGCCGACACCTTCATCAAGGCCAACCGAATCATTGCCAAAGACATCAAACGAGGCATGTTCGTCACCGCACTCTACGTGGTTCTCAATCACAAAACGGGCGCTTTGAAGGTCGCCAGTGCCGGCCACAATCCGATGGTCGTCTTTCGCTCTCAGGTCGGCAAGGTCAGCCTGGTCAACCCCAACGGAATCGCCCTTGGATTCGACAAAGGCCCCATTTTCGAACGGACCATCAAGGAAGAGACCATCCGACTGGAACCCGGCGATCGTGTCGTGATCTACACCGATGGAGTTCCTGAAGCGATGAACCCTCCCCAGGAAGAATTCGGCGAGAAACGGTTTTACAAGATGTGTCAGAGCCACGGCGCAAAGAGTTCCAATCAACTCGTGAACATTCTGGTCACGACCTTGGAATCTTGGAGAGACAATTCACCTCAAAGTGACGACATCACCATTTCAACGATCAAGCGCTTATGACATGCTCGTTTCATCCTCGTCGAGAGCTCGGATCGTGAGTTCTCTCCCCCCCCAAAATGCGGATTCGGGAGCTTTCAACGAGATGCTTCAGATCTCCAGCCAGACGGAGAATCTGGAAAAACTACGAAATTTCATTCAACGCATGGTTTCTTCGAGCAACCTCGAGAGCACCCTTCATAACCGAATCGTGCTCGCTGTGGACGAAGCGGTGAGCAACATCATCGAGCACGGATATCCTCCCACCCAACCCGGTCGCATCCAGGTCGAAGTTCAAGCAAACGCATCGCTTTTCTCCGTCCTCATTCGGGATTCGGGTCGGTCCTTTCATCCCGGCGAAATCGCAAATATCGACATTCGAAAACATGTCCAGCAAGGCAAACGTAACGGACTGGGCATTTTCATCATGAGGCAGATCATGGACGAGGTCGATTACTCCTTCCAGGAAGGCCTCGAAAACACCTTACGCCTGGTCAAGTACATCACCTGAACACGCACCTCCGCACAAGAGGATGGAGCTCAACCCCATGTCCGAACTGGAAATCACAATCGAAACGCTTGAGGACAATATCGTATTGATCAAGCCCAGCGGCTACCTGGACGCTCATACCTTTGAGCAACTTGACTGTACCATCCAAGAAATTTTCGAAAACCAGACCCATCGTCTCATCGTCAATCTCGAAGAGGTCAACTACATTTCCAGCGCAGGGGCCGGCGTGTTCATCGGCGCGATCAGTCAAGCCCACGAGAATTCGGGCAATATCATCTTCCTCAGCCCCTCTCCCAATGTACAAGATGTGTTTGATTTGCTCGGCTTGAGCCAGATCTTTTCCTTCGCTTCCCAACTCGAGGAAGCGCTTGAGAAATTCTGATTCCATGGAAAAACCCCGCCATCATTGCGGCCTGTTCGCTGTTTTTGGCCACACTCAAGCCGTTCATCTGACCTACAACGGACTCTACTCGCTACAACACCGAGGCGAGGAATCGGCTGGAATCCTGGCCAGCGATGGAACTCGAGTTTCTCTCCATCGTGGCATGGGACATGTAGGAGACGTCTTCGATTCGGCCGCCCTGGGCTCCTTGCACGGGGACCGGGCCATTGGACATGTACGATATTCCACCACCGGCAAAAGCGATCTAACCAACGCTCAACCGATGCTTTTCAGCTGCATTCACGGCCCGATCGGAATCGCCCACAACGGCAATCTGGTCAATGCGCCCTCACTGCGACAAGAACTCGAGCGTCAAGGGTCGATTTTCCAAACCACTTCCGATAGTGAGGTCATTGTTCATCTTCTGGCTTCCAACGAACGGTCCATTGAAGAGGGAGGGCTGGCCGAAGTTCTGGAGAAGGTGGAGGGAGCCTACAGCCTGCTGGTATCCACCCGAGATCGAATCTTCGCGGTGCGTGATCCTGCCGGTATCCGTCCCTTGTGGTTAGGTGAAATCGGAGAGACTCATGTTCTGGCCTCCGAAACCTGTGCGTTCGATCTGGTCGGAGCTCGCGCGGTCCGAGAGATCGAGCCCGGTGAAATCCTTACGATCGAAGCTCCGGGCCCCCAAGGACTCTCCTCCCGCCGACTCCAGACCGAACACACCCCCGCCGCGTGTATTTTCGAACACATCTATTTTGCCCGACCCGACAGTCATATCTTCGGCGAAAGCGTACACGAAGTGCGAAAACAGCTCGGCCGGATCCTGGCCCGCGAGAAACCGGTGGATGCCGATGTCGTCATCGCCGTACCTGATAGCGGCAAGAGCGCGGCCCTCGGTTTCAGCCTGGAATCGGATATCCCCATGGATTACGGATTCATTCGCAATCACTACGTTGGACGCACCTTTATCCAACCGGCCCAAGGCCTTCGAGACATGGGAGTTCGGGTCAAGCTAAACGTCGTTCGTGAAGTGGTGGCGAACCGGAGAGTCGTCGTGGTCGACGACTCCATTGTTCGGGGAACGACCTCCCGCCAACGCATCGATCACCTCCGCAAAGCGGGTGCTCTGGAAGTTCACCTCCGAATCAGCTGCCCCCCGATCCGCTACCCGTGTTATTACGGCATCGATTTTCCCGACCCCAGCGAATTGATTGCCAATCAATATTCGGTGGAAGAAATGGTCGAATTCCTGGGCATCGACAGTCTCGGCTACCTTTCTCAAGAAGGCATGCTCTCTGCCGTCGGTTCCCCCGGAGAATATTGTCGAGCCTGTTTTTCGGGAGACTATCCGGTCCGCATTCACGACACGCTCTGGAAGGAAAGCCTCGAACACATCTGAACCGGGACACCGCTTCCCCGTACTGGATTCCCCATTTTCCCCATGCCCAAGATCTGGAACCTCCTGTCACCCCAGCCCGACCGATCGGACAAACTAGGGCGTCAGGTCAGCTGCCATCCTTTAGTCGCTCAACTCCTGATCCAACGCGGTATCGAAAGCCCCGAGGAGATCCAGTCCTTTCTCCACCCAAACCTCATGGGACTGGAAGACCCCGCCCAGATGGCCGATATCGACCGGGCTGCCCTGCGACTGATCGAAGCCACCCGCCAGGGGGAACAGATCACGGTCTATACCGATTACGATGTCGACGGGATCAGCGGCGGCGCCATCCTGATTCGACTCCTTCAGCACCTCGATGCCAAAGTGGATTCCTACACCCCGCACCGCGAACGTGAAGGGTACGGTATCCACCTGGAGGCGCTGGAAACCCTTGCGACCCGAGGAACTCGTATTGTCATCTCGGTGGATTGTGGAATCCGAGCGATCGAACCCGCCCGACGAGCGACAGAACTCGGACTCGACCTCATCGTGACCGATCACCATTTGCCGGGCGGCGAACTTCCAGAGCCCTTTGCGCTCCTCAATCCTCAACGACCGGACTGCGCCTACCCCAACAAAGATCTTTGCGGCGCCGGCGTGGCCTTCAAACTCGCCTGGGAAATCGCCAGGCGAATCACCGGCGCTCCCAAACTTCCCGCCCCGTGGCAAGCCCTGATGCTCGAGTTCCTCGGGCTCGCGGGAATGGCCACCATCGCCGATGTCGTCCCGCTCGTGGGAGAGAATCGCCTTCTTTGTTCCTTTGGCCTCAAAGCACTCGCCCGCTCGCAAAACCCGGGCCTGCAAGCGCTTCTTACATTCGTCAAAAACAAAAACGGCCCTCTGACAACCCGGGATATCGGCTTCGGGCTCGGCCCTAGAATCAACGCAGCCGGCCGACTGGGCGATGCGGGTCTCGCCCTCGAACTGCTCACCACCGGCGATAGGAACCGAGCCACGGAAATCGCCCAGTTTCTGGACAACCAGAACCAGAAGCGCCGACGAATTGAAAAGAAGATCCAGGAAGAAGCTCTCGCTATGCTCGAGGCGCTCCCCGAACAAGACCACAAGATCATCGTCCTGGGATCACAGGACTGGGCCGCCGGCGTGATCGGAATCGTCTCCAGTCGACTCGTTGAACGCTTCCATTGCCCGGTCATCCTGATCGCTCTGGACGGAGAAACCGGTCGCGGTTCGGGACGTTCCATTTCCGGGTTTCATCTGACAAACGCTCTCGAATCGGCTTCTCACTGCCTCGAACAGTTCGGTGGACACGCGGCGGCGGCCGGCATGGTAATCCGCGAAGATGCCATTCCCGAACTCCGTCGTTTGCTACTCGAACGCCTGGAGACCTCGACGGAGGAGTCCGAACGACTCCCCACTCTCGATATCGACTCCGAAGTTTCATTATCCATCCTCACTTACGACCTCGCCCGACAGTTCGAACAGATGGCCCCCTTTGGACGGGGCAATCCGATTCCACTTCTGGCCAGCCACCGTCTGGAGGTTTGCGGAAAAACCCGTCGCATGGGATCGGCGGGCAATCATCTCCAATTTCATGTCCGCCAGGATGGAGTCAGCCTGCGCGCGGTCTACTTCGGCCAAGGGGATCTTGTCGAGGCCATTCCCGAAGCGTCTGGCCGACTCTCTCTGGCCTATGAAATCCAGATCAACCGATTTCGAAATCAAGAGAACGTGGAACTGCTGGTTCGGGACCATCGATTCGAACCTCTGGAATCGTGAATTCTTCCTCTTCTCCCTCCGAAGACCCCTTCGTCCACTCCAGACACCAGATGGTTTCGACTCAGATCGAGAATCGGGGCCTGCTTCACGCACTCACCCTAGAAGCCCTCCGGTCGGTACCTCGCCACCATTTCGTTCCCTCGATCCATCAAAAGCGAGCCTACGAAGACCGAGCCCTCCCGATCCAAAAAGACCAGACCATTTCTCAACCCTATATGGTCGGCCTGATGACCTCGGCCCTGGAACTCACCGGCAAGGAGCGGGTCCTGGAAATAGGCACCGGGTCCGGATACCAGACCGCCATCCTTTCCCGCTGCGCCCAAGAAGTCTTCACCATCGAGAGGCACGCTTCTCTGGCCCAGAAAGCCCGCCAAGAGCTGGACTCCTTGCTTTGCGAAAACATCCGGTTTCGGGTCGGTGACGGAACCCTCGGCTGGCCCGAAGAGGCTCCCTTCGACCGGATCCTTGTCACCGCGGGAGCCCCCGAAGTCCCCACGGCACTTCTGGACCAGATCGTCGAATCCGGAGCGCTGGTCGTTCCCGTAGGAGGAAAGCGTGAACAACAGCTTCTGCGCATTCGCTCCACCCCGGAAGGTCACTCTCGGGAGACTCTCTGTCACTGCACATTTGTTCCCCTTCTGGGTCAGCAAGGATGGTCCGCTTGACGAACGCTCCTGGACCGTTAGTCTGATCCCTCCCCATGGCTAAACACAAAATCCTCCACGCCATCACCACCCTCGACCGCGGGGGTGCCGAGATTCAGTTACTTGAAGTGCTCTCCCGACTCGACCCCGATCGCTACGAGATCCACCTGGCCTACCTCAAAGGAGAAGGCACCTTGCGTTCCGAATTCGAATCGGCCGGCGTCACGGTTCAACCGTTTCGGATGTTCTCCCCGCTAGACCCCCTGCTCATCCGTCGACTGACCCGATACATGCGAAAGCAACAGTTTGACCTGGTACATACCCACCTCTTCAAGGCCGATGTCCACGCCACTCTCGCGGCTCGAAAAGCGAAAATTCCCTACGTAATTTGTGGCAAACACAACGAAGACCCTTATCTCGAACGGTGGATTCCGGGCCGAGTGGGGCGAAGGATCTCACGCAAGGTGGATCGAACCGTTGTTCTTTCCCAAGCGGTGGAGCGCTTCATGATCGAAGTCGGAGCCGCGCAACCCGAAACCACCCGCCTCGTTCCCTACGGCATCGATCTGGAGGCGTTCGACCGTTCCGCCCGAGACACCGACCGCGCGGAGATACGTCGCGAATGGGATCTGGACGAGGACGCGTTCGTCCTGGGTTGCGTAGCCCGGTTAGAGCCTCAAAAGGCCCACCTGGATCTCCTCGAAGCGGTAGCCCGAATCCGGCCCAAACACCCAGAGATCAAGCTTCTCCTGATCGGCGATGGGACCCTCCGTCATCCACTCGAGGCGCGTTCGGCGCAAGAAGACCTACGGGATGCGGTTCGTTTTACCGGGGTACGATCGGATATCCCCCGCCTTCTGGCCGGGTTGGATCTTTTTGTCCTCTCCTCTCACTGGGAGGGATTCGGGCTCGTTCTTCTCGAAGCCATGGCCGCTCGACTTCCGATTGTCGCCACCTCGGTAGGCGCCATCCCTGAAATCGTCGTCGACGGAGAAACCGGTTTACTAGCTCCCCCCAAGGACCCGGAACAGTTGGCCCAGTCGATCGGAGAACTTGCCAGCGACCGGGCCCGAAGCCGAGCCTACGGTCAAGCGGGACGAAACCGAGCCGCCCAGGATTTCACCCTCGACCAAACAGTCAGCCGTTTAACCCGCGTCTACGAGGAACTCCTTTCGTGAAGCGACGTGTGGTGCAAATCATCCGTCCGGGCACCGGCGGTTCGGCCGAATGTCTACGACTCCTTCTCGAACGGATCGACCGTTCACGCTTCGATATCGAGATCATCGCCTCACCGCTGGAAGATCCCACCTATCCCCAATCTCTGGCCGCCATGGGATTTCCCGTTCACCTCGTCGACATGCACCGCCCCATTCGTCCCACCGCCGACCTCTCCGCCTTCGTTCAAATCGCCCGCCTTCTCAACCGCATTGCGCCCCACGTGATCCACGCCCACACTTCCAAGCCCGGATTCTTTGTCGCCCGTGCCAAGCGAGACGGTCTTCTCCGCCCTCAACCCAACAGCAGCCCCCGAATCATTTATTCGCCGCACGGTCCGTATTTTCGTTACGGGCACTCGAGCCTGAAACGAAGCTTCTACCGCGCGCTCGAACAGATCGCCCGACTTTCCACCGATATCGTGGTTGCGGTAGCACACTCCGAAGGGGATGAAATCGTCGAAGCGGGAATCGTACCTCGTCACAAGATACGAGTCATTCCCAACGGAATCGATATCCACCGATTCCGTTCCCTTCCCGATCCGAACTCCCTATTGGAGAAATTCGCCGTCCCGACCGCGTCCACCCGGATCGGCATGATCGGACGCCTCGACCCTCCCAAGGATCCTTTCACCTTTTTGAACGCCGCCCGGACGCTTCGTGAGGAGCGTCCCGATCTCCGATTTCTTCTGATCGGAACCGGAACCCAGGAAGACGAAATCGACGCCCGGATCCGCGAACTCGGGCTGGAAGGCACAGTGGTCCGTACCGGTTTCCTGGAAGCCACAGAAGCCATGAGCCTCCTCGATATCGGAGTGCTCTCCTCCACCAGCGAAGGACTCCCTCTGGTCCTTCTGGAGTTGCTAGCGTCTGGCGTTCCGGTCGTTTCCACCGATCTACCAGGCTGCCGTGAAGCTCTCGACAACGGTCGATGCGGACTTCTCGTTCCCCCCGGTGACCCGATGCGTCTTGCTCAGGCCATGACCGAAATCCTCGAAAAACCCCAGGAGCGCGACTTGCGAGTACAATCGGGTCGAGAACACGTCCAGAACCATCACCACCTCGATTCCTGGGCCGAGCAGATCCAGGCTCTTTACGAATCATCCCCGAAACCCCTCAAAACATTTTGAACACCTCCCCATCCGAGCCTGAAAACACACCGTCCGAATCCGCCCCTCGTACCGCCTTCGTCGCTCTGATCGGACGCACCAATATCGGCAAATCGAGTCTTGTCAACCGATTCGTCGAAGCCAAGGTTTCGATCGTGACCGATCGGCAACAGACCACCCGGCGTAATGTTCTGGGGGTATGGACCGAGGGCGAAGTCCAGATCGTCTTCGTCGACACTCCCGGCCTCCACCGCCCCCAGGACAGCGAGGGCAAACGGATGCTTCGTGAATCTCGAATCGCCCTGGAGGGGATCGATCTGGTGCTCGCGCTGGTCGAACCCGGGGACCGACTCCAGGGAGGAACTCAGCATCTCATCGATACTCTGATCCGGTGCGGGTCTCCCAGGAGCGTACTGGTCATCAACAAGATCGACACGGTGCCGCCCACATCCAAGGCGGTACGTGAAACCGCCGAGACCCTCTGCTCAGCCTATCCCTTCCAGAAAATTTTCCCCATCAGCGCGCTTCATGGAGACGGCACCCAACTTCTATTTGAAAACATCCTCGAAGTCGCCCAGCCCGGCCCGTGGCACTTTCCCTCCGAAGAAGTCTCCAATGTCGGCCAGGAAGAGTACGCCGCGGAGATCATCCGGGAAAAAGCCATGCAACTCACCGAACAAGAGGTGCCTCATCACATCCGGGTCCGTATCGACCACTTGACCCGTTCAGAGAAAGGGGACTGGCGAATTCACGCCACGATCCTGGTCGACACCGAAAGTCGCAAGGGGATCCTGATCGGCTCCCGAGGTAAAAAAATCAAAGAGATCGGAACCGCCGCTCGCCTGGAGTTGCAGGAAATCCTCGATGCCCCGGTCGTTCTCAAAACCCAGGTGAGCATAGAGAAAAACTGGCGGCAACGATCTGGAGATTGAACGATCCGGAAAAGACCGGATGCAGAAAGAATAGACTCTCCACACCCGGCCCACGCGATCACGAACCGCTGCACCCCACTTCGATGCGGGGTCGTTGAACTTATCGAACACGTATCCCCTGAAGAAAAGGCATACGCCCCAGAACTCCGCTAATCGTCACCTTGGCACCGCCCCCGCCGGGCTTCTTTTTCTTGAACGTGGGGTGATATAGAGCGCGCGATCCAGTCTGGACAATATTCATTTTCATAACAAATTCTCCTTCCCTAGAAGATGGTTTCGATTCAGGTCATTTCATCCCCGGTATCCGGTTCCACCTCCCCTCCTCTCACTCAGGAGGGAATATTGTTTTTCTCCTCCCGAACAATCTCGCCAGAGCATCGAGAGAACTGCACCCGAAGAACAACGCCCCCCGATACGGCCCGGTCCGGGTAAGATGGTTGACAACCGACGGAAACGAGCCATAGTGGTGCGGCGATCATTTCACCGGGGTGTGGCTCAGCTTGGCTAGAGCGCTGCGTTCGGGTCGCAGAGGTCGCAGGTTCGAATCCTGTCACCCCGACCAATAGACCAAGAGCCGCCTGCGGGTTACAACTTTGACCTGTGGGCGGCTCTTCGTTACTGGAACCGTTCTGAAAACGTCGCTTCTAACTCAGGATTTGCGCCCGCTACCCACGGCCTGAAGGCGCCCTATAATCCCCTGCACGGTATCCGGATGGCTCCACAGATCGACCAGGGCCTGACGAGATTCATCGGTCTCCTTCGCGCAGCGCTCCAGCGCGGGCTCCAGAAGAAGTCGTTTGTTATAGGCGTACCCGACCGCGGGGGAAGTGGCCAGTTGTCGAGCCAATTCCAAGCTCCGAGAACTCAGCGCCTCGGCGTCGGGGAGACATTCGTGAAGGAATCCGTTTTCCAACGCTTCGGCGGCCGGATACAACGTCCCCTCGAGGACCGCCCGCCCCAATCGATGAGCCGGAAGTCCCGTGCGAAGAATCTCGAACGCTTCCCGGGGAAAAGCGATCCCGAACGCGCTCTCGTTGACCCCGATCTTGTGCGGTCCCGACCAGGATAGACGTAAATCGCACGCCAGAGCCAGGATCGCACCTCCCGCGATCGCATGCCCCTCGACCTGAGCCACGGTCGGTTTGGGGAGTGTCCAGAGAGCGTTGATACCGTCATTTTCCCCGATACGAGACAGTTCGGAGGCCCCCCCACCGGCAACCGCCTTGAGGTCCAACCCGGCCGAGAAAAACTTGGCGTTCCCGCGGACCAGAACCGCGCGAACGGTATCTTCCGCGGCGCACCCGTCGATCACGGTTTTCAGGTCGGCCAGAAATTCGGTCGTAATCGCGTTGGCCGGAGGCCGATCAAACGTCACCACCCGGACCCCGCCAACCTCATCGTGATACTTCACCAACATAGCATCTCTCCCCGTGGACTCGTCAAAAGCTAGGATTGTAACGGTCTTCTCTTTCGGTTCGAAGTCCAATCTCACCTTGCCCTGACCCGAGACTCGTGGCACCCTCGACCACGTACTCCCACTCTCACTTGGCGATCCCGGCAGAATCCCAGCCCCAACCCCTTCTGAACCGTATCCCCTTTCGCCGCTCCAGGAGATTCGATGATCTCGACGACTTCCCTTCCACGCCTACGTCTTCTTTTCGGCTCTCTCCTGTTCCTGGTCTCCCTGGCCGGACCGTCCCAGGCCGACTTGCTGGAATATGTTCAGAAGGAAGACCCCACCTACCAGTACGAAATTCGCAAAGAACTCGACTTTCCTCAGGCCCGCGGCTTCCTGATTCACATGATCTCCCAGAACTGGAGAGGGCTCACCTGGAGTCACTGGATCCTGCTGGTCAGCCCCAAAAACCAGCGTCATGAAAATGCCGCCACCCTCATCATTCGCGGCGGTCGAAACGGACCCGCCCCGCGCATCAGTTCGGAACGAACCTTCTACATCACCGCTCTGGCCGAACGTCTCGGCTGTCCATTCGCCATGCTTTTCCAGATCCCCAACCAGCCTATCCTGGGCGATCGAAGTGAAGATGAATTGATCGCCTATACCTTCGATCAGTTTCTCAAAACCGGGGAAACCGACTGGCCGCTCTTGCTCCCGATGACCAAAAGCGTCATCCGGGCCATGGATTGTATTCAGGAGATCCTCCTCCAGAAAACCGAACGAAAGATTACCCGATTCTGTGTCACCGGCGGCTCCAAGCGTGGTTGGACAACCTGGCTCACGGCCGCGTGCGATCCCCGAGTGGTCGCCATCGCTCCCCTGGCCATCGACACCTTGAACATGAGCCGCCAACTTTCTCATCAACTCGACGCTTGGGGATCCTTTTCCAAGCAGATCGCCGACTACACCCAGATCGATCTCCCGGGACGGATGAAAAAAGACCCGCGGGGTCAAGCGCTCCTCCAACTCGTCGACCCCTACAGCTATCGGGAACGGGTTCAAATCCCCAAGATGATCTTCGTGGGTACCAACGACCGTTACTGGCCGCTCGATTCCGCCTCCCTCTATTTCCAGGATCTCGAAGGACCCAGCTTCCTTTATTACGTCCCCAACGCCGGACACAGCCTGTCCCAGGCGGTCATTCCACATGTCTGTTCCTTTTTCGACCGAGTCCTGAACCTCCGCCCTCTCCCCCAGATCCAGACCACCTTCGCCCTCGATGAACGCTCGGCGACCGTCACCACAGTTTCTTCGGTCCAGCCGCTTCGAGTTGAATTGTGGCAAGCGTATTCCGACACCCGCGACTTCCGCGATTCACGGTGGAGTTCCCGTCCGGTGACCCCCAACGCCGCGGGCGCTTTCGTGGCTCACCTTCCCCGCCCCCGAAAACCGGGCACTCATCTGGCCTTCTACCTCCAGCTCCATCTTCGCGAAGGTTCGGGGACCCTCGGATTTTCCAGTCCGATCAAACTTCTACCCGCTCCAGCCCAACCCGACTCCTCTTCCCAAAGTCCCCGATGAAACCGTCATTCCGGATCGAAGACCGAACACGAGCTTGCCCGATCGGTCCGGACAATCCTCGCAACTCCGAGGCGGACCTGATCCTGGAAGCGGATGGCGCTCTCTTTCTGACCTACACCGAATTCGTCGATGGAGCGGGCGACTTCGATCGCTCCCGCATCGCGCTCCGGACCCGTTCCGACCGAGAACTCCACTGGTCCCCTTCGCGACTCCTGCTGGAGAATCCGACCGGTCTCAACGCCATGTGCCCCTCTCTCCTGGATCTCGGTCCGATCCGCCTCCTACTCTATCTACGCAAAAATGCGTTGAACGACTGCCGCGGCTGGCTCGCGCGCTCATCGGATCGAGGAATCTCCTGGCACGAGGAAGAGACACTCATCACCCAGCGTCCCGGATACTGGGTGATCGAAAACGGATGCCTTCGACTCCTGCCGTCCGGACGTCTGATCACCGCGGGCGCCTTTACCCAGGAGTACCGTTCCGGCTGTACCTTCCGCTCCATCCCCCTCTTTTCCGACGATCAAGGAGCCACCTGGTCCGAAGGAGAACCGATCGAGATTCCCGCTGCCTGGGGGGCCCTGGAACCCGAAGTGGCCGCGCTGCCCAGCGGAGATCTGGTCATGCTTCTGCGAACCGGCCTGGGCGGTCCTTGGATCTGTCACTCCAGCGACGAAGGAGCCACCTGGTCCCGACCTCATCCCACCGGGCTCCGTTCGCCCAACAGCCCTCATACCGTGACCACGGCGCCGGACGGATCTCTTCTCCTCCTCTACAACGATTCCGATCAACTTCGCACCCCACTCTCGATCGCCCGCTCTACCGATGGAGGAATCTCCTGGCTTCGAGAAGGCGACCTGGACTCGAATCCCAACCGGCGCTTCGGCTACCCCTCGTGTACCTGGGATGGAGATCGCCTTCTGGCCACCTGGTACGAAGCTCCGCCGGGCCCCCCTCCGGGAAATTGTGAAATCATCTACGCCCAGATCCACGGGCTGATCTAATCCATCCAGGAAATCATCCATGGAACGCACCCCCTTTCTGAACGCCAGCCGCACCACCCTGGAGTGGGTCGGCGAATACCTCACCGAATCCGAACCGACCCCGGTGGCCTCCCAGGCCCGTCCCGGCGAACTCCGAGCCGCCCTACCCGACTCCCCGCCAGTCGAAGGGGAAACGTGGGACTCGATCTGGTCGGATTTCCAGAACCTGATCCTCCCCGGCATCACCCACTGGCAATCTCCTAACTTCTTCGCCTATTTCCCCGCGAACGGCTGTCCCATCTCGGTTCTCGGTGAGATCCTCTCCACCGCGCTGGGCGTCAACGGAATGCTCTGGGCCACCAGTCCCGCCGCCACCGAACTGGAAACGCATGTGCTCGACTGGCTGGTCGAGATGCTGGGCCTTCCCGAAGCGTTCCGAGGACAAGGGGTGATCCAGGACAGCGCCTCGAGCGCGTCGCTACTCGCCATGCTTTGCGCCCGCGAACGTCTCCTGGGTCCTGAAGGGGTCGAAACCGGACTGACTTACTCCGACCGTCCGATCACCGTCTACACCTCCACCGAGGCCCACTCCTCGATCCTGAAAGCCGCGGCCATTCTCGGAATCGGTCGCCAGAACGTCCGTTTCATCGAGACCGACGATCGTTACGCCCTCCTCCCCTCCGCGCTGGAAGCCGCCATCGTCCGAGATCTGGAATCGGGTTGTCGTCCCGCCCTCATCTCGGCCACTTGCGGCACCACCAGTTCGATGGCTTTCGATCCGCTCGAACCGATCGCGGAAATCGCCGACCGACACGAACTCATGCTCCATGTCGATGCGGCCATGGCCGGCAGCTCGCTGGTCTGTCCCGAATTCCGGGACTGGAGTCGGGGGCTGGAACGAGCCGATTCCTTCACCTTCAACCCTCACAAGTGGATGATGGCTCACTTCGACTGCAACGCATTCTTCGTCCGCGACCCGAAGCTGCTTACCCGCACACTCTCGGTCACTCCTGAATACCTTCACACGGATCAGGAAGAAGTGATCGACTACCGGGACTGGCAGATCCCGCTGGGACGGCGCTTCCGTTCTCTCAAACTCTGGTTTGTCCTGCGTCACTACGGCGTCGAGGGCATCCGCGCCCGGATCCGAAACCACGTCGCCCTCGCCGGGTGGTTTGCCGATCAGATCCGAGAAGATCCGCGATTCGAACTCGCCGCCCCCCCCGCTCTATGCCTGGTCTGCTTTCGACTGCGAGGCAACGATACTCTCAACCGCCAACTCCTCCAGACCCTCAACGCCAGCGGCGAACTGTTCCTCTCTCATACCGCCCTCGCCGACCGTTTCGTATTGAGGATGTCGATCGGGCAGACGCGGACTCAGCGACCTCACGTCGAAAAAGCTTGGCGCCAGATTACGCAGACGGCCGAAGCGATCCTCGCGAAACAGACCCCGGATCAGTCTCCGTAGATTTCGGAACCCGAGGCGCGGAATTCATCCGCTTTCTCGGTCATTCCCCGCTGACGCGCATCCTCTTCGCTCAAGCCCTCGCTCCGAGCGAATTCCCGCAGCTCTTGAGTGATCTTCATGCTGCAGAACTTGGGCCCACACATCGAGCAGAAATGGGCGGTCTTGGCGCTGTCGGCCGGCAAGGTCTCATCGTGAAACTTCAGAGCTCGTTCCGGATCGAGTGAAAGCCGGAATTGATCCTCCCACCGGAAATCGAAACGGGCCTTGGAAAGGGCGTCGTCGTGATACTGCGCGCCCGGATGTCCCTTGGCCAGATCGGCCGCGTGGGCCGCTATCTTGTAGGCGATAACGCCTTCCCGCACATCGTCTCGATCGGGCAGTCCGAGGTGTTCCTTGGGAGTGACATAGCAGAGCATGGCAGTCCCGAACCATCCGATCATGGCCGCCCCGATCGCGCTGGTAAGATGATCATAGCCCGGGGCCACATCGGTCACCAGCGGACCGAGCGTATAAAACGGCGCCTCGCCACACACTTCCAGTTGCCGGGTGACATTTTCCTGGATGAGATGCATCGGCACGTGACCAGGTCCCTCGATCATTACCTGCACATCGTGCTTCCAGGCGATCTGAGTCAACCGCCCCAGCACATCGAGCTCCGCGAACTGGGCCTCGTCATTCGCGTCCGCGATCGATCCGGGACGCAAACCGTCTCCCAGGCTGAAGGCGACATCGTACGTCTTCATGATCTCGCAGATCTCTTCAAAGTGCTCGTACGCGAAGTTCTCCCGGTGATGAGCCAGGCACCACTTGGCGTGAATCGATCCTCCCCGGGAGACGATTCCCGTGAGTCGACGCGCGGTCAGCGGGACATGGGCAAGCAATACCCCGGCATGAATGGTGAAATAGTCGACCCCCTGCTCCGCCTGCTCGATCAAGGTATCCCGAAACACCTCCCAGGAAAGATCCTCGGGAACGCCTCCGACCTTTTCCAGCGCCTGATAGATCGGTACGGTTCCCACGGGCACCGGCGAGTTCCGCAGGATCCATTCACGCGTGGCGTGAATGTCCCGCCCCGTGGAAAGATCCATGATGGTATCTCCGCCCCAACGTGTCGCCCAGACCATCTTCTCGACCTCCTCGCTGGCCGAGGAACTGACGGCGCTGTTGCCGATATTGGCGTTGATCTTGACCAGAAAATTGCGGCCGATGATCATCGGCTCGGATTCTGGATGATTGATATTGGAGGGCAGTATGGCCCGGCCCCTGGCGATCTCTTCCCGGACGAACTCGGGAGTGATCCGGGACGGGATGCTGGCGCCGTGAGAATATCCCGGATGCTGCTTCACGATCTCCTGGATCGCCTCTCGACGCTGGTTCTCACGGATCGCCACAAACTCCATCTCCGGGGTGATCACTCCCTGGCGAGCGTAGTGTATCTGGGTCACATTCGCGCCGGACCGGGCACGCAGCGGACGACGGGTTTCAGGGAATCGTTGGACCGCGTTTTCGGCCTCTTCGAACGTGCGGTATCCATCGTCCTGGGGACAGACCGATCGCCCCGCGTATTCCTCGACATCCCCGCGCTCGAGGACCCAGGCGCGACCCATCGGACGCAATCCGCGTTCGACATCGACTTCCACCTCGGAATCGGTATAGGGCCCGCTGGTGTCGTAGAGCACGACCGGCTCGTTGGGTTCACTTCCCGTGGGCGAAAGAGCCACCTCGCGCATCGGAACGCGCAGGTCGGGTCGTGAGCCCTCGACATAGATCTTCCGAGATCCGGGTAAAGAACCGGTGGTAAGAGGCTTGTGAACCGTTTCGGGAGCTGCCATCAGAAACCTCGAAAAAAGCGAAAAGGGCTGGCGAAGAGCGCCTACTCTAACCCATCCATATGCGGTGGGACAACCGACAGATCACCGGAGAACATGCAGCTTGCGACTGATGACATAATCCGGCCACCCGGGAAGAACGATCCGAAGGTTCAGTGTCCAGGACACCCGATTGTGGTTGAAATCGAAACTGGGCGCGGCCTCTTCGGGAATATGAATCTCCTCCTCGAATTCAACCCGTTGCCCCCGCATGTAGCGCGTGCCCGCTTCGAGCATGTCAAACGACTCCTCGCGCAGGGTGTGAGTATGAGTGGTTTGCTGACTTCCCGAACCGCTCACCGCCACCTCTTGCCCGGTCAGAGAGAGATGGATCCTATCGACACGCACGCTGCGTCGAGGCTGGAACATCAGTCGTCCGATCGCAACGTCCCCGCCGACCACCGGGTGCGGTTCGAGCGAGAACTCCACTTTGCCAAGCCTATACTCCACGATCCGGTTACGAAATATGTATGCCGCGACCCCCACCATCAACAGGAGCAGAAAGAAGCTGCCTTCGGGCACCCAAAGCGTGCCCATCGTCAAACTGGGAACGAGGGTTCGCAAGAGGAAGATAATGACGAGAACATAGAGACAACCCACCCCCGACGAACGAGACGCGCCCGACAACTCGGCCGGGGCCACGCCTTCCGACCCGGAGCCCGAGCGGTCCCCCGGACCGAGCGAGAACTCCCTCTCGGCCTTGGGATCGAAGGCCCAAGGAATATCGGCGCTCGCTTTCAGGTACCAGTCGATGTTGATCAGATGACCATGATAGGTCATCGGTTCGGAGGGAGCCTCGATCTCGAACGGATACAACAGTTCATCCCCCGCCGTCCACAACCCCTGAAAAAGCTGAATCGCCTCTCCCTTCCCACCATCCCGATTGCCTCTCCCGTGGGTCGACCAGGTGGGGCGCAGACTCAACCCATCGCAGCGGCAATCGGCATTCACATCGACCAGCACCTGACCCCGAATCGTCTCCCCGGGACGAAATACCCGGTTCGGTTCCTCGATCAGAACTTCCAGTTCACAACGACTCATGGCGCGCGCTCCTTCCCCTTTTTCTAACAAGCTTTACCGACAAAAAAGAAATAGACCCTCGCGAAAAACCAACTCGATCCCACCGAGTTCCTGGGGAACAACCGACCGATCAATCGAGAACATGAAACCTGCGGCTGACGTTAAAGTCTGGCCACCCGGGGATAACGATCCGCAGATCCACGGTCCAGAATACCTGATTGTAAGTGAACCTAAAACTCGGCGCAGCCTCCACGGGAACAGGAATCTCCTCCTCCAATTCAACACGTGGACCCCGCGTGTATTGCGTGCCCACTTCGAGCATGTCAAACAACTCCTCGTGCAGGGTGTGCGTATGGGTAGTTGCAGAACTCCACGTGCCGCTAACCACCTCCTCTTCGCCGGTCAGACAGAGCTGGATCCTGTCGACACGAACACTGTCTCCAGGTTCGAATGTCAGTCGGCAGATCAGAGCTTCCCCGCCGACCACTTCGGTTGGTTCGATCGAGAACTCCACCTCGCCAATTTTTTTCTGAGCGAACCGATTCTGAACATGAACCCGAAGCGTTTGTACCACTCCAGCAATCCCCAAAATCACGCAAAAGGCAAGAAAACTTCTAAATTTTGGTTGCTCCCAATGGTGGTAAATAACGAAACCCATGAAGCACATAATGAAAGCACAACCGCAACCCAAACGCCCCTGACGAAGGAAACCCCAATTCCAGAAATCGAATCCCTTCGTAAAAAGAGAGAGCATGGAGGGCTCCTCGTGAGGGAATCCGAAAACCAATCCCTTCGAAAATGCGTTCGAATCCTCGACCGATGCCACACGTTCCGATCCGGAACTCACACGGTCCCCCGGACCGACAAAGAGCTCCACCTCGGTCTTGGGTTCGAAGGCCCAAGGAATATCGGCGCTCGCTTCCAGATACCAGTCGAT
>JASMLP010000197.1 GCA_030748635.1 Planctomycetota bacterium
CTGCTTTCGGTCGACGGAACCCCGGCCAGGGTCTATCAACAGGGTGAGATTCGGACCCTCACGCTTCCACGTGGCCTCGAGGTTCGAGCCACAGCGGCCCCGCTCCTGCGCTCCCAAGACTGTCTTCTGGGAACCACCCCAACCTCCCCCCGATCGCTCGAACCGGGCTCCTATCTCGCCCTCGCAGTGCATCCGGGTTGGGAGAGTCAACGATCGTTCTTCCGACTCGAACGATCCACCGATCGAACCATCCACATCAACCTTTTAGCCCAGGGAAGCACTCCGGAAGGATTTATTTACATTCCGGATACCAAGCCGTTCTGGATCCAGGAACGAGAAGTCACCTGCCAGGAATATGCACCGTTTCTCTCTGTTCTTTCGGTCTCAGAGCGAAGAATACACCTTCCTATCGGCTGGAACCTGCAACCCAACGGAAGGGTTGTTTTGCCCAAAAACTGGCGTCTCGACTGGCCGACCCTCGGAGTCTTGTGGCAAGGTGCAGTGAACTACGCCCGCTGGAAAACGCTCCTGAGCCAGCAAGCCGGTCGGAACGAGATCTATCGACTACCCACCTACAACGAATGGACGGTCGCCGCCGGGGCCGCCGATGGACGCGAGTACCCCTTCGGCAACCAGTTTCGCCCTCGATGGGCCAGCTCGAACTTTACCCACAAAATTCCACAACCGGACCGAGTGCTGAGCTTCCCGATCGATCAATCGCCCTACGGAGTCTACGATCTCTCGGGCAGCGCCATGGAGTGGGTGGATGGCTGGTGGGTCGAAAACCGGAGCCGACGCGGATGCGGAGGTTCCTGGGAAAACGGCGACCCACGCATTCTCCGGATTCATGGTGGAAACGGCCAGGACCCCAGAATGACCAGCCAGATGATGGGGTTTCGCCTGCTGATGGAACGCCCGAAAGTTCGCTGAGGAACCCGACCCGCTCAGTCGAACTGCGACTCCAGACCCGCTTTCAGCCGCTGGGGAATCTGGTGCTCCCCGATAAAAGCCTCGACCAGCGTGCGCACCCGGGAGGGAATCTCGGCCGGAAGCACCCCCTCGGTTCCCAGCAGGTCCGCGACCCGAGCCTGGCACTCCTCGCCCGTGGCCACCCCGGTGCGTTCGAAAGCGTGTTCGAGCGCCTCGGCCAGCTGCCCGCGATCTTTCAGGTCCCCCAGCGCGCCGATCAGGTAGGTGAACGCAAAAAGGAGAGACGCTTCGAGCTCGATCGATTCTGTCTCCCGGTCGTCGCGCGGATAGCGACAAAAACCCGACTCGACCACCCGCGGGGGATGATACACCGCCAGGTCGGAGTCGAGCCGATCTTCTCTCACCAGACGACACAACCCCCCCAACGCCTGGGGATAGATACTGACCCAGCGGACGGTACGACGAAACTCGTGCACCCCGTGTTCGAGATCGTCAAAGTCGAGGCCCGTTCCGGTCGCTCCTCCTTTTTCGAGCACCTTGTCCAGAGCGGCGACCAAAAACGACACGATTCGCCGACGGTCCTTGCGGTCCTTGCGCCAGCGAACCCGATCCAGGTCGTCGAGTATCTCTTCGAGCGCCGGGAAACCGACTTCCGCGCCCTCCCCGGCCAGCCAACCGGAATCTCGCAACCGTCGAGTCAAATTCTGCAACTCGGCGTGGTAACCGCCAACAAAATAGCCGACCACCGCCTCGGGCGCTCCGAGTTGACGAGCCGCCGCGCCCATCTCCTCGTGGTAGTTGATTCGCCCTAGGGCGTCTTCAAGCTCCTTGAAGAGGTGACGAAAAACCTCGAAGGTCTCCCGGTCCTTTTTCTGGGTTTTTCGATAGATGCGAGAAAGAGCCTGGAGATGAAACAGCGCGCCCCGCGCGTCTCGACCCTGCTCATCACGCGAGGTATAGAGTCGAAACCCCGGACCTTCCAACTCGTTTTCGGAAAACTGTTCGGCGGCAGCCAGCAGGTGGGGCATGAGCATACGAAGACGGGTCGCGAACCGATAGCGCCCGATCGGACCCTCCCCAGATCGTGTCCATGTTTCGATCCGACCCCAACTTTGCGTCTTCTCCATCACCTATCTCCGCAGGAAAAAATCCACGACAACGGAAACTTTCACCGAAGGATGCCATGGAAGCCTTCGTCAACACCACTATAATGTGATTTCGATTTCAATCGCATCCGTTGGAGTAGATTTCGATGTTCATGGAAGATGAAGAACGCGAACGACGCCAGAAAATCCAGGCGCCCCTGATCCAGTCCGATCTACCAGACCGACCCGATGAGGGCGCGGAGGCGAAGATACAGATCAAAGCCCAACCTCAAAACTCGATGGATCAATTGAAACTGATGCTCAATCGCGAGCTTCTTCCAGAACACTCCTGGGTCTTCCAGAACCCCGAAGACGCGAAAGACTCACCCACCGCCCAAGCCCTGCTCGAACTCGACGGCATCTGCTCGGTTCAGGTCGACGGATCCACCCTCCTGCTCTACCGAGAGATTCCATTTTACAGCCTCGACGAATGGGAACCTCTGGCCAAAGAAGCGGGCCAAACCCTTCGCCAGCACTTCGAGTCCGGCCTGCCACTCGTTCCCCCCGCCGCCCTGGAAACAATTCCTCCCTCCGAGGAGATCCACAGCAAAGCGACCGCGGTGATCGAAGAAGAGATCAACCCGGGCATCGCCGCCCACTCCGGAGTCATCACCCTCAACCGGGTCGAAGGCAACCGCATTTTTCTCCTCATGGGAGGGGGCTGCCAGGGCTGTTCCGCCGCCAGCGTCACCCTTCGAATGGGTATCCACCGGACCTTCCACGAGCGCATTCCGGGAATCGGCGCCATTTACGACGAGACCGATCACGCCGCAGGCGAAAACCCTTACTTTTCCTGAGAAACCCCATGCCCTTTCTGAGCAACTTCAAAATCGCGATTCAAACCGGTGACGTCGGTACGGACGAAACCGTGTACTACGAATTCAACAGCCATAAGCTCGAACTCTGCGACATCGAAGGGGGCACGGCGACCGGGCAGCGTTTCGAAGGAACCGGTGAACCCCGGAGCTTTGTCCACAGCCTTCACCTGGTCGGTCCCGAAGAGGGGGAGTGGACGGTAGACTCGATCTCGGTCGAATTTACCTGCCAGGGCGACGACCCCTACGAGATCGAATACGGACCCGTCGTCCTCACCCCCAACAACATGGTTCAGCTCTGGATGGAGAAGCCGCCACCGGTTTACGATGTTTAACGCACGAGTCTAGATTTCCTCGAATCCCACCTCGATCCGGAGCGAACCCTATTTCCGGGAAGACCGTGTGGCCCGGATCCGGAGATGCAGCACCGC
The DNA here is from genome assembly GCA_030748635.1 of Planctomycetota bacterium. GTDB lineage: Bacteria > Planctomycetota > JACQVV01 > JACQVV01 > JASMLP01 > JASMLP01. The sequence goes on from JASMLP010000197.1 coordinate 3,322, forward strand.
CTCATCTCGTACCTGAACAGCACCCAGGAAGATCCGATAAGGACGATAGCCGAACGAGGATTGACGAAACCGAAGCGTGCCGATCGCCTCGAACCGCTCCGGGGTACAGGTCACGGTCAGAGAACACTCCACCTTCCGCGTGACCCCGCGTATCGACCACTCCCCAAACACCACCCACCGACCGTCGGCGCGACCCTCGACCCTCGTCGAGACGAAAGTCATCGAGGGATAGCGCTGCGTATCCAGTTGATCGGGACCGTGAAGGGTTTTGAGAATCTTCGCGCGGTCTCCCGCATCGATCTCCCCCTCCAGACCAAACTGCTGGCGCAACACGCCGCGGTCGGGAACCAGCGATCGCGCATCCACCCGCAACTCGATCCTTCCGGACCCGATCCGCCGCGGATCGCAGTGGACGACCCCCCGGAACCGGGTCGCCTCGACGGCGTGGTCGTGCGCCAACCCGGAGGCGATCCCCCCCCGTCGCAACACCACGACCAGTTGACTTTCTCGCGGCCCGATCTCGTAACGCAGAACCTCGCCTGAAACCGGAGATCCGGCCAGGAGAACAAGCAAAAGTACGTGGCGCATCCACCCCGCCTCCCCGGTCACCGTGGGAGCAAGGATCAGATCGCCGATCACCATCACTCCCTGCTCCGGCCCGTTCAGCTCGGCAACCTCTGAATCCACAGGCGCGTCCGTTACCGGAGGCTCAACCCTCAAGCCTTGTTCATTTTCCACCATCGCAGAGCCTATTGTAGCGGGGTGCGGACGGATGGGAGGGGTTATTTACCCGTCATCAGCTTGCGAACCTCGGCGAGCTTTTTCTCGAGCACCTTCCGGTGGCGCCAGTTCGCCGGAGCGACCCCTAGAGCCTTCTCGAAATCGGCGAGGGCAGCCCGGAGGTTGCCCTGCGAACCGTATTTGTTACCGCGATTGACGTAGGCCTCGGCGTATCGAGGGTTGAGTGCGATGGCCCGGGTGTAGTCCTCGACCGCTCCCTC
>JASMLP010000198.1 GCA_030748635.1 Planctomycetota bacterium
ACCGCGCCGACCGAGGTGCCGCTCTGAATCAATCCACGCAAGAGGGTGGTCATATCCATAGCATCTCGCTGTGGCGCGGTGTGGCGGGCCAGGTAATCTTCGATCTGAGCCCATCCGGTGGGTGTTAATTTGAAAAGACCCCTATACTGTCCCTCGATTTCGTCGATTGTCTGGGCGCGGTTGCCGATCTTGATGACATTCTGACCTTCTAGGCGAAAAGTTTCCGCAGTTGGTCTATTTCGAATCGAGAGTCCATTGCGAAGCTTCCTGTGGTTCTTTATCAATATTGGTATCCTTCGCATTTCACAAACAGAATTGATTCCAGTGGAGTCGAGCCGTATATAGAAGCAGCGAGGGATCCTCTGGATCTCGATGTTCTCTGGCTTTCACGGGGAAGCTTCGGCGACGATGAAGAAACGCAAGATCTCGATGAAACCCACGGTCCCTTCAGCAAATTCTCGCGACGCCTCTCCGATTTCGGGGGCTAGTGGAGGGTGGTGGGCCCCTCGTTTCCCGCTGATCCTCTTGCTGTTTGGGCTTTCGGGGTTCAGCGCGTTGGTCTACGAAACCGCCTGGATGCGTCCACTGAAGGTTCTGTTTGGGGCCACGCACGAAGCGATCAGTATCGTCCTCACAACCTACATGATCGGTCTGGGGCTGGGAGGATTCTGGGCTGGCCGTCGAGCGGATCGTGAGGTTGAATCTTTCGGTTCGAGGAGAGCGACGGTCCGGGCGCTGCGTTGGTATGCCGGACTCGAGGTCATCGTGGGCCTGTTCGCCTTTCTGTTCCCGTTGCTGATCGCGCTGGTCGAGTGGAGCTATCTGGGGATTCATGCGGTGGTGGGGGAAACCGAATGGGCGGCTAGCGGTCTTCGGGTGATCTTCGTGATGGGGTTGTTGGGGGTGCCTACTTTTGCCATGGGGGCGACGCTGCCCTTTGTGGTCCGAGCGTCCACCGATCGAGTGGATAAGGCCGGCCTCTATGCGGGTTGGCTCTACGGCGTGAATACCCTGGGAGCCACATTGGGCACGGTGGCCACCGGCTTCTGGTTCATCGCCTCTTTGGGGGTGCGGGCGACCATGATGTGGGCGGGCGTACTGAATCTTCTGGTGGCTCTACTGGCTTTTGGGCTTTCCTGGATGGGGTCGAGGGAAGAGTCTTCCGGGTCCGAAGGAGGGGGGGCGTCGGAAACGGGGACCCACGAGGTGGCGGAGGAAGGGGATGAGGGCGCCTCGGCACGGTGTGGAGTGCCGGTCTCCATTCTGCTCACCCTGTTCGCGTTGGCGGGCTTCACCAACCTGGGACTCGAGGTGCTCTGGAATCAGATGCTCGCCTTTTTTCTGGTGAGTCACGTCTGGGCTTTCACGGCGATGTTAGCGGTTTTCCTCGTGGGTATCGGGCTCGGGAGTACGTTGGTCGCGCCGTTGACTCGAATCAGAGCTCTGCAGGCCCACGGGGGGCGGGGGCTTCTCCTCTTGGTCGCCGCTTTACAGGGGGTTCTGGCACTCTTTGTCTGGCTCGGACTGGGTGAAGGGCCGACCAGTTTTAGCGTACTGCCTCAGATTTTGCGCGATCATCAGGTGACTGTCGGTGCCGCGGGATTTGCGTGGAGTCTGTTTCTTGCCGCGATGGTGATCATGGGGATTCCTACACTCTGTATGGGTGGGGTCTATCCTCTGCTGGTCGCCGTGGCTACTCGCCAGCGAAAAACTTTGGGGCAACGGATTGGAGGGTTGGCTCTCGCCAACTCCCTCGCCGCCGCCGCCGGCGCGTTCGCGGGGGGGTACATTCTTCTCCCAGCGGTGGGCATGCAGACAGGAGTTACCTTGCTGGCGATCCTGGCCGGTTCCACCGCGGCCCTTGCGATCCTGGCCGCTTGCTGGGACGCGAAGGGGCTGACTCCTTTTGGACGCAAGGGGTTGATGGCTGCGATGGCGCTGGTCACGGCGACACTTCTGTTCACGGTTCGACCGGAATATCCGGATCTGATTCTTCGATCCCCGGTTTTTATCTCCACCCGACCAGGAGATGCCGGAGGAAGTCGCCTGAAAGCTCGGGAACTGATCGGTCCGTCGCGTGAAAGCTTGCCGTTCACGGTCAGTGTGGTGCGCGATTTTCGTACGGGAGAAATTTCACTCTATACGGACAACTTCCTGACGGCCTCGGTCTCCGAGACCTCGAAATATATGGCCATGCTCGGACACTTGCCGATGCTCTTGCATCCGGACGGAGCGAAGAAGGTGTGCATCATCTGCTACGGGACGGGAACGACGGCGGGAGCAGTCCTCACGCACCATCCTGAAAAAATCGATCTGGTGGAGATCTCCCCCGAGGTGATGGCGGTAGCAGATGAGTTCCGGGGTGTGAATCGCGGTGCTCATCGGGCGCCGGAGTGTCAGGTGCATATCGATGACGGGCGTCAGTTTTTGTTGACCGCAGAGGATCGGTACGATGTGATCTCGCTCGAGCCTCTTTTGCCTCACACGCCGCCAGCGATCTCCTTCTACACCCGGGATTTTTACCAGTTGTGCCGCGATCGGTTGGCGGAGGGGGGGATCATGTGTCAGTGGATTCCGGTCCACGCCACCGAGCGAGAGAATTATAGGATCTTGATTCGCTCCTTTCTGGACGTGTTCGAGAACACCAGCCTCTGGTTCTACGAGCAGTCGAGTGTTCTGATCGGACGCGTGTCGGATCGGAAGGTACCTCTGGAAGAGATCGTTCGGCGACTGGAGGCGCCAGAAGTTTCTGGCCATCTCCAGAGTATCTGGAGCCCCGGAAACAAGGGAATGAAGTCGGCGCCCCCGCGGGCCTCCCGGTTGGCGACGCTGGCACTTTCAGGCTATCGGATGGGACCGGAGGCGTTGCGCCGGTATGTCGATGGGGTGGAGGCGATGACCGATGACTGGCCGATCCTCGAATTTTCCGAGTACGTACCGGTGGAGGCTTTGCGCTACGATCCAAAGGGGCCGATGGATCAGCTCTTCAGTCGCTATCTGCTCGGCTTGCTGAAGGACTTTGCCCGGGCTCGTCCCCAAGTTCCGCCGATGGTCGACTATTCGGGGTCCGGTGGATCCGAGGCGAATTTACGCCGGGCGATCGAAGCCGAAACGATCTGTCTCGAAGGGCGAATGGCCCAATCCGAGGGACGACTCCGGATGGCGATCGAACATTTCGACCGAGCTCGTCAGCGCTATCCGGATTCGATCAAGGCCGCGTTGCTCGGAGATCGGGCGCGCTACGCCTATCACGCGGCGGTGGCTGAGCAGGGGCTAGGCTCCCGGGGTTCTTTGCGTCAGGCTGACCGTTCGGCCCGGGAGGTATTGCGTTTGCGACCCGATCTCGGGCGCGGATATCAACTTCTGGGAAATGTGCAGATGGCCAGGAAGGAGTTTGTCTCGGCGGAGGAAAACTTCCGGAAAGCGCTGGAGCGCAACCCTTACGATTACCTGTCGATGGCCAATCTCGGGCTGCTCTTGAACCGGACAGGCCGGGTAGAGCAGGGTCAGGAGTGGATCCGGAAAGCGATGGCGATCGAACCGCAGCTGGCCGACCAGGTTGAAAACCGGAAGGCCGGCTCTTCTCCCGAAGATTGACCGAATCGCCTTACTGGAGTTTGGGTTGGATCGAACCGACCTGTTTCGAACCGTCGGGAGTTTCGACCTCGATCCACCACCTCACGTTTTTGGGAAGTGGATCAGGAGCCATGACGTAGACGTCGTAGTCATCGTGTGACGGGGCGTAGTCGCCTGTCCCCACGGCCGAGAGGGAACGGTCTTCGGTTCCGATCCAGGCCCGAACGGTGGTGGAGCCCGAGTCGTTGAAAGGAAGTTTGACCACGAGGTGTCCTTCCAGGCCGGGCTCGACGTTGCCACGGCCCTGGGCGAGTTCCACCTTCCAGTCACCGATCGTGACGCTTCCTAATTCCACTTCCTGGCCGTGTTCGTGGCCGTGTTCGTGTTTCTGGCCGTGTTCGTGGCCGTGTTCGTGTTTCTGGCCGTGTTCGTGACCGTGTTCGTGACCGTGTTCGTGGCCGTGTTCGTGGCCGTGTTCGTGGCCGTGATCGTGATCGGAGTGGGAGTGTGTTTTGCATCCGGTCCACCCGAAGAGGAGTCCTGTCGAGAGGATCAGGGCGATGTGCGTTCTCATGAAAAACCTTTGATGAAAAAATTGAGTCTTGGAAGACTCGAATTTTGACAAAAATGTGAGAAAAAATGAACAGAAAGGAAGAGTGCCCCGGTTGTCGACCGCAAAGCGCCGAGCGGCCTTTCTCTTTCGGAGGCCGGTTTATGGGCGTTTCTGAGAGGGAGAATTCTGGCCGAGGATTACCTTGAATTCACGAATCGGAGTGCCGTCGCTCCAGCGCCCGAGGAACCGCTGCTCGGGGGTATCTCCCAGTGCGTACTGACGATTGGTTCCTCGGTAGGTGGTGTCGATCAGCGCATCTAGAAGCTTCCATGTTCCGTAGAAATCGTGGGCGTCGAGGTGGGAGGAAATCGGCGGTTTCCCGGTGGAAAGCGCGGGGATCTGTCGTTTTCCGGTGTAGTTGTAGCGACGGTCGGGTGCGAAAGGTTGTCGGTGGCTGGCTACAAGGTGCGGTTGGCCTCGGCGGTCGCTGGAGAGAACGAGCAGGTTCTTGTTCTGGGTGGCGACTCCGGTGGCGTTCTCGAAGATTTTCTTTCCAATGGTATCTCCCGCCACTCGGTCTTGGGTACCGACCATCAGCACCAGAAGCGTATCTTTGGGAATCCGGGAGTGATCTACCAGGAGGCTCGGGACGATTGTGCGCCAGTCGGAGTGAGCATGACTGTCGGCCGGTTGGATGGCCAGAACCGCGGCGGGTCGGGGCAATCCGTTCTGGGAGGCCAGGGCGGCGATATTGGCCGCGAGCGTTCCGCCGAGGGAGTGGCCGGCAAGGACCATGCGAGAAGAATCGGCCAGGACGTGCTCGGTGCCATCGAGTCGCTCGAAGGCGTCTCGAACCGAGCGGATCGCGGCCGGAGTCATCGTCCATGGAGGGGTTAACATGTGGGTCTGATAGCGGGGATAGATCACGACATTGCCGCGTCGAACGAGGTGTTCGATCCAGGCGCCGTAGCTATAGGGGCTCATTCCGCCCCAGCCGTGAAGAAGAACGATGACGGGTGAGGGCTTGGTCGGTCGGGGCGCGGTCGG
>JASMLP010000199.1 GCA_030748635.1 Planctomycetota bacterium
ACGAGGTCGTGAATCGTTTGTCGTGGACATGTCTTTCTCCCTCCCGGAACCCCACTCCGAAGAGCCCAGGAACTGAATCCTTTTTGTTCATCAAGAACGATACCGTACCCCACTCCCGGGCCCGCTCCAAGAAAACGATCCCGCCTCACCCAAGCGTCAAAAAAGGCCGCTCCCGGAAGGAACGGCCTTTTTGAATTCCGCTTGCTGGCAAATGAAGCTCAGGAGGTCTTGTCACCCTCCCCTTCTACGGCAATCTCCGAGTCTTCAGAGGAAGCGCCCGAATTTTCCGGGCTGTCCTGGGAGGTTTCGGGGGCGGCCGGAGTCTCCGACTCCGAAGGAGCGGGGGTATCAAGCGCCGCCGCCGGCTTCTCGAAAACCTCTTCGCTCAGTTCGAACTCCTCATCCTCGCGCTCGACGATCTCCTCGAAATCGGTGCCGTCGATGTCCTTACGCAAGATGAAGTAGATCGTGGTGCTCGCTCCCATGAGATAGCTGAAGAGATAGCCGCAAACGAGCAGATTCAGGAAACAGGCGACTCCGCTGACCACGTAAGTTACGCCCTTGTAGAGTCCCGAATCGATGTGTTCGTAACTAAAGGGCATCACCTTGTCTCCGGTATTCACCGGAACCTTTTGCATCTTGAACCGAACCACCTCGATCCCTTCCGTGAATCGACGAGGCTTGCTTGCCTGCTGCGAATCGAGAGATTCCTGAATCTTCACGACATCGGCTGCCAAGTCATCTTTTTCCGCCTTCGACTTGTCCTCGAGCAGAGCCCTACGCGTTTCGGTGTACTTTTCCAGTTCCGCGCTCAACGCTTCTGAGTCTAGGTAGTAATCACGCTTTTCCAGATTGCCCCCCTGAAAAATGTGATGGGTAACTTTTTTGTAAGATCCCCCTCCTCCTTCAGCCTGAACCCAATCCTTCGCATCAAAAGATATTTCCTCCACATTATTTCCCAACGTGGCGCTTTCCACCGCGACATCCACGAAGGCATTCCCCGCGTGCCAGAGAAAAATCAGCGAAGCGATTAACAGTAGGTGATACAGGATGTAGTGCCAGGGGCGGATAAAAACGTAGTTAAAAACGTTGATCACAGCCTGCAATCCATCCCCGCCCTCGGTCGAAATCGAACTGGCGATCATATGGAAACCAAAGACGAGTCCGATCCCCATCAGAAAGAGAAAGAGGGTCGAGAGGAGTACCAGAGGAAGGAGAAGGATGTAAAGAATCGGCCCCAAAAACGGAATCCAGTGCCCCACCACCGCCGCCAGTTTATTGCAGCCGTAAAAGAGCAGCATAAAACCGACCACGCAGATCGGAGTTCCGATATAGCTCAACTTGTTGTTCCAGACATACCCGAGAGCGTCGCCCAAGGAGATCGATTCATCCTTGGCGATGCGAATAGCGATGATTCGAGTGATCGCTCCACCCAGGACCGCCCAGAGCAGAAGCGCCCAGAGCATGGCCACCAGACGCCAGAGGAACGGGATCCCCTCATTGCAACAAGCGCCCACGGCAACCGTAAAAGGCGCGGGCACGTACCAGAGAGCGTCGGTTCCTTCGAGATCAAAACTCCAGTCCGGAGACACCTCGTTGAGGCTCCATAGCCCACCGTAAAAAAGGGCGACGGCGAGGATGCCGAGAAAGATCGCCTTGTATTCGAAGGGAACCCGATAGCTCCCAAACAGACTCATCCAGCCCTGATTCGTATCATTCATGACGCTTGGATCTCTCCCAAATCGAGTAAACGGTCCCTAAACCGTGGTCGTTGATTATTCGGCGAATTGTACATCCTGATTCCGTTGTGGGAAGATCGTTTTTGACTCCAGAACGGATCCCTCTTGTCGAGATCTCTCTTTTCTCGTTTCATGAGGGGTCATGGAACGACTTCTCTCCCACCTCCACCGACCTCGGAGCACCCCTCGAATCCGAATTCTCCTCCTGATCCTCCCCGCCCTTCTGAGCAGTTGCCGCTCGATCTCCCCTCCCGACATCGACCCCCTCTCCACCGCTTGGACAAGAGAAGGCAACGCTCAGTCCCGAAACGGCTCCACAACCCAGGCCCGCCGAGCGTTCCTGCGGGCGGTTCATCTGGATGAAAAAAACGTTCCCGCCCAGGAACGCCTTCAGGATCTCGACCTGCGGCGCCTGGGACGTTCCAGAAACTGGAGATCCTGGCGGGAACGGATCCTGGAAAATCCGGACCTCCCCGGGCACCTTCTCTATCTGGGCGTCCGGGCCGCTCCGAATTCACTCCCGCCCACCCAGCAAAAAACCGTGATCTCCTGGTTGCGGAATGCGATCCAAAAATCCCCCTGGGTCGCTTCGTCCCATCGGCTTCTCGCCGCCCACCATATCGCCAGTCAAGCCTTCGAAGATGCTGAAGACTCCTTGCGAATTCTCCGCCAGTTAGCCCCGGAAGATCCTATCACCTGGGATCTCTCCGGATATGTCGCGTTCCGGTCCTACAACTGGCCGCTCGCGATGCGACACTTCCGACGGTGCCTGCGACTCGACCCCCGAAAAACTCGTCCCCGGATCTTTCTCACCATCGATCTCATGGCCCAACGACGCCACCTGGAAGCGGTCGAATCGTTTGAGTCGATCGACCGGTGGTCCCCCACCTACCGCTGGCGATGGGATGAACAGTACGCCTACCGGACCGCTTGGAAACGAACGCTATCCCGGTTTCGGGAGGACGGTCAATTCGCGATCGGTCTTCTCCTCTCCCGCCGAGCCACCACCCGTTGGCCTCACCCGGACCTGTGGGCCCATCACGGCTACTTCGCCGGGGCGCTGGGGCATTCCCAGGAAAGTGAGTCGGCCTACCGGAAAGCGCTCCAGATCGACCCTTATCACCTCGAATCCTCTCGAGGCCTGCGAAGAATCCTCTTCCAGCAGGGGCAGATCGAAAAAGGACTTTCCCGCTGGAAGAAAACTCACCTTGTTCACCGGATCCTCGAAAGAGGCAACCTCGTCGCGACACGTTACCAGACCCTTCTCGATCGGGGCCAAGCCCTCGAGTCCGATCCCTCTCCGGAAAACCGCCTCGAGTGGGCTCGCTCCCTCGGTCGCGCGGGCTGGCTGGAAGAAGCGAGCGACACGTACAGATCTCTGCCTCCCGTTTTCCGTCAACGCCACAGAAGAGAGATAGAAGACCTACGGGCGTTTCGTGGCTGGATCCACGCGATGCACGGACTGTTTCTGGACATCTACCGTCGGCGCGCCCGAGGAGAAACCACCCCCTCGTACTCCCGGGTCCGCCAGCGAATGCAGATCCTCTGCCCGGAGCGGTTCGGGCTCGACATCGGGGCCGATCTGAAGCATTACTACGCCGTGTTCTCCGAGAGCGACCCGTTTCACCCCCAACCCGGTGGACTGGGACGACTGCTTGATCGCTACAACTACTTTGCAGATCTGCACAACGGGACCGGAGAACCGGAACTCCGCCTCATGCACCGACTGGAACATCGTCGGGTTCAGGACCGACTCTTCTCCGGACTCGACGGCCGTTTCGAGGTGCTGATCTCCGACCGGACTCTCATCCCTTCCTTTTCCGAATACTTATGGGGTGACCTCCGACTGTCCGGACGCGCGTTCCTCTCCCGAAGAGGTTTCTATCTCTGCGTGGACACCCTTCAACCTTCCCTACCCGGCTTGAAACGCCTGATCGAGCGCACCCGAAAAGCCCCGCCCCACAACCCGAATATTCGAGGAGTGACCTGGGATCCCGCCGCGGCGCGCATCCTCGAACGCCGACATCTGACTGAAAGCTTGCTCCTGGACCCAAACTCCACCCGAGAACCTCAATGGGATGAAATGCATCGCCGTCAACTCCAGGCACGTCTGGATAACGTCTGGTACCACGAACTGGGACACATCGCCGACTTTCATCACTATGTACCGATGTACGCCCATCTCCTTCGCAACCTGGGGATGGCCCTCTCTCAGGGGTTTTCGCCCGGAAAAATCCACACCCGGTTCGAAGAGATCGCCGAAACCTACTCGCTAGCCCGTAGTCCACACACCCCACTCATCCTTCTCGACAACTTGAGACGCCTCCATCTCGACCCGGACTCTCTCCTCTACCGTCTTCATGTCGCCTGGCAGGAAACCTCCCCGGAAGATTCTCCCTACACCCGAGCCGCGAAGCACATTTTCACCCGACTCGGTCACTCGAAGAGAGGCTCCCGAAAGGTCGGGTCGATTCCTTACCAGCTCTCCAGAACCGACTCCGAAAAGATCCGCGAACGAACCCGAGAGTTGCTCGCCCGCGACGATCTGGATTGATTCCAGGCTCCCCATTGCTTCCGGCCGCTCGGCGGCCTACTCTTTCTGTGCCATGACATCCTCCACTTCACCTCTCCAGCTTCTCTACTGTGACGACTCCAGAAGCGACCGGAAGGCCTTTCTCTCCCGGGTAGCGCGCCCCCTGGAACCCCGCGTAGAGACCCGTACAATCTCCTCCCCTTCCGGACTCGAGGCGATCGCCCAGAGCGAAACTCCGGTCGACATTCTGGTCACCGACTTGAATTTCGAAACCGTTGGCGGAGATTCCAAGGACGGCCTACGCATCATGGCCCGGGCGAGAGAGCGTTGGCCCGAAACCGCGGTCATCCTCTTCACCGCCTATCCGCAGTCCCTCCTGCCCGAAGAAGTTCTCGAAGCGTCCGAACACGGTCTTCGCCGCAGCACCTGGGTCCCCAAGATCGCCGACGACCCGGAAGAAGCCTGGGCCCACCTACTCGAAGTCATCGAAGTCCTCGTTCAGCGCTCCACCCCCAACCCACCGCAGAAAATTCGAGCCCCTGCCCGGAGCCTCGAAGAGGTCCTGACCTGGCTCCAAGAGCGTCCCATTTCCACTCTGGAAAAAATAGCCGGTTTTGAAGGGTATCCCCGGTTGATCGGTAAAAGCGCGCCGATGCTTTCCTTGCAGGAACAGATCCGCCGCGTCGCCCCAACCCCGGCCACCGTTCTCATTCTCGGCCCAACCGGAAGCGGCAAGGAGCTGGTCGCCCGAGCCATTCATACCCTCTCCGGACGTCCCGGCCCCTTTCTGGCCGTCAATTGCGGAGCGCTCCCTCACGACCTTCTCTCCAGCGAACTGTTCGGGCATGTCCGAGGCGCCTTCACCGGAGCGACCGAGGATCACCCAGGACTCTTCCGAGCCGCCGAGGGAGGCACCCTCTTTCTCGACGAGATCGCCGAACTAGGAGCGGACGACCAGGTCAAACTCTTACGGGTCCTCCAGGAACGCGAAGTGCGTCCAGTCGGCTCAACCCAGTCCATTCCCATCGATGTCCGAGTTCTCGCCGCAACCAACCGCGACCTGGCTCACATGGTCGATTCAGGCACGTTCCGCCAGGATCTTCACGGCCGAATCGGCTCCTTTCCCCTCGACGTTCCCCCGCTGGTTTGCCGACGCGAAGACATTCCGGTTCTCTTCATCCACCACCTCGCCGACCTGGCCCCCACCTACGGTAAACAGATCGAGTCGGTGGACCCGAAGGTGTTACGAATGCTGATCAACCACGACTGGAAAGACAATGTCCGAGAGTTGATCAGTGTGGTCACCCGGACCTTGATACGACTCGATCTCGACAGTCGCACAGTCCGCCCTGAACATCTCGACCTGGTCCCTCAAACCCGAACTTCGGAGATCTCTCGACCCGCCGGCGGATCACTCCTTCAACACATCCTGGCCGGCCAGATCCAGAACACACTCTCGGAACTTGCCCGGGAACACGGAAAACCCGCAGTGATAGAACTCGTCGAACAGACGATGATTCATTTTGGCGGCCTACCAGACGAGAATTCGACCCGAAAACTGTTCGGAATGAGTTACCGCTCCTGGCAACACTGGGCCCACTACAACGGACTGACCTGGAGAAAGGTTCGCAAACATCATCACATCGACCGTACTCAAGAGTCTCCGAAAAACTGATTTCCCGAGGTGACTCGCAGATCGGTCCCTACCCGCCGACTTTCTCCTCTCACGACTGAACGAGTAGGTTTTCCGCCTCCTTCTCGTATTCCTCGATCGCCCGCTCCAAAGCGTCGAGTCCTCCAGCCCAAAAAGAGCGATCGGCCACATCGATTCCCACCGACCGAGCGACGGTCCGGACATCGGCCAGGCCGGTTCGCATCAAGATCGCTTCATAGTCCTCTACGAAAGAATTCCCCCGCTCCTCGTAGATCGAATAGAGCCCCAGACCAAAAAGCAATCCGAACGCATAGGGGTAGTTGTAGAAAGACGTCTTTTCCATGTAGTAGTGCGGCTTCATCGCCCACGTATATCGGTGACGGTAACGAGGGTCGATGGCATCCCCGTAGGTTTCGGCCTGCGCCTCCTCCATGAGAGAACACAATTCAGCCGGACTCAACTCCGACTCCTTCCGGGCCGCGAAAAGTCGCTTCTCGAACAAAAAGCGAGAATGAATATCGATGATCACCTGACTGGACCCGAGCAGATGGGCCTCCAGCATCCCCAGTCGCGTAGCTCCAGTCGCCTGGCGCACCGCAGCCCGAAAAACAATCGTCTCACAAAAAATGCTCGCCGTCTCGGCAAGCGTCATCGGATACGAACGGCGCAAGGCGCCGAAATCCCGAAGTACTTCGTTGTGGAAACCGTGCCCTAGCTCGTGCGCCACAGTCATCAGGGAGTCGAACGACCCATCGTAGTTGACCAGAATTCGAGACTCTTTCCGCTCCGGCAGTCCCATGCAAAACGCGCCGTCCACCTTCCCCGCTCGAGACTCGGCATCGATCCACCCCTCCTCGAAAGCTCGAGCCGCGTAATCGGCCAGACGAGGTGAAAATGTCCCGAACTGTTCCACCACGAAGGAACCGGCTTCCTCGAAAGTCCGGATCGGATCGGACTCCTTGAAAGGGAGTGGCGCCATCAAATCCCACCACGCCAGCTTTTCCTTGCCTAGCACCTGGGCCTTGGTCGCGTAGTAACGCGCAAAAACCTGGCGCGCATCGACCATCACCCCCAGAAGCGCTTCCAGAATCTCGCGATCGATCCGCGCCCCCACCAGAGCCGACTCGAGGGAATCGGACCAACCGCGACGTCGGGTGAGAGTGGTCACCCATCCCTTGACTCCGTTGAGACAGGCCGCGAGCACCTCCTCATGAGACTTCCAGGCCTGGATCTCCACCTTGTAAGCTTGCCTCCGGACGGATTCATCCCCATCTCGACCCAGAGAGCGAATCCGGCTCATCGGCAATATTCTCTCTCCATCCTCATCGACCCAGGGGACTTCGATCTGAGAGGTGATCGTCCGATGCAAACGAGACCAGGCGCCCGCCGAACTGAGTCCCAGTTCACTGGCCAGAGTCTCCTCCGATTCACTCATGCGACGGGAAGCTCGTCGAAGCGACTCTTCCAGAAAATACCGATGATCCCGCAACCACTCCGAAGCCGTGACTAGTGTCTCCAGATCACCCTCTAACGGCTCGACCCAGGCCAGGAAGCGGGTTCCGGCTTCGCTGAGACGAACTCCCAGTTTTTCGAGAACATTCAATTCCTTGCGAGCTTGTTCGTGCCGTGTATCGGTACTCAAGAAGCCGTGACAATAGGCGAACAGAGTTCGATACCGCATTTGCAAGCGATCGGTCCGCTGAAGATATCCCTCCAGAACCGGAACCATCTCATCGACCGAATCCGACACCTTGTCTCGGCCGCAGATCCCATCCTTATCGAGCGCCTCGACATGCCGATCCAGCCAATCGACAAACTCATCCCGATCCTTCCGGTAAGCTTCCGAATCAAGCCCGGGATAGATCTTGCTCATGTCCCAACGAGGCAATACGCCCAAATCCCTACTCATGTCTTTCTCTCCTCATGTACGCTAGTCGAGGAGTATACCGAGAGAGAAGCGGGAAACGAGATCAGTTCGAAACAAATCGAACCAAGCCGCTATCTCCGTCGACCACGATCTCATCGCCATCGACGATTCGTTCGGTCAGTCCGCTCACCCCGGTTACCATCGGAATACCGAATTCCCGCGCAACAATCGCGGTGTGAGAAAGTTGCCCTCCCACCTCCAGAGCCACCCCTCGAGCGAGCAGAAAAAGAGGCAGACAAGAGACATCCACCGCTCTTGCCACGAGAATATCCCCCTCCTCGATCCTGGCGCCCCGTCCCAATTCCTGAACCAGTCGAGCCCTCCCTCGAACAATTCCGGGACTGACTCCGACCCCTCGGAACACCTGAGCACCTGGTCCGGCGGGTAATTCCACCTCATTTCCCTCGAGGTCCACGGCAAAAAGCAAAGGAGGTCGGTCCAGATCCTGTTTCGCCGATTCTTCGAGACGCTGGGCAACCACCGCACGCCATCTCTTCGCCTCTCCTCCTGAAAGCAGCGCCTCCTCGAACTCGTCCGCTCTCATCTGGAAAATATCTCCAGAGTTCTCGATCTGTCCTCGCTCGGCCAAACGACGTCCTATTTCCAGAAGGACATAACGAATCGAGGCCATTCCCTTCATGACATGAAACTTGACGTTTTCTCGATAGGGAAGATATCGCAAAGATTGACCGTAAAGGTGACGCACCAAGAACCAACGAACCCCGCGAAGTTGACAACGAACCTGGGCGCAAGCTTGACGTCGAGCCTTGATCAAACGCTGCTCTCGATCCACGTCCACAACCGGAACCTCTCGCTGCAAACTTTCGGTCAAGGCTTCGAGGAGAAAGGTGTCATCCTCGGACCATCGGGGTCGAGACAGATCGGCTTCCATCACCGTCCGGTGACCGTACACCGAAAGAAATCGACGATAGAGAACCCGAAAGGGGTCCTCCCGCGGACGAGAATCGATTTCAGCCCGCAATCGATCGACCTTCCGGGAGTGAGCCACTTCCCGAAGTCGGGCATCGCTACGAGCCAGGCGAACCAGTCCCTCGAAAGCGATCATCTCCGCTCCCGAAAGCGCCCCATGAGCCGCGAGAGTCATCTCACCCCGCAACCGATCCCCATCGGGCCCCATCCAGCGCCGCAAAGCTTTCCCGAGTAATTCGTAATACCCCCCCGCCATGGCGGTTCCGAAAACATGATCCAGAAACCCTCGATACACGCTCTCGAGCAAACCGTTCAGATTCTCGATCAACTGATTATCAGAGAGTTCTGCCGGCGGATGTCGGGTCCAGATAGCGAGCCGTTGTCGGAAACGGTCGATCCCCTTTTCCAGGGCTCCTTGAGCCGTCACCACCCGGGGCAAGACCAGACGTCCAACCCGAAAGCAAAATCGGGCGGCCTCCAACCAGCGAAACACCCCCCGACTCTTTTCTCGCTCCAACGCTCGAACCGGCAACCCCTC
Source organism: Planctomycetota bacterium (assembly GCA_030748635.1). Taxonomy (GTDB): domain Bacteria; phylum Planctomycetota; class JACQVV01; order JACQVV01; family JASMLP01; genus JASMLP01. The sequence goes on from JASMLP010000199.1 coordinate 9,322, forward strand.
CTCACCAAAAATGAGTCGATCGAAAACATCGGGGCCGAGCAGATGAAAGTTCTCTTCCAGAAAGCGACGAAAATACAGCACATTGAAATAAGCTCGACCTCGATAGAGACGCAAATATCTGGCGTCCGCGTCCGCGTCGATCTTGAGAACCCCAAAAAGCGCTTTGCGCCCTCGCTCAACCAGAGGAGGGAGAAGAGACCAGGTCAAAGGGCTCACCATTCCTGGCAACGCTTCCTGGGCATTGGCTCCGGTCCAGAGTTCCCGAACCACCGGAGCCGCCGGACAGGTCGTGATCGGACGACACTGAAAAACGAAGAACTTCCCGGAGACCAAGGCCCACTCGATATCCTGTGGACACCCAAACCGATCTTCCAGTTTTCCTGACAATCGGTGGAGTTCGGCCAGGTTCGAATCGGAGAGAAGCTCGAGAGAGTCGGCGACCGGAGATTCCCGCTCCAGCAGATATCCATCCGAGGCCCGGAGTACATAACGTTCAGGGTCGGTCGCTCCGGAAAGAAGTTCTCCCGAATGTCCTCGAACCGCTTCGATGACCCGGCGCCCCTTTCTCCCGGATGGATCCGCGGTGAAAAGCACACCGGAAACATCGGGGCGAACCATCTCTTGAACCAGAACGGCGATTTTCAGTTTCTCTTCTTCCTCGCCCGTCCGCTCTCGTCGATACCCTCTAGCCGACTCACTGCTCCCCGACCGCCGGCACCGCTCAATCGCTGCACGCAAACCGGGACCCCCTTCGACATCGAGAAAACTCTCATACACTCCGGCATGACTGGCCTGCGCGGCATCCTCACCCGGCGCAGAACTCCGGACCACGAGGGATGTTTTTCCTAATTCCTTCCGGAATTGCTCAGCCTCCTCGCCTCCTTCTCGAGAAAGTCGTTCCCCGACAAAGGCCCTCTCGGTGACCAC
>JASMLP010000200.1 GCA_030748635.1 Planctomycetota bacterium
TATTTATAACTGGTGCGCCCACTAGGATTCGAACCTAGGACCCACGGATTAAGAATCCGTTGCTCTGCCGGCTGAGCTATGGGCGCTCTTGAGTTTTCAGGTGGGAATCCCCCGACAAGGGGGCTTGGGTCACGACCAGAAAAACAAAACATGGGGAGGGAAAGGGGACTCGAACCCCCGACTTCCGGAACCACAATCCGGCGCTCTAACCAACTGAGCTACTCCCTCCATAACTTGATGAATCCAAAACCGAGGTGATGGATCCGAATCGGACACGCCTGGGAGGATTCGAACCTCCGACCCTCGGATTAGAAGTCCGATGCTCTATCCACTGAGCTACAGGCGCATAGCCTACAACCGCCAAGCTGTCGATAGGTTCACAATTCATCGACCGTACTTCAAGCGTTCTCCTAGAATTTCTGGCAACCCGGCTTCGATGATCTTGCCGGCAGCCTTATCGATGTCGTAATCCATACGGCGGATAAACACCTTTTTTAGATCGGTATCGTAAATACAAAAACTGGATCGGGGATTTTCATCACGAGGCTGTCCGACACTGCCGATATTCACCAGGGTTTTCGAATCCGTTTCTATCTCGATTTCGGATTCCATTGAAAAGGTAACCGTAGGGCCCTGCTTGAACGTGACCGGAACGTGTGAATGCCCCAGAAAGCAGACGGGGTTATTCAATAACTCTAACGACAAATGCGCATCGTAGCTGGTCTGAATGTAGTCGAACATTTCAGGAAAATTGAGAGTTCCGTGGACTGCAGTCAGCGTATCGCCCCACTCATGAACCAGATCAAGATCTCTCAGATACTGAAGTTGCTCTCGACTGAGTTGCTGCCGAGTCCAGAGGACTGCTTCCTTCGCGTAACTGTTAAAGAAATCGATGTTGAGTTTTCCCGATATCGCGAAGTCATGATTCCCGGCGATGGTGATCCCTTCTCTTTCGCGAACGAGTTCGAGACATTCACTTGGATTGGCACCGTACCCAACGATATCCCCCAGACAGATGAAATGATCCACCTGTTCTCGTTCAAACTCGGCCAAGACAACCTCGAGGGCTTCGAGATTGGCGTGTATGTCGCTATAAATGCCAAATTTCACAGAAATACCTTTGAATTAACCCTTACATCAACTCGCGCCGACGAAAAAGACACATTGCTGTTAGCAGGAAAACAAGACTGTACACGACCGCATAGCTTGCAGCAAACCCAACATATTGAAATGAAGCGCTTCGGGACTGAGTCGCAGCCCAGCCGATATTAAATACTTCGAGGTCAGGGATCAAAAGGAAGGCCCAGGATACCACCGAACGCAACCATCCGGTTCCGATTCCCGAAACAAGGTATCCAGAAAGATGTCCGGCGGAAAAGAACGCGGCCATGATGCATGCGTTGACCACGAGTCCAAAATAACTGGCGACGGCTACCGAGGCAGCCACCAAGACCATCAACTGCAAACACGCCAACGCTCCTCCGCTAAGGATAACATGACCGTAGGATGACCACATCGACCAGAATCCGGCGGTACTTCGGTTCGCCTCGCCCCCCTGAAACCACACGGTAAAAATCAGCAAGGAGAGCAACAATCCGGCGGAAACATGTACAGTTGTCAGGACACCCAAAAACTTTCCGATCAGAAAACTCTCCCGAGAAATCGGTTTGGAAAGAATGGTCAGAGCGGTCTTCTTCTCGATTTCCTCGGTAACCACCCGCCAACTGATGAGAATGGTCAAGATCAAACCGCTGAGAGTCACGGTGCCTATACCCATTTCTACAATGAGTGGGGTGCTATCACGCATGACAAACAGAGTGATAGCTGGTGAAGTCAGAATCACCAGACCCATAACCGCCGTCAAAAGATAGAAAACCGGCTGCCGAACCGTTTCAATACACGTATTCCAGCCGATCCAAAGGGATGCGCCCACAGGTATGATTACAATAATTTCAGGAGGATGAATGTTGAAAGGAGCGCATACTCTAACTCCGCTCGGGGGCGAATCCACCAAAAAATGCCTTCGTTCGGACTCCTGTTCGCATCCTTCCTGAAATCGGACCGATCCTCGATTCATCGCGATCCTTACGGGCTGCACAAACGACCCTTTCTCGAGGAATCCTTGTTGGAGATTGTCACTCCACATCCGTAAGATAGTGCGGTTCTATAGATCAAACCCCTTGGAGAAGTTTTTGTTATGGCGAAGAAGAAATTAGGTCGAGGTTTATCATCGCTTCTCCAGGTACCTCCCGAAACGAACCCCTCCACATCCAACGACGGAATCGTCCGAATTCCCCTAGCCGCGATCGTCCCCAATCGGTACCAACCCCGAGATCATTTTGATGACGAACGTATCGTGGAACTCTCTCGTTCCATTCAGTCACAAGGATTACTCCAACCGATCACCGTGCGTCACGCGGGCAGTCAGTATGAACTTCTTGCGGGTGAACGAAGATTTCGAGCTTGCCGAAAATTAGGATGGGACTCCGTCCCCGCTCTAATCAAAAACGTCGACGATCTGGCGGCCATGGAGATCGCCCTGATCGAAAATATCCAGCGTGAAGACCTGAACCCACTCGAGAGAGCCCGCGCATACCTAACACTTACCAAACAATTTTCATTGTCTCACGAACAGGTCGCACAGCGTGTCGGTCTCAATCGCAGCAGTGTATCTAACCTGCTTCGATTATTGGATCTCGAACCCGAGATTCAGGAATTCGTCGAAAAGGGCTCCCTGAGCATGGGCCACGCGCGCGCGCTCCTGGCCATTGAAGGGGGCGAAGAGCGTCTTCTCGCTGCCCAAACCGCAGTGGCCGAGGGCCTCTCGGTGCGCGACGTCGAACAGTGGGGGTCCTCTCGATCCGAGATCACCCCAAAACGCACCCCCGCCAAAGCCTCGCCCGGCAAACCTTCGGCCCACCTGCGAGATCTGGAGTCTCAGATCGAGTCCACCCTCGGCACCAAAGCGCGTATCCAGGTCGGCTCCTCTCCGGATCGAGGTAAAATCGTACTTCACTACTACAGCCAGGACGACTTTTCTCGAATCATCGAACGCATCCGTTAGAGACTGTTTGATGCGCCACCTTTTTCTGCACTAGATTCTTCGCGCAGTCGAAAACAGGTGATAGAGACCTGATTCCCGTCCCTTTCGGTTCGCTTGGCTCATCGTGGCTTTTCGAGCGCCCAAAGGCCCCGAACCCCACTTCAGCACATGAAGGTGGTTATCGAACCCAACACCACCCCCGGGAAGGTCGTGCGGAAAACGACATTTACGATCCAATTGCGATTCGGACCCACAACGCGAAACCGATCCCGCCCTCCTTCCCCGCTTTCCAATCGGACATTCTTTGCCCCCATCGGCGGATTAGAATTTCGATTTCAATTTGTCTCGTCCGGTCCCCCAAAACTCGTTTCCCTTTATCGAGTCGCCACCCCTCCTTTTCATCTGGCGGCATATCTTGTGATGGCAGTCGATCCTCCGATTCCTGTTGCCCGAAGTGTGAACCTTCCATTCAACGACACCGGTCGATGCATCGACGGATGGCTTAAAACAGCCAGATGTCTCCAGACAGCCTCTGAGGCCCTGGGATCTTCAGTCAAAACGGTCTTGTTGACCCCCTCTTCACCCCCGCCAAGAAGAGACCGACTGACTCGTCCGCCCTCTGTGAAACGAGTGATCGATATGTTCCACGTGGAACATCCAACGCCCCTCTGGGTATTTACCGTCTATTTTGGTGTCCCGGTACCATCGTTTGCGGTTCTTGCAGGGGCGGAACGATGGAGCCATGAAGATCGACCGTTCAGATTCGGTTCGTTTGTGTGGCCGAGATCGTTCGGATGTTTAGCGTACCTTCTCAACGTCGAGATCGCGTCTCAAAAGGGTTCTCTAAGCCTCGAAGCGTTGTGTTCCACGTGGAACACACCCCGATATCAAACGTCGAGGTGGTGAACTTCCAGAGCAAATCGCTCGATAAACCGCCGGCGGGGGGCCACACCCGAACCCATCAGGACAGAAAACATCCGGTCGGCCTTCACTCCATCTTCGAAGTGGACCTGAACCATGTTCCTGGATTCGGGATTCATGGTGGTTTCCCAGAGCTCTTCGGAGTTCATCTCTCCCAACCCTTTGTATCGCTGCAGTGAGATCCCTTTTCTTCCCAGAGTCCGAACGCCTTCTAGAAGGCCAGAAAGGTTGGGATATCCCTGAACTTGTTCCTCGATGTGGTAATGAAAGGCGGTTGAACCGTTAGAGCCGGTACCGTTAAAGTCGTGAATGGAGATATCGTAGGGTTCGAGGGATGCGATGATCTCTTCGATCTTCTTGCTCACAAGAAGTTCGATTCTCAGCACACAGTGATCAGTAATTTCGTTGTCGAATTCCTGATCGTCACGAAAGTTCAATTCCTCTTCTAAATCGCCGCGAAAGAACGCCAGGGTCTCATCATTCGTGCGGTCGTGATTGATAAAACGCTTTTGATCCCCAAAAATAGCGAGATGAGTTGGCATATTTCCACCCGCGCGATCTCGTTCGGATAGGAGGTCTTTCAGGGTTAAACCGCGTTTATGCAGGGTGTTTTGGTACATTTCGAGTCGTATAAGGATCGCTAAAAGATCCTGGAACTCCTCTTCGCTCAAATGACGATCGCCGTACCGCAAAGACCCACCGGCAGATCCTAACTGAAGCAGAACCTTGTCCATGTCTTCTTCGGTGTGAAGATATTCCTCCCTTTTGCCCCGCTTGATCTTGTAAAGCGGGGGTTGGGCGAGGTAAACGTGGCCCGTTTCGATCAGTTGTTGCATATGACGGAAGAAAAAGGTGAGCAAAAGAGTACGGATATGCGATCCGTCGACGTCGGCGTCGGTCATGATTACGATTTTTCCGTATCTCAACTTCTCGAGGTCGAAATCTTCTTCGCCGATCTGAGTGCCTAACGCTCGAATAATCGTGTTGATTTCTCCGTGGCTCAACATCTTGGCAAGATGGGCCTTTTCTACATTCAAAATTTTCCCACGAAGTGGAAGAATGGCCTGGAACTGCCGGTTACGGCCCGATTTAGCCGTTCCGGCAGCAGAATCACCTTCGACTAGGAAAAGTTCGCTGCTGTCGATATCGTGACTCACACAGTCCGAAAGTTTCCCGGGGAGGGAACCGCTTTGGAGGGCACCTTTCCGCTGGGCGTCCCGAAGTTTTCTGACCGCCTCCCGGTGTTGGGCGGCTGTTAACGCCTTTTTAACGATCGCTTTGGCAGTACTTGGGTTTTCTTCGAGATAACTGTTGAAAACGTCGTTCACCACGGCTTCGACGAGGCCCTGCACATCGCGATTTCCCAGTTTTGTCTTGGTCTGCCCCTCGAATTGCGGATCAGGAACCCGAACAGAGATCACTCCGGTCAAACCTTCTCGGTAATCGTCCCCACCGGGAATTTTTTCGTTCTTCCCTGCGCTGTACTTACGAGCATAGCTGTTGAGTGTACGGGTTAACGCGGAACGAAAGCCGCTAACGTGGGTTCCCCCCTCTTTGGTGTGAATATTGTTGACAAAACTGAGCAAATTTTCACGAAAACCCTGATTGTACTGAAGGGCGATCTGAATCCAGACCTTATCCTGTTCTTTTTCGATAAAAATCACGTCTTCATGAAGAAGATCCTTGTTTTCGTTGAGGGTGGTCACAAATTCGGTGATTCCGCCCTCATAATTGTACGTTTCATGTTTTTCATGCCTTTCGTCTAACAGGTCGACACAAATTCCCTGATTCAAAAAGGCGATTTGCCTCAAGCGCGTAGCGAGGGTCTCAAAAGTGATGTTCGTTTCTTCAAAAATCGTGTTGTCGGGCAAAAAGCGAACGCAGGTCCCCCTAAGGTCGGTTTCTCCCTCGATCGAGAGAGCAGTTACGGCCTTACCTTTTTCATACCTTTGGCGATGTTTTTTTCCGTCACGGGAAACGGTCACCTCGAGCCAAGAGGACAGCGCATTGACAACCGACACACCGACACCGTGCAAACCGCCAGAAACCTTATAGGAGTTTCGATCGAATTTACCGCCAGAATGCAGTGTGGTCATGATCACTTCGACAGCAGGCACTTTCATATCCACATGCTGATCGACCGGAATACCCCGGCCGTCGTCCTGAACCGATACACTCCCATCCTGATGAATTTTGACCTGAATATTCGTGCAATGCCCTTCCATCGCCTCATCAATCGAGTTATCCACGACCTCGTATACCAAGTGGTGGAGTCCTCCCACACTGGTGTCGCCGATATACATCGAGGGTCTTTTGCGTACATGCTCGATACCCTCGAGAACCTTGATGTGACTCGCGTCGTAATGGTGTCCCATATTCATTCTTTATTACCTAACCACAAAACGGATACGTCTGATAACACCGACACCTAAACTACGATTCATACCCTCAACCCACTGCTGAGCGTACCGAAAGGAATACTCTTGGCTGTGAGCCGCCGAAGGAACACAGAGAGCCAGAACACCCTCGGTTAGGTTAAGTGGCTCTACTGCAACATCTTGTGAGATTTCCCGAAAGACTTCTCTCCACTTTTCACTCGCTTTGGTTTTCTGTTTACACTGGGCAAGAATCGCATCAAGTTCCTCACGAATCTGAAGACAATTCGGCTGAAAAGCGTTCCACGGGTCTTGGTATTCTGGCTGCATCAGCTCCCGACTTCCGATCCTGAAACAAACACGGGGGCTAAAATATACCTAAAATCGTTTTCGTCCTCCCAGAGAACTGGAGCCTGTTGGCTATTAAGATGGAGCGTAATCCGTTCTCCTTCCATCACTTGCAAACCATCGAGAACATACTCCAAATTGAAGGTTATATCGTTGTCAGATCCAACGGACTCTACATCCACCGAGATCGCGCCTTGATGCGTCGAGGAACCCTCATATACCAATTCCATCTGATCCTTTCCGAGCACGAAGCGAACACTTTTGGAGTGGTTGGACAAAATACACAAAAGACTTCTCGACGCGGAGAGCAATTGCCTCCTGGACAAAAAACAGTTGCCCTTACTCTTTTCGGGAAGCAACTTTCTGTATTCAGGAAAAACTCCCTGCTCACGAATAGTGGATTGGAGTTCGGCATGTTCGACGTCGAACACAGCCCGATTGCCAGAAACTCCAAATCGGATAGAACCCGAACTCTTCAAACTCAAGCGCTTGACGTGGGAGACTACTCTTGGAGATAGCAATGCGTGTAGGTCGCCGCCCTTTTTAGAAACCTTCATCTCGGCCAGCGCCATACGCCTTCCATCGGTGGACACGATACTGAGCGAAGTCCCCTTTTTTTCGATCAGAATACTATCAAACGCGTAATGCCCTTCTTCCGATGAAGTTGCAATGGAAGATTTATCCAGATTCGTTGCGAAGACCTGAGCGTCGAGTTCCACCATCGTTTCGGTGGAAATATCCTGCTGATCTGGAAACGCATCCGCGCTTTCGGTTTTGAGAACGAAACTTCCTCGAACACTGTCAATATGGACGGAATCGTTTTCAAATCGTAGATCGATAAACGCCTCATCCATCTCCTTTAACAACCCCTGAAGTTCCGTAACAGGAATCAGCGCTTTTCCGTGGCCTTCGTGTTCAGAATCCTCGAGAAAACAGCGAATATAAGAGGTGTAATCGGTCGCGCAAAGAAAACACTTTCCGTCGGATCCTACGCTAAGAAGTGCGTTCCCGTTCACGACGTAATCGATATTGGATTTAGGCACGACGGGATGAACAAGTTGAAGACCCTCGACCAATCTTTCTTTGGATAGCCTTACCTTGAATCCCAATCTATTTTGGACCTGAGAACTCATATCACCATTTCTCCTTGAAAGGATTCAAACCATCCTTCGAAGGAGCAGGAGTCTTCTCTTTAGGAAGAATATTCTTTCTCTCCTTCGGAATCGTTTTGGGTTCAACCTTCTTTTCTTTGACAACTTCTACCTTGGGTTTGTTTGGACGTTCCGACTTCGCATTTTTGGCTTCCGAGATGGCCTTTTGGAATCCCTCAGTCTTTGTCTCCTTCAAAACTTCAGGTTTCGCTTGAGATTTAGGAATTGGTTTGGAAGAAACTTTCTTATGCCCTGAATCACCCTGGGTTTTAGCAGTCGGCGTATTGGGTAAATTCTCTGGTGCGGGGTTTTGAACTGAATCCTTGGACGACTGTTCCGAGTTTTCAGATTGGCCAGAAACGTTTGGAGTTTCGGCGGCATGAAGAGTGTTCCGTTGGTAGAAGTCGATAACTTGATATCCGATAACCAAGACAGCCAAAAGGAAAACCATCTTCCCGATCTGATAGGGAAGTCCCAGCTGAAGTTTCTTCATATGCATCGAACGCGCCGAGGAAGATAAAAGCAACTCGTGTCGATAAAGTCGGATATGAATTAAAAATATATAGGCCAGCAATGCGGTGACGATGGGTGCTTGTTCTCCCATCAAAAACCAAGAACATTCCAATACCAATAACAACCCTAATAAAGGGAGAATATCTTCTATGAAAAGTCGTACCCAGAATGACATGTTGTATCTGTTCTTATGAATAGAAGAATATACTAGTTATTATTCATAATCATCAGTAGCTAATATTAATAAATATATATCGAAAAATTAATGTAAGTAATTGATATATATTTAATTACAACACTAAGTAGGTTGTGGAAAACCGCCTGAAAACTACTGGAAAGTGGCTAGAAAATTGTAGAGAAAAAATCGATTGATCAGGAAGAAGACCTGAAAACCGAGCAGGATGATTTAGAGTAAGGATGAACTCACGAAAAGTCCACATTCTTGAACCACTTCTCCATAGGTATTTCAGGAACCAAGATCAGTTCGGTTTGAGAATACGAACCAATTTTTCGAGGTACTCGGAAAATTCAGGATCGGAAGATTTCTTCTTTTTGATCTGTTCGATTGCGTAGATCACCGTCGAATGATCGCGACCGCCAAAATATCCCCCGATTTCCTCTAAGCTGTAGTTCGTTAACCGCTTGATGAGGTACATACAAATTTGTCGTGGGAACGTAATCGAACGGCTTCGTTTTTTGGACTGAAGTTCGGACAAACGAATTCCGAAATGTTCGACTATCAACTCGAGAATGGTGTCGATACTTACCTGAACAGGAGAAACCTTGATCTGATCTTTCAGGCATTGTCGCGCCAAGTGAATGTCGATCGATTGGGATTTGGCCGCTGCGTAGGCGGCGAGAATATTGATCGCTCCTTCGAGTTCCCGAACGTTCGTATCTATATGTTCAGCAACGAAATGGAGAACATCGAGCGGGACATCGATTTTACGAATTTTGGCTTTGCGACGCAGAATAGCCACTCGGGTTTCGAAATGAGGTGATTCAATTTTAGTAACTAGACCCCATTTGAAACGAGAAACGAGCCGATCTTCCAGTGTAGGAATTTCTTTGGGAGGGCTGTCGGAACAGAGAATGATCTGTTTCTTGGCATGATACAGGGTGTTGAATGTGTGGAAAAATTCTTCCTGGGTTCTCTCTTTGCCGGCAAGAAAATGAATATCGTCAATCAACAAGACATCGACATGTCTGAACTTATAACGAAAACTTTCGAGTTCGCCGCGTTCGACCGAGGTGATGAATTCATTGACGAAATCTTCGCAGGAAAGATAGTAAATCGTTTTCTGTGGCTCTTCTTTAAGTATGTGCCAACAAATGGCTTGCATAAGGTGGGTTTTGCCTAGGCCGACTGCGCTATGCAGAAAGAGCGGGTTGTACGTAAGGGATGGGGATTCAGCGACGGCAACCGAAGCGGCGTGAGAAAGAGAGTTGGATGGACCCACAACAAAGTTTTTGAAAGTGTAATGGTCATTCAACTGTATTTCAGATATCAGGCGTGATTGAACCCTGGGTGGGGGCGACAAGGTCGATTTTTGAACGGATTTCGTATTGGGCCTTGTTTGCGGAAAGGCAAAAAGGATCTTGGGACGAGACCCTGTACACGACTGAAATGCGTCCTGAAGAACCGAATAGTAATTGTTGCTAATCCAATCCTGATGAAACTGACTTGGGACCGAAATGGTCACCTGATCGTGAGTCAACTGGGACAGCTCGAGTTCTTGAAACCAGGTGCTGAATTGTTGAGCGCTCACAGATTTCCCAACCTGAGTGAGCACATGATTCCAGACCTTAAGATCTTGTGAAGTCATGCGGTAAGACCGTAAGTATATAAATTGTGGGGGTTTATGACTGAAATTGAAGCGTAGATGTTAAACTCAAAACCGTATGAGGTCAAGCAGAGAACGGGTATTTATTTGAAATAAGGAAAAAAAGACCCTCATTCGTTACGTCGGTTACTTTTGCGATTTAAACGTTTCATTTCGGGAAGTACCCGGCCCAGAACATCCACAATCTGTTCCAGATCATTTGGTTGAGTTTCTGGGCAAAAACTGAATCTCACACTGGATCGTGCATGATCCCGAGAGTTTCCCATGGCAAGAAGAACGTGCGATGGATCCGACGAACCGGAGGCGCACGCACTGCCCGTAGAAATGTAGATTCCTTCCAGATCGAGACGAACGAGGAGAGCCTCCGAAGAGATGCCTGGGAACATGACGTTCAGTGTGTTTTCGACCGAGGCGTTTTCAACCAAGGGTGTATTGCTTTGGATTCCCGGATAGGTTGTACAGAGGAATTCCCAGAACTGTTTGCGCAACGTCCGCCACCCATCACAGCAAGGTTGGAGTTCGTGTATTCGCAAAGCTACAGCCTTGGCAAACCCGATGGCCCCGAAAACATTTTCGGTTCCAGCTCGGCAGGTACTTTCCTGAGAACCGCCGAGAATCTGTGGCGAAATTTTGGCATTCCCAGTCTTGACAAGCGCCCCTATCCCTTTAGGACCCCGGAGCTTATGAGATGATAAAGTGAGAAAAGCCGGGCCCAATTCGATAGATTCCAGCGGAATTTTCCCGACGGCCTGAGTGATGTCGCAGAGGTAAGGGATTCCCCTCGATTTGAGAAATTTGGAGATCTGTCTGAAGGGCTGGATCAATCCGGTTTCATTATTAACCGCCATGACAGCTACCGCGCCGACATCTCCAGACTTGACACGTTTTTGAAGGGTATCGAAATCGATCATTCCTGACTTTAGAACTGGAAGGATTTCGACATCACGTCCTTTCGATCGGAGGTCTATGCAAGGCGCAAGAACGGAAGGATGTTCTGTGGCACCGACGAGAAATGTTCGATCTTCCTGAATTCGCTGGTGCAAAGAGTGAACCGCCAGGTTATTGGCTTCGGTGGCTCCACTTGTAAAAACCAGGGAGCATCGCCCCAACCCCAAACGAGAGATTATCGTCTGCCTTGCGTTATCAAGTGCTGTGCGAGCAAGACGACCTGGTTCGTGCGGACTCGATGGATTTCCGTAAAGAACCGATGCATGCTGTCGCATGCTCTCTTCCACTCTGGGATCGAGAGAAGTTGTCGCATTGGCGTCAATGTAAATAGCCATGATTCGTGAAGCGCTCCTCCGGATTCATGATAGCACAGCAAGAGGAAATCTTTCTGGATACTGAAAGACGTTGACAGTTTCTGTATAAGGAGTTAGGTTCGTTTCATCTTCATTCATAACAAGGAAATTCGCCAATGCTCTTAGGACGTGTGATCGGTTCCGTCTGGGCTACGTGCAAGGACGATTCGATTGAAGGATTAAAACTTTTGGTTGTACAAGAAGTCGACCTCAAGTTGAAATCGATCGGTTCTTTTGTGGTTGCCGTCGATACGGTGCAGGCAGGTGTCGGTGAAATCGTACTTGTTGCCAAGGGTTCAAGTGCTCGCCAAACTCGTCAAACCAACAACCGACCGGTCGACGCGGTGATCATGGCGATAGTAGAAAATTTATCGGTCCAAAGCCTCAAGGAACTCGATAAAGAATATTCCCGAAGACGCGATGAGATCATGAATAAACTCGATTCCGTACAAGAGGTCTGAAGAGGTTTATCGTGCGGGTCGAAAGGATCCGGGAAATGGTTCGGCAAGCTCTCCTGGAGAAATCTTCAGGACGGGCAAAGCCTTTGCCCACGGCGGTGGGTAAGACACAAGGGACTCTTCACGATTTTGTGAACGAAAGAACCGTCGTTGAATTTAGATCAGAGGGTGTTTTGTGTCTTTCTCCCGGAGCCATTGTCACTCCTTTGGCCAGGGACATGGCTACCAAATACAAGGTCCGGTTACAAATCGTCGATACCGGTACTTCCTCGGCGACTTCCTTTCGAGTCGCAGTGGGATCGGACCATGCCGGATTCGAACTCAAAGAGGCGATTTGTAAAGATCTCACCCATCGCGGTTACAAAGTAGAAGATGTCGGGACTCACGGTAAGGAGTCTGTCGATTATCCAGATTTCGCTGTTGCGGTGGCCAAGATGGTTCGTTCAGGCCACTGTCGCCGTGGAGTCTTTATTGATGGCGCGGGAATTGGCGGGGCTATGGCCGCCAACAAAATATCCGGAGTAAGAGCCGCCCATTGTCGGGACCACTTCGAGGTCAAAAACAGTCGCACCCATAACGACGCCAATGTTTTGACCCTTGGCCACCAGGGTGGTAACGATTTCGATTCCATCCTCGAGTTGGTTCGTACCTGGCTCGTGCTCCCTTTCGAGGGAGGTCGCCATGCTCGTCGGGTAGCTAAAATCGAAGAATTGGACCGGGGTTGGTAATATGCCAAAGCTGGCCAAAGTTATTGGAAATATTTGGGGTTCAAGGATTTATGAAGATCTTGAAGGGGCTAGTATACTGCTTGTTCAGCCGATAAATGCGGATGGGTCGCTCGATGGTCGTCCGTTTTCAGCCGTCGATACAATCGGAGCGGGTCCCGGGGAATGCGTTCTTTACGTGACATCGTATGAGGCCGTCATTCCGTATCCGAAAGATCTTGTTCCGATCGACGCGAGTTTGATCGGCATCGTTGAGTCGGTTCACCTCGAGCCGGAGGTAGGGAAAAAATGATTTATGCTCAGGTGACCGGTAATGTGATCGCTACGCATAAAAACAGAGAGCTCGAAGGGAATCGTCTCCTGGTCATCCAACCGATCGATCATCGGGGTCAGGCAACAGGGAGTTCACTGATCGCTCTGGATACTGTGGATGCTGGTCAAGGGGATCGGGTTCTCGTAATCGATGAAGGTGGTTCGGCCAGAATTCTCTTAGGCAACGATAAGGCGCCCTTGCGCAATGTGGTGATCGGAGTCGTTGACGATATTGACATTGATGAGGAGTTACTGTGATGACTTTTCCTTCTCAGCAGGAACGGTTGATCGAAGAGATCACTCAAAAAATCACTTTAGAGCTTGGTGGATCTTGTGGGAATCGCTCGACGGAGGGTAACCATTCTTGCCAAGCTGCTTCCGGGGCCGGGGGTTGCCTTTCGGTTGATTCAACAGCTGTTGATCGCATCGTTGAGCAAGGAGCGTGTAGGCTCTCCGCCGGTTGTCAGGCCACATCCATTCGGGCGGATCTTGCGGGTTTAATTGATCACACCCTGCTCAAACCCAATACGACACGAGGTGATGTAGAAAAGCTTTGCCAGGAGGCGGTTCAACACGGATTTTATTCGGTTTGTGTGAACCCTGCCTTTGTAGCGTGCTGCGTCGAAATGCTTCGAGGAACGGGAGTCCATGTATGCACCGTGGTTGGGTTTCCTCTTGGTGCAAATACTCCTGAAGTAAAGGCTTATGAAGCATCTGTTGCCAAAGCAGACGGCGCTTCGGAAGTCGATATGGTCATCAATATCGGAGCTCTCAGAGGGGGAGCGCGGGATTATTGTCTGCAAGATATACGGACGGTGGTCGATGCGTGCCATCCAGAGGTTTTACTCAAAGTTATTCTCGAAACAGCTCTTTTGACCGATGAAGAAATCGTTCTCGGCTGTGAAGTAGCGCAGGAGGCCGGAGCGGACTATGTCAAAACCTCAACCGGGTTTTCTACCCGGGGTGCCGACGCTTCTGATATCGCTCTCATGCGCCGAGTGGTCGGGCCAGATATGGGAGTCAAGGCTTCTGGAGGGGTGGGTAATTCCTCACGCGCCGACCTGATGGTTGCCATGGGAGCTACGCGGATCGGAGCGAGCGCTTCGATGAAAATTGTCAAAGGGGGAAGTTCCTGATGGGAGGGAAAGAGTTCCAATCCGCAGAGGTGGTGAGGACATCAGAAGGCAGGCAATATCACGTTGGACTGGCTCCCGGCGAGGTTGCTTCTTACGTGTTGCTTTGCGGAGACCCGGCCCGAGCCGAAAGAGTTGCCGAATCGTTTGAAAGTGTGCGGGTCGAGGCTCGTAATCGAGAATATGTGACGTTCACAGGAATGTTTGAGGGTATCGAGGTTTCGGTGATGGCAACTGGAATCGGTTGTGACAATACCGAAATTGCCATTGTGGAGTTATCTCAGGTTGTTGAAAACCCCACCTTTTTGCGTATCGGCTCGTGTGGTGGTTTACAACCCGATATAGGACTGGGTGACCTGGTTGTTTCCAGCGGTTCGGTTCGAATGGAAAATACGAGCACATGGTTTGTCCCAGAAGGATATCCAGCTGTGGCTCATCACGAAGTGGTTCTTGCCCTCCTCGAAGCCGCATCCCGTTTGAACCACACCTTTCATGTGGGTCTAACCGCGACTGCTTCTGGATTTTACGGAGGTCAAGGGCGACAGGTACCCGGTTTTCCTCCGCGTTATCCCAATTTAGAATCCGATTTAGGGAAAATTCGTGTCATGAACTTTGAGATGGAGTCTTCGACTCTATTCACATTATCGAACTTACGGGGTTTCCGTTCGGGCGCAGTTTGCGCGGTTTATGCGAACCGACATGCGAACCGTTTTATCGATACCGAGTCCAAGCACGATGCGGAAGGGCGATGTATAAAAACCGGACTCGAGGCCATTCGAATCTTGAAATCCATGGATGATCAACGTGGAGCCCAACCGTACTGGATCCCCTCCATGGGATTTTGAGGGGCGGTTCACCTTGAGGCGATGAGCATTTTCATCGGGGTCGGTGCATCCTGCGAACAGGAAGGGACTCCATTCAAGTAACCCTCAACCTGATGCAGGCAAAGTTCATCCTGTCGTTTGCGAACACAGACGGTGTAATAACCGAGAGATTTGAGATGCTCACGGAGTGAACGGTCGATGACGGTTTGAGAACCCAAAATGATGGAACCATCTTCATCGCAAATGGGTGCGGCTACCTGATGTTCGGCTGAAAGTTCATCGACGAGAATGTATTTATTCTTCTGAGAAAGAGAAAAAGCGACGAGGCTGTCGAAACGATCCAGCAGATATACCCGCTCAATGCCCAACTGGAGAAACTTCTGTTTGTGAAGCGGAGTCAACTCTTCTCCACTGGGCAACAAGAGTTCCCCAGATTCATGAAAAATATGGTTATTCAGTCGTGTGGTAGGCAGGAGATTGGAGGTTCGGATGCGTTGCATCTTAGGGTGTCCGTATGGGTTATCGGGATGATGAAAGGGTACTTAAGCAAAAAACGTGCCCTTTTCACGTTTACTTGGTAAGGAAATTTAAGCATTTTCATTACAAGAGTTTGGTGCGGGTTGAGCGCAGAAAGTACACGAGAATTTTCGTTACATCCGGTAACAGACGGGCAAATTTGTAAATCGAAGAACTCGAAATCGACTTGTGGACAAATCCCTTTTTGCTTGATTCAGATCTCGCCGAAGGCATCCTTATCTGCGCAGGGCCGTTAACTCAGTGGAAGAGTGCTACCTTCACACGGTAGAAGTCACTGGTTCAAATCCAGTACGGCCCACCAGGTTTTCACAACGAACATCCCAGCTGTCGAAGTTGCCGATAAATCTCACGACGGGAGAACGAGGATGCACCTGGTTGCTTGCCGATCGAAGAATTCTGTTCTAGCGGAAATACAGGATTCGATTCTGAGATCGGTTTTGCGACATGAGGCTCCACATATCGGTTTCGATTTCAGGGCCTGGGATCTTTTCGACTTCCAGAAGATCAATAGCGATGATCGGTGGAAAACCCTTCTCGCAGGTTGCTCCCAAACAGGGCGAGCCCTCGAATTCAGGGAACATGTATTCCAATCGCTGCGGGAGACAAGGGAACCGGACCCTACAGTCCGGCGATTGGATTTAGCCATCGTATCTGTAGGCAAATCGGACGGAATTCTGGGATTCCAGCCCGGAATGCCCTTCGTCGACAGGGACTCCCGTGAGAAGCCAATCGGGAATTCCTACCCGATGGCTTTGAGCATAGAGGAGATGATTTGCGCGCACGATCTGATCGTGATCGCCGCCGGTGACGATTGTACGATCGAGGATTTGAATTGGGTAAGAGAACCTATCCACGAAAATGCACCTGCGTCCATCGTTCGCTTGCACAAGAATCCAACGATTGTTTATCAGGGTACTTCTAACGATTGGAACGATCCCAACGAATACAAGGTAGAGCAACCTTGCATCGACATTGTCGATTGGGATTCCCATCCAAAGGGGTCCGTTCTCTTTTTCTGTCCGCATCCTGATGATGCGTCCATTAGTGCGGGAGGGACGCTTGGGTCGTGGAATGGGAATCAAAAGCCGACAGTGGTGGCGATGACTTCAGGCCATCGAGCGGAACAAGAAAGCGCGTCCAGAGAGAGTCGTCACTCATGTCGGATGGAAGAACTTCAAAGAGAATGTGAGGATCTCTCGGTCGATCTCCTTGTTCCAGAATTGAAATTTTATGACGAAAATCGGTTCTTTTCGTCCGAGGATGTTTCAGTCCTCCTCGATATATTGCGTCGACATCGTCCCGAAATATGCATGATTCCCCATCTGGATGACCGACATCCGACCCACAGAAGCTGTTCTTATATGGTCCGAGAGGCTATTCGCATTGCCTTGAAAACAGGGTGGTTACGAACTTTGGAAGTCTGGGAGTATGAAGGTCCGTGGTTTTTGCACACTCCCGAAACGATTAACCTTGTGGTGTCCCTAGCGGAGGAAGCTATGGAACGAAAATTGAGAGCGGTTCGACAGCACCGAAGTCAAATTCGACGGACCGCGTACGATGACGGTGCGGAGGGACTCGCACGGTATCGCGCCGTGACACTGCCGGAGTTGTGTTTGGCAGACTTTGGGAGCAAACGAGAGATTGGGGAATACGTGGAAGTATTTCGAAGATCGGTTTGGTCAATCTAATCGGACGGTTTCGACGAGGGCAAAGTACGTTTTCGGCGCAATAAGTGGTGATACCCTTGAGCAAACCGATGCGCCTCGTCGCGCACATATTGCAAAAGGTGGAGCGCTTTAGAATTTTTTGGGGTTCGAATCGGATCCGAATTACCAGGAAGAAAAATCTCTTCTCGTTTTTTGGCCAGAGAACAGACCGGAAAACGATTCATATGGATGCGCTTGAGTTCTTGCATCACGATCGAAAGATGACCGCGGCCCCCATCGATCACCAAAAGATCAGGAAGAACGGATTGATCCGGATCGAAGGATTCAAACCGACGGCGAACAACCTCCCGCATCATATCGTAGTCATCAAAGCGATTGGCACGGAGAATACGGTATCGACGATATCCACTTTTGAATGGCACGCCATCGACGAAAGTGACAAGTCCGCCGACGGAATCGGTGCCTTGCAAAGTGGCAATATCCAAGCCCTCGATGGTACGAGGGAAATGTTCCAATTGAAGTAAAGTCGCTAGTTCTTCCACGCCCACTTTCGGGTCGATATGAAGAAGTTGACCTGGAACGAAATCTCCATAACGGCCGGAGATTGCGATCTTTTCCAGGTTGTCGATTTGGTCTCGAATGAGGGCTGCTCGTTCGAATTCGAGGTCAGAGGCGGCATTTTGCATCTCTATGCGCAATTGCTTGACGAGTGATTTCTGGCCACCATTGAGGAACTTTTTGAGGTTACGAATCGATTTTTGGTAGCTGCTTTTGTCGGTATAGAGTCCGCAGGGAGCGAGGCACTGATCGATGCTGTAAAGAATACACGGCCTGAAATATTTACGGGAATCATCATCCTCATGGATCGGAATATTACAGGTACGGAAGCCGAACGCTTTCTGTAGCGCCTGAAGGGCGCTTCGCAGCGCAGAAACATCGGTAAAGGGTCCGAAAACAGTCGAATGTTTTCGATCGAATTCAGGTTCACGGGCGATCGAAACGATAGGGAAATCCACCCGTTGCGAAATGATGAGATAGGGATAACTCTTTCCATCGCGAAGGCGTATGTTGTATCGAGGTTGGATGTCCTTGATCAGACGACTTTCGAGGATCAAGGCATCGACTTCGCTTTCGGTTTCAAGAATATCGAACGAAACGATCTTTTGGACGAGAAGAAGAGTCTTTTGGGTATGTTCGACGGACGAAAGGAAATAGGATCGGATGCGAGCCCGTAAGTTTTTAGCTTTACCCACATAGAGAACGGTACCCGATTCGTCCTTGAAGAGGTAAACGCCTGGAACCTCGGGTGTCTGTTCGATCTGAGACATCAGTTTCGTTGGATCACACAATTTCCGCTCCAAGCACCTGCTCCATCTGAGATAAAGCGTGAAGGTGGGCTTGAGGATCGAAGGAAGCAACCAGATCGGACAGTACACGGGTGGGGTAGAAGCGGTTTCGCAACTCTTCGACAGTAAAGAAAACGCATATTTGGGTACACACTCCACAAACTTCGACGCAGGTCGGGTCGATTTCTTGGATTCGACTTTCGAGATCGGTTCGAAAGAACCCGCTGTACCGAGATTTTGGAATCAGATTGTCATCGGTCACATAGGGCATAAGTTCCGGTACAACAAGACATTCCTCCGTTCCTTCGATGCAGTGAGGAGGGAACATTTCGAATTCTGGGTCGTTGGGTTTGTGGGTATCGACGAGAAATAGAATTGGATTGGTATCGTCTTGATAGTGGGATTCGATGTGAGAAACAATTCGAGGAATGATTTCACGAGACGTCGCACCGCAATAAAGCGGATGATCGGGTTCGCAAAAACCGATCAGCATGTCGACAACGATCAATAAGCGGGTGGTCATTGCGTACTCTCGCTTCCTTCACCAGATAAGAATATTTTCTTTACGTAGCATCCGCGCAGCTAGAAGTTCGGTCCTTTTCGCGATGAGGGATCGGCTGAAACACGGGATCATCGGATCGGTGAGTAAGATGGTAAAAACGTAGGAAATTGGCTTCCTTTTTGGAGGCTAAGGGTTCCTTCGAAAAGTAAGCGTCCAGTACGTTTCGTTTGGCCAGAGGAGAAAGACCGTAGCGGACAGAATCCATCAATCGACGCAAATCGGTCCAACGAAACGGAGCGAAAAGCGCATCCGGGAGATAGGTCAGCGAATAACAGGTATCGAAATCGATCAGGTAGAGAGAAGTGCGATCCAAATGTTGTGAATCGAACGAAATCAAAATGTTTTTGATGGATAGGTCGACATGAAAAAAGTGGTGATCGTGAAAGCGCCTGACAAGATGTCCAACTTCCGTAAATAGCTTTTCTCGAAATTCGGGATTCTTCTCTAGAAACTCACTTTGTTCGAGAGCAAAATCCCGAATGGGTTGGGTACCGGGAATTTCTTCAACGAGAAGGAACGATTCATGAAAGATTCCCTTTCGGCAATCCAATGATGCGACGGGTCGAGGAACCGGAAGTTCCGATGCCAGTAACTGTTGATGAATATGGAACGAATTCTGCGCTCGGGAAGGAAGAAAAAGGGAGATCAGAAATCGCCATAAGTTCTTGGGGTAAAAATGTTTGAGATATATTGCAGTTTCAGGATTTAGAGGTACACGGGCGACAGAGCGACTTTTGCGACTTCTTTGTCGACCGGGGCGAGTGTTCGTACCTCGCAAAAGCGAATCCTTGGGATGGCGCAAAATGGAGTGGAGCGTCGAGTCGGAAATCCAGCCAGAATCGATTATGAGCAGTCGACCAGGAGACCAACGACGAGCGAGAGTACGCGGGGTCACGTTCGGATCCTGCGAGGTATTTCGATTTGTAAGTGGGCTATTTTGGCGTCAAGCGTTGGACGACTGATTTGCAAGATTCGAGCGCATTCGGATTTTTTCCAACCACTTTCCTGGAGTGTGGAAAGAATGATTTCTCGTTCCAGCTTATCCGCGGATATCCGAACAATTTCCTTGATGCCCAGTTGTGAAATTTCGTCTGTACTAAAAGGGTTGGTGTGTTGGGAGCGTATCGAGTCCGAAAGCAGTTCGGATGAAATAGTAGAACCACACAGCGCCAAGCAACGCTTCACTTCATTTTCTAGTTCTCGAATGTTTCCTGGCCAGTCGTAATTGAGAAGGAGTCGCAATGCTCCGCGGTCGATTTGAGGTAATTTCTCTTTGTTTTCACAATGGAGTGAAACGAAATGTTCCCAGAGAGCATGGATGTCTTCACGTCGATCTCTCAGGGGGGGTAAGGTGAGTGC
>JASMLP010000201.1 GCA_030748635.1 Planctomycetota bacterium
TGCTGGAACGACATTTGGAATGGACCTTGAGCAAATGGGCAAAAGGCTCCGAAACGGACACGATTTGAGCACAAAATTTGAATGGCAGAAGAGTAGCTATTATCGCGACGGAGGCCTATACGGCTTGCACCGTTTGCGGGTGATCAAGGGGTTTACTTACACCGTAGAAACCAAGACCATCAAGTCGGCTTCGGGAACTCACGACACCTATCTCTATCTGGGTCGATTGGCGGAGGAGGTTTTCGCCTCCGAGGATCCTTCCTACGGAACCGACGCGGTGAAAAAGGTCGTTTTCAAGACGATCGCCAAGAACGACGATGGTGGTGAGGCACTCAACGGTCGGATCGTATTTACCGCCTCCAAAACCGAAACACTCCATGTCTTGTTGCGCGCTTACGGCAAGGGTCTTTCTGGCAAATGCCGACTTTCTGTTCAGGCCAGTTCAGCCGCGGTTGAATCTTCTCCTGAGTTGCCGGATCTTCGAGCTTTGAAGTGTTTCATGATGGGGATGGATGGGGTATGTATCACCGGACTCATTCAGGAAAAAGCGGGCAAGGAACTTTTCGCATTCGAAAGGGCTCTGGCTAATGAGGGCGGTGATCTGGAGGTCGTGACGATCGATGATGGAAAAGCCAATCGCGCCTACCAAAAGCTTTTTCGTAAAGACGGTTCCTACTGTCTCGTTGAGCTCTCTTCTCCTCAGTTACTCAACTACACCATGCTCTATGCGCTTCGAAACTCCAGCGGAAAGTGGGTGGGTTTTCAGTGGGATCCTGCTGTGGGTCTTCAGGATGAAATGGTTTATGACGAAGCCTCGAAGATTTCTGAGGTCTACGATCCCGCGTCTCTTCCCAAAAGTGAGGAGTTGGTTTCTCATCTTTCGGCGGGTTGGATCAACTTCGCCGATTTCGGTGAAGCGAACAATGCGATCGATGTGACCGGATTGCCCAACGGTAAGTATGAACTGGTTCTCATTGTCAATCCGTTTGGATTCCTTAAGGAAAGTCAGACCAGCGATAACTGGCGCACTTTTCCCCTGGTCATTTCGGGGCCGGCAGGAAACCGGAAAGTAAAGTTCTCCTTTGATCCCTACGGTTGGGACTGATATCGAAACGGCTTTTCGAGTCTATTTCGTTCCAATAGGACGCGCCTCGCCCAACGGGCGGGGCGCTTGAACCGGGGAGAAAATCGTCATGAAATCGATTCAGATCATTACCTTGCCTCTGATTTCTGTTGCTGCGATTGGGTTCCTTCTTGTCGGTGATGGGTCGCAGAAGTCCTTTCGTCCAGATCTTCCTGCACAGGAAGCGGGTAAAATGGAGACGTTTCGGCTCGTGACACCAGCCACAAAATATCAAAAGATTCGATCGACTCCGACTCGTCATGGCTCTTTTTTGTCAGGTGGGGACCAACGGACGGAAGTCCTTGTGAAGACGGAGCCGTTTTATCCTCGAAAACGTCTTGATCATGATGTCGAGAGGGTGCTGTCCACTCCCCTTTCTGGGCCCGAATCGTTATTGCAAGCTTCCGACCCGATGGTTCGAAAGTTATCTGGGTTGCGACCGGACCAGGTTCTTTCGATCTGGAGTCGATCGGAGATGCCCATGGTGAGGATGGCGGTGGAAGACTACATCAAGGCCCGATGGGTTCACGAGAAGTCGCAGTGGGAGCAGGCCTTGGTTGAAGCGACTCGGAGTTCAGAAGACGTTTCGACTCTGAACGCCCTCGCCACCCTGGCCGATCGTCTCTTGACCGAAACGACTCAAAGGGTCGATCTGGCCGATCATCTTGTTTCTGCGGCGACGACGGATCGGCACCTGCTTCTGGCGGCCCGACTGTCCGGTTCTCACGCATCCCGAGAATTGACTCAAAAACTCTGGGAGCGGAAAACCGCCGAGGCGCTGGAGGGCCTCGGGCACGTTATTCGGCCGGATGACGCAGGAAAGCTGGCTCGACTAGGCTCTCGCCCGGGTGTTCGGCGGGCATTGATCGTGGCCTATCGAAGAACCCGGGATGTTCGATTCATGAATGAACTTCGCGAACTTCCTCGGTAGAGATTCAGCGGGTCGGATTTCTGAAGGACATAAGATTCCCTTGTCGGTAATTTTTTGACACGATCGTCTGGTTGATTTTGTCGGTGGTTACGGGTCTGGTTTTGTGCGCGACGACCCGTATCGGTCGATCATCACTTATGAAGAGGATAAGGCTCGAGGGTGGAGAATGTTGTTTTCCAGGTGTATGTGTTGGTGAGTCGACTCTTCGAGCTCTTTCAGTCCGTGCCAGAGGGCTCGCCAGGTGTTGCAGGCTTGGCTAGGAACCTGATACTCGTCGGTTAATTGTCGAATTTTGCATAGCGACGCTCCCGCCGATTTGTGTTCCATTTCCATCACGGAGATCGGGCACCCAGCCATCGCCCCCTGACCAGTACGGATCATCGGAAAGAGAATAACCTCTTCTTTCTCCATGTGATCCTTAAGCTCCTCTTTGAGTGCTCTGAAGACATTGACAAGTGATAACAGGCGTTCAGGATCTTTTTCACCGTGAACCTGGTAAACCTTGTCGAGCATCGCTTCGAGACGGGGCAACTCCTCTTTGAGTGGTTGGTGGTAACGAGCGAGTATGTGGTCCATCAGGTCGTCCAAGGGGGTCTGATCCCAGCGGACCTCTTCCTCTTTGGAGTTCTGGACTTCATTGCAGATTTCCTCCACCACTTTCAGAACATCGAGTCCTTTTTTCTCGCAGATTTCAAGAAGCGGAAGGTTGCCGCCGCAACAAAAGTCCATCTGATGTCGAGCAAAGACACGCGTGGACATAGGATGTTCGGTTGCAATTTGAGCCAGGGAGTTGCTGGGAATGATTGCGATACTCATCGGGTAATACTCCTTTTATTAGGGCGATTTGATGTCATTTCTTTGACTTTCTCGCAGAAAGAATGGTTCGTAGCGCGGATAAGGTTTTCGTTTTCGAGATGTTCTCAACGTTTTTTTGTGTGCGGTGGATACCTGTCAATCCTGCAAGTACCTGAATGGTTCCCATCACGATGACGATCAGTTCCGGAGCATCTATGTCTTTGCGAACGGTTCCTCGATCCATCCCCTCTTTCATTGCATTCAAGAGGTATTTTCGCGACCGCTGAACGACCGCTTGAAGTGCGTTGACTGCGGTCACGGGCAGCATGTGGTTGGCTTCATCGGAGCGAAGTAGCCATGCCAGCCCAGGATCTTTGCTCAGGAGCTGAACCCGATTTGAAACCAGCTTCATGATCTGTTCTATCGGTTCCAGGCTTGTGTCTGGAAAAGTCGCTTCGATATCTTGGATGGCAACGTAAACGGTTTCTTGTAGTAGTTCTTCGAGCGACCGGAAGTGACGAAAGATGGCTCCTGTGGTCAGTCCGACCTCTCGCGCCAGATTGGCGGTGGTGAGGGATTTGATTCCCTTTTCACCGATGATCCGGAGCACCGCCCGGATCATCTCTTCTCGTCGCTGGACCGCTGGCTTTCGGGTTCGTGTCATCAGTCGGATAATAAGTAAGTGCTTACTGACTTGTCAAGCTTGTTTCATTCACATTTTCTGTCTGAACAGAGTTCACGGACTGGGCTTTTCGCTGACAATTCCAATTTGATTTCCTGGATCGGTTGGACTCGAAATCGTTTTCTTCCACCCTTGGATCCAACTTCTCCGACGAAGTCGTTTTCAAGCTAATCCCCCTTACAGTTTGTTAACTGTTTTTCATTTTTCGTGAGGGTCATGATGGACAAGCAAAGTCGCAAGCTTTTACATTTAAAGGACATGCAGAGAGTTTTTGGACTGGCATGTCGATTGCATTAGTCCTCGGGAAACACAATCTCAATTCGTTTTCCGAGGAGTTTGACGATGATACCGATGCACCGAATACGCCCATTTGTTTTGATTCTTCTACTTTGCTTTCTCTCTTCTTCCATCGGATGTCGACCCCGCTTGCGCAAGCAATTCAAAACCGGTCAACAAGCTTCGGTTTTGCTCGGAGGGATCGATTTCAATCAAACCGGTGGGGAGCTTCTTTTCAATCATCCCAAGGCCATTGCCACCGATGGGACAAGTCTGGCTTTTTGCGACGGCAACAACAACCGAGTGCTCGTCTGGCGAACTCTTCCCGAGACCAGTAACACGCCTCCCGATCTCGTTCTCGGTCAGCCCGATATGGATTCGAACGATGCTGGTGATGGCTTGGGCCAGATGAACTGGCCGGCCGGCGTCAGTCTCCACGAAGGTCGGTTGCTCGTGGCTGACACCTACAACCACCGAATTCTGGTCTGGAATACCCTTCCCACCGCCCATGGCGCTTCGGCGGACTTCGTCCTCGAAGGAATCCAGCCCGGAGATACGTTTCCGATGGAACCGCGAAAAGATCGTTTCGTCTGGCCCTGGAGCGTCTGGACCGATGGGGAAAAACTTGTGGTGACCTCGACCGCGTGCAAGGCGGAGGGCGGCATCGGTTTTGGGGGATGGGTATTAATCTGGAATGAGTTTCCAACCTCCGACGATCAGGAGGCGGATATCCTGTTGACGGCCGATGGCGATGCCGGAACTCCTCGGGGGATCACGTCCAACGGAGAGAGCCTCATTATCGGGGACCACAACGCATCCAATACGGATTCTCCGATGGGAGCCTGGGTCTGGAAAATCTTTCCGACCGAAGAGGAGGAGAATCCGGACTATTTCCTGACCGATCCGGATTCCCCCACCATCTGGCTGCAGGGCGATTTTGGTTCGGATGGTTCTCTGTATATCATGGGGACGACCCTTCAAATCTGGAATCAGTTGCCCGAATCCAACAGCGATGCGCCGGACCTTTCGATCGATAATAGCGCCTTTGGGTTACGGGGTGGAGATTGTTCGGGAGTCGCCGTAGCGGGAGAGCAAGTCTTTGTGACCGATTACAACGGCAACCGAGTCCTGGGATTCTTGTCCGAAATTACATCCGATTCTCAGAATCCCGAGGTTGTTCTGGGCGCACCCGATCTGAACACCGACACTCTTATGAGTAATGACTTCATCACGAATCCGGCCATTGCAACCGATGGCCAGAGTCTCGTGATCGGGTCCGGCTACGATCGAGCGCTTTCTCTATGGAGAGAGATTCCCACCGAAAGCGGCACACCACCGACCGTTCGGATCGAGGAGATCGACAGTTCGAGCGATATCGTAATTCACCAGGGTGTTCTCGTGGTGGCTGGGCAACTCCGGTCACTGAAGATCTGGATGGAACTTCCCTTCGAGGGAGAAGAGCCTGATTATGAATTCAACGGCGAAATCGGTTCGGTCGAATACGATCGCATTTCCGGAGTTGCGCTCGATGATCACTACTTCTACCTGGCTGACGGTAACGGCCAGATTCATGTGTGGTCCGAATTGCCGACCTCAGGTGAGGAGCCGCTATTTTGTATTGAACTGGATGGAACCGAGTACGATTTACAGAGTGACGGAAATCACCTGGTGGTGTCTTCGAACAGTTCGACGATGATTTTCGAGGTGGCGACACTGGCCGAGGATTCTGTACCCCAAGAGATCGCGAAGACGGAATTCATCTCGGGAAGTCGAGCCGAGGCGCAGATCGATGGCGATCGGTTTTTTCTGGTCGACTTTGCCTATAACCGGGTACTTTTCTGGGAGCACTGGGAAGATGCCGTGGCGGGCGAAGAGCCCGACGCCTACCTCGGAGCCGAGGATGCCGACGATATCGATTCGGGGATCAGTCGGTCGACCCTCTTTTGGCCCAAACGCATGGCGGTTTCTGGGAATCGGTTGTGGGTCGGCGAATACAAATTTTCCGGTCGTATCGTCCAGTTCGAAACGAAGCCGAGGCTGATTCGTCTCGAATCCGCCGACCTCTTTTCACCTGAGACTTTTCCAGGTAAACGATTTGATCGATAGAAGTCGGTTACTTGCCTAGTTTCGAGGATGTAGCCGTTCTC
This sequence comes from Planctomycetota bacterium, assembly GCA_030748635.1. Classification (GTDB taxonomy): domain Bacteria; phylum Planctomycetota; class JACQVV01; order JACQVV01; family JASMLP01; genus JASMLP01. The sequence continues at coordinate 5,955 of JASMLP010000201.1, forward strand.
GCGGGTTTTCGAATTCGTGAGGGCGGCTTTGGGAACCGGGGGAGCGCTGGATTCGAGCCTTCTCCGACAGAGGGGATTCCGTTTCAAGCTTATCCGAGCCCGTAGTCGATTCGTTTTCTATTTATCCAATGAAACTCCGGGTCGGTTGGCGAGGATTCGATTCTGGTTGGGAGTTGTCGGGTCGTCTTGGGTTTCGTACCAAGATTCGCCAGAAAGCTTCATCGGGAGAACGCTTCCTTTCGGGTCTGGCGAAGGGACCGCATGTATTCATTCCGTGAACCAGAATGCGAAAAGGTACTTTGTGTTCGAGGAACGCCTTGTTCCTGGTGGGATGGAAGATAAATTGTGTCGTAGACGTTTCATGAATATAGCCTTGATTCTTCCACCTGTCGGTCCGGCGCGCGGAAACCGGACCACCGTTTTACGATGGGCCAGGGGTATGGAGTCGCTAGGCCACGAAGTGAGTTGCTCGGAACCCTCCGAGTGTTCGAAGGTCCAGAGGGCCGATCTCGTTCACGGGCATCACGCTTTGCACACCGGTCTCTCCGCGGTTGCGCTGGGGCAATATTTTTCTGCGCCGGTCATCATCAGCCTGGGGGGTACCGAACTTTATGATGAGGGGGAAACCGCGGCGGCGCGGTCCATGGGGGAGGTCTTTCGGCAGGTTCAAGGGGTGCTCATTCCTCATGAGGCTCAGGCCGACCGGTTGCGCCGACTTGTGGAGTCGATTCCACCTACTTTTGTGGTTCCAAGAGGAGTGAAGTCGATTTCACAGGAAAAATCACGTCCTTCGCGCAGCGGTTTTCAGGTTTTGATGATTGGCGCCATCCGGCCGGTCAAAGGACAGCTTGAGGTTCTTCGGGCTCTTGCCGGAATCCGAGATCTGCCGTCCGGATTTTCTCTTGTCATTCGGGGGGCGGTAGCCGACTCCGACTACGGTCAGAAAGTGAATCACCTTGCGAGCCAACTAGATTTTGTCGAGATCGAAGAGCCGGTTTTATCGACTGGGATCGAGGCTGTGTACGCTCGTTCCCACGCTCTCTTGAACTACTCTCATCATGAAGGGGCGAGTAACGCGATCCTCGAGGCCTGGGCCGCTGGACTGCCGGTGGCAGCCAGCGACGTTCCCGGTAATCGAGAACTTCTTCGGGGCGCCCCGGATGCCGTTGCCCGGCTTCTTCGGCCAGGGGATCGGGGTGCTCTCAGCGCCTGGTTTGAAGAACTGTCGATCGATTCCTTGGAAAAACAAGAGAGTCGTTCCCGGCAAGCAAGGGCTTATGTTCAGGAGCGACACTCTCTGGAGCAGGAAATGGAGGCTCTACTGCGAGCGTACACCGACACGCTCTTACGATCTGAAGTCGGGGAATAGATGGACTTGCCCCTGCCAGCGATTGGGGTTTCCGAAAGGCCTGGGCCGCGTTGTCGTTGTTCGTGCGGCATAGCGAGGGACCGTAGTCGATAGGAGTACGAATCGAACAACCCATCTGGATTTAGATGGCCGACCGTCCTCGAGTGAATGGATGATTCACGGTTTTTGGTGGTTACTCCCTCGCTATTTCGAGGTAACCAGAGTCTTGTAACTGCTGATCAGCCGAACCGGAACGCGACCGCTTCCCCGTTCTCCGGTGTGGTTGGCATCTTGGTCCAGATTTCGGTTCCAATCCTGGGGGACGTAATTTCGGTAGACGTGAACATGAACCTGATAAAGATTGTCGACCAGAGAGCTCGAATTGTCCTTTTCTATCTGGACACGGAACGAATACTGGGGATCAAAATCAGCCAGGAATACGGGACGATTTTGCGTTGGGAGTTGGGCATCCAGATCTTGGGGCAGATCGACGACCGTTCCCGATGCTGGCAGAGAGAACGTTACTTTGTTGCTGTTACCACCGGGAGAAAATGAGACTTTCGTATTCAGCGGAGGCGTTGTGCGAAATCCATGCACGAGCGAATCTTTAACGCTTTCGGCGAGAAGGGCCGCCCGATTCTGCTCCACCGCCGACCGTGAACTGTTGATGCCCACGGGGAAGATTGCCAAGACACCTACGAGACCGATCACCAGGATGCAAAGAGCGAGTAAGATCTCGACCAGGGTAAATCCTTCTTTGCGATGTTGACGGTTGGAATACATCGGTTTCCCCTTCAGTTTGTGGTTCCGGCGGGTATGAGAAATTCTCGCGTTATTTGTCGGTCACTTTCGATTCTCTCCGTTTTTTTCACCAGGAGATCGAAACGGATTTTGGGCGGCAATTTTGTCAGGGAGATCTTCTCTCCCGGGTTGGGTTGCAAGTAACCGTCGGCGCTGCGATCGAAATAGGCGATGGTGTAGGTTATTTGTAGTTGGGGGTTTGCGCGATATAGATCGCTTGCCCAGGCCTGGAGACTGCCATCTCCTTTCCGAACAAGAATCACTCTTTCGAGAATGATACGACTCGAACGAGGCGTGAATGGACTGCCCTGGGGATCTTTTCGAAGACGGTAACAGATCCTCGCAATCTCATTTCTTTTCCTCGCCGGTTCCTGCTGATTGTCCATCCAGGTGGTTCGGCCGAAGAAGTCTAGCAGGGGTTTGGTCACTTGACACTGCGCTCCCGAACGATTGACCGGAAAAGGGTCCTGGTTCAACCAACTCGGACTGGAGTTCAAGCTCCGAACAACAAAGTGGGTGTTCGGTGAATCGACCGGAAGCGTGCTGGCGACTTCTCGCCCCATGATGTTGAGGAGGGCGCGTCCGTTCTGAGAGATCTCCACCAGGCTGTTAGCGGTCGCAACGGCCTGGGTACTACGAACAAAAACCACGACCACAACTGAAACCAGGACCACCATGAGTCCAACGGCAACCAGAAGCTCGATGAGTGTAAAGCCTCTATTTTTTAAGAGCTGAGTCTTATCGTTCTTCATAACTTTATTCTTCCCTGAAAGGGTTTCCTCTAGCGCGAACAGACGACAAAGTCCACGGCCCCGGTGTTTCTCATGAAGTCGACCCAGCAAACTCGCTGGGAGCCTCGATCCAGCTGGGCGATCAAGAGGTCCATGCCAGCGGCGTGGTCGGGAAGATTCGAAGACATGCTTCCATCCGCGTAGAAGGTGAGGACCACGTTTTTCGCCAGCTCCGGATCGAATTCCGTGTTCTTGGGCAGTCGATAGGAAGCGCCGTAGGGTTCTAGTTCCTTCTCGGTACTCCCGCTCCGCTCGAACGAATCGACGACTTGAATCCAGCCATACCCCCTCCGGAAAGATTTTTGGGTTCCGTCGGAGAGGTTGAGATGAACATCGATCACCTCGTCCAGTTTGCGATGGTCCGCATACAGGATCACATACTGTTTATCTCGAGTTGCAATCGCGTGAGACCTGGCTTTTGTGCATACTCCCTGAATCAAGCTTCCGGCATCCTGTAGCGCCTGGCGACTGCGGAACTGCCCCATGATCGGAATCGCTATCGAAGCCAAAATCCCGATGATGATGATCACGATCAGAAGTTCGATCAGTGAGAAACCAAACCGATGATTGTTCGGGTTTTTTCGGATCCACATACGCTTTCCTTTCCGTCGAACCGTTCCGATTGTTCTTGGTGTCACACCGATTTTCAGCGACCAGAGATTTCTGCCCGCGATTGTCGGGTCTACCTGGCTTGCGGCCATTCGTCATACTCCAGAGCACCAAGTACCACGCTCTGATTAATTTTTTCTGAAATTGTCATCTCTATTCTGGTTGGGGCGCTCCAGAAGTCACGGGGCGCAGGGGCTTTTCGGGGGTTGTACGAACCAGCCCCCCGATCGGGTTGAAAAATTCTTCCTAGTCCCATCAATGACCGAAGAATCTTTTCTCTCGACAAGAACCCATCCCTCTTGTAGGCCCATGTTGTTGAGTAACTTAGGGGGTTGGCGTATGGGGGGGAGTCGTCCCCTCGCGGACTAGCTTTCCCCGACGAGTAGGGCGCCTTCCCCTCCCGGTTTCTCCCGTTTTGGCGAGGATCCCGATCTCTTGGCGTGTTCTTCGTTCGAGCGGTTCTATTGGGGTCTGGGTCTCCCTCGGATCCGGAAACTCTGCTGAATGGTCTCGAACTCGGTTTGAGCTGTTTCCGGGTCGGCTGCCTCCGAACACCAACAGAGGATCTGATAGAAGCGGTTGCCGTCCTGGATGAGGGCGTAGGAGAAATGAGTGGGCTCTTCCTTGATGTAAGATTTCCACCGGATCCGGATCGCTTCGCGGTCGTGAATGGTGATCTTCTCCTGTCCAAGTCGGGTCGGATTCTGACCCTTGGGACGGATCTGTTTCGCGTACTCTTCGAGAGTTTTTTCCGACGGTTCCTCGATCCGAACCATAGCGTATCGTTGGTTCCGGGAGTGGAGGATAACCGGTACTCGATTGCGCTGGCTCTGAACGAGCTTCGTGTCGGTAATGAAGGACCATCTCGGGCCCGGTATTTCGATCTGGAAGCCCCGCTCCCGGTTGCGGTACATCCGCCCGACGACCACGAATTTTTCGGGAAACTCCCACCGCTCCCCTTGGGAGAGTTCAGGAAGTGGTTTCGCGCAGTCCGGGCACTGGGTCCAGGAGTCGGAGATCGCCAGCTTTCGGCAGGAGCGGTTCGCACAGCGGCGTAAGCCCAGACCCGTGGCGCCGCTCGCTCCCAGAACCTGGATCTTCTGGCCCTGCAGCTTCGAGAAGCCGGTGCTGGTCAGTGTGATATGGGTGGCATCGACCTGTACCTGGTCCCAGGTCGGGTCCATTTCCACCCAGGCGCCCTCGAGATAAAAGCGCACCCAGGCGTGGGCCACGAACACGTTTTGCCGGTCGCCGGCGTACATCATGCCCCCCTCTTTTTGAGCGGGAATGCCCGACGCGCGAGCCAGGGCCACGGCCAGGATGGAGTGTTCGGAGCAATCTCCCTTGCGTTTACGGAGCACGGTGAGCGCATCAGTGTCGAACAGGCGAGATTTTTCGACGTTGGCGTAGACCCAGTGCACGATCCGTTCCGCTTTCTTGCGCGGCGAGGTTTCCAGGCCCACAATCTTTTGGGCCAGGGCGACCATCTCGGGGTGTGCGGACTGGATGCCGGGGGAATCCTTCAAGAAATGGGCGGGATCGGAGGTTGCTTCGCCGGGGGCGGAGAAGGGCTCGTTGCGAACCCAGATCTCGACTCCCCCATCACGCTCATTGATATCCAGTCGAGGGGATTTTTTGACGTCCGTGGGAAGGAGGCCGGGAAGGAAGAGGTGGCAGCGTTCGACTCGAGTCGGATCGTTGAATCCGAGTTTGCGATCGACGCTGTGGTTGCTGGTCAGCACGTAGTCGCGGATCTTCGATCGATCGAGCGCCATCTCTTTGGGCTCGAGTCGCATGGTGAAGAGGCTCCCCATGCTCCACTGAACAATGCGACCGGTTTCCATTTCGTAGACGATTTCAGAGGCGTCTCCGTCTTCACCGATCTCCCGCACGTGAGCGAGAGAGGTCGTGACTCCCCCACTTATCCGTGTTTCTACCCGTAGAAATTCGAAGGTCTTCTTCTCATCGTTCATGGTTTCCACGTTCCATGAGAGTGACTCTCCCTTGTATCCTTTTGGGACCCCACGCAGGCAGGCAAGTTCGATCGCGAAATGATCGGCCAGGGAGGCGGAAGGTTGATCGGTGACCTGCTGTTGCGTTCCGCTTGGGGTGAGGGTGGTGACGGAGTAGCGCCCGTCGACAAAGGCTTCCTTGTAAGTGGTCCGGGCGCCCGCCATGTCCATCACCTCTTGGGCGCGCAGTCGCTTCCAAGGAGCTTGGGTCGCGAAGTGAGTGTTCGACCGATGCCCGATCTGCATCTTCATGCTCTCGATCTGGGCCTCGATTTTGATCGTGGCGTCAACCTGGAAGACCGGCATCCCCTGATGATCGATCGGTCCGGTTTTCAGGTGCGCGTAACCGACTTTCTTTCCCTGCATGTAGATGCCGTACCACTGATCGAAAGTCAGTTGGTCGAGCGGCAAGGTTTCTTCACTGACCCCCGGCGACGCGGCGGCGAGAAAGGCGGTGAAACAGAGAACGGAGGTGAAGACTCGGATCAACGTATTTCGAACCATCGGAATCCCCCCGATAGATGGGTGTTTGATGACGATCCTGTTCCCGACACTCGTGAACCGCCGGCAAGGTATCGTTTGTGGTCTTTTTGGCAAGTTCTGTTTTGAAAAATTCAAATTTGGAGTTGCCGCAGAGTAAACGATGGCGATCTGAGTTCTCGAAAAGTTCCATTCGATGACAAGAAGATCTGTCCGAAGCGTTTCGTCGGGACCTCCGAATCGGAAGATCGGTTCGAGTTTCCTCGGAACCGCTGGCCGATTTCTTTTGCAGGGATCAAGATTCGCGCCGGTGCGTCAGGATTGGTGATCTGGAGTCCGATCCCTCGCGGCTCGATTTTCTTGGAACGGCCACAGGGTCAACGCCAAACTGATCCAAACCGCGACGCTGAAATAGAGAGACATCCAGACCATGTCGTACTGCCAGTCTTCATAGCGGCCAGTGACGATATATCGCTGGATGTCCACTAGGCCTTCACCTAGCGTCAGGTAGGTTTTGCCAGCGAGTTCGTCCGCTCGCCACCGCGACAGATAGGTTGGTATGTCCACGGTGATCATGAAGAGGATGTAGCAGACGCCCGAGGTGAAGCCTACATTCAGGAATCTCCGATAAGGAACAGAGACGTTCTTGTAACACAACGCAAAACCCACAAGGGTCAACATCGCTGTCAGAGCCCATAACGACTCCTCCACGGCGTTGCCAAGATAATTCGTTGTCACTACTCCGAACCAGGAACAACACTCAGCAATAACGATGATCGGTACCAAGCACCAAGAGAGTCTCCTGGCCCCCTGGGATTCGGCTCTTGTACCCAAGAGGTGTAAAAGAAGAGCCCACTGGACCACAAAGCAAACTTCGGCGATGGTCGCGATGGTTCTACCGACTAAAACAGTGGAGAACCAGTGGTCGATCATGCTGAAGCGTCTCACATCTCCCCGAATTACGAAAGAGCGAGACGCGCATCCCAGGACATAGACGCCCGACATCCAGCATTGCCACAACCGGTAGCGAGACAAAGCATCGGAAAAGTCGGCCCTTCGTCGACGTTGACGCAGCCAAGAGGCCGTCCAGAGGCTTAGGTTCACTATAGATACGAGGGCCATCCCTCCCCACCAAACCTTGACCGAAACGGAAAAATCTGTCATGCATCTTCCCTTAGAAAAGCCGTGGGATCGTTCCTCTGAAACATCAACGACGAATCGTTAGAGCGTCACTCCTCACACGTGGCTCGTTCTTGGTCTCTTTTCCAGATCAGGGATCGGGGTCCGTGTCTATTGTAGCGAGATTTTTCTCCCATCTGAAAACGGATGGTGGTGGAAGCGCGGGGACAGCGAAAGGCCTCGTTTCTCATAGAGAGTCTTTTCGCCACGGTGGAGGGGCGAGCCTCGATTATGAAAGCGAATTCGGGAAGGACGAAAGGCGCTCGCATACCCTCTCGGGTGGGTTCGATTTCCTTAGGAGGCGGGCACGATTTAGGCAGGCGCTCCGTTTTGAGATGACGACCCGTTGGGCACATGCGGACTTAATCTATTGACGGGGCACGAATCAGGCTGGCACTCTGTTTTGAGAGGGTGCCCGTTGGGCACACGCGGACTTATCTCATGGACAGATGTAAAGCGAAAGATGGAGATGGAAGCGTCTCAGACGAGTTTATGCTCTCGCCCCGGCGACCGATTGGAACGTCAAGTCGCCACCGGACTCTCCGTTGGGGCCACACTCGTTTGCGTCCTCCTGGGAAGTCTGTGGAGCTTCTCGCACCAGCCTAGGGGGGAGGCGCTCCGCTTCTGCCTCCTGGTCGTCTTCCCGGTCGGAATCAGCGTCGGGTATCTACTCCGTTCGTTTTTCCTGCGTGGACAGCGTAGGCGAAAAAGAATCCTGGCCGAACCTTTCTCCCCTCTTTGGGAAACCATTCTCGCTTCTCGGGTCGTCTTCTATATCGCCCTTGGCGAGGAGGAGAAAACGCGGTTTCGGCGCGATCTCCAGCTCTTTTTGGGGGAAAAACGGATCACGGG